>JAFTBN010000021.1 GCA_017455185.1 Clostridia bacterium
GATTGACATCGTCCCAGTCCCCCTTTGTGCTAATTATCATATTTATTTTAGCACGATGGACGAAAATTGTCAATACTTAAATTAATCTATTTAGCATAAAAATCGTTTTTAACTTTAAAAATGAATGAGACGCTACACTAGCTGTATTACAAGAATTAAGGCTTAACGCCCCTGAGGCTTCCGCAGCAAATGAACCCGCATAGATACCATCCTGCTTTGCATTAATTTCCATGCTTCCGTCCATAGAAAGATTGCTGAAGGTTGTTCCACTTACCTTTCCAAATAAACCATTAAGTTTATGAAAATATATGGGCTTGTTGCCAACATTCTTTACTTCAAGTTTTACAGTTCCATTGTTACCAGCAAAAGTCGCCCCACTGTATGTTGTCGTACCATTATCACGCGTTATCCCTTTTAGCCCAGTGCCCCTCAAATCAATGGAAGCGGCACTCGATAATGATAATGCCGTACCAGCGGCTATACTCGTTCCGCTGAGAATTCTGTTTTGTGAAGTTGCAGAACCAATATCAATTTGAGATAAAATTGATATCTTAGCAAAATCTTCTTCATCTGCGATTACATTTGCTGTTGTAGGGTTTCCAATAGTAATTGTATGATTTGCATTTTCTGTCAAGACATTTGCTTTAACAAGATCTCCACCAGAAGCCTGTGAACCGGTATTAAAAACCAGAACATCACCCCAGGAGCCGACATTGTCAACTGACGCATTGCTTCTTGAAAAAGTCCAACCTGCATCTGCATATATCAAAGCATTGTCTCGAAAAGCAACAATCTGTCCGTTCGCTGCTGACGATTCGGGTCTTCCATTAGTAAGGGTGATTGAATCACTCATTCTAAGCACGCCATTTTCGAGATTATCTATCAAACCTGCACCATTATATTCCTGAATAACATCTGTTGAACTTCCAACGGTAATATTTTTTGCATAAACATATGAATATTTTGCAGAATTGATCAACCCGGCAAACCTACCTCCACTTTCACCGTGGCCGGTTGAAGCTACAGTAATATTATCAAATTCAATGTATGCTAAATGAGCGGAATCAGCAATACACCCGCCATAAGAAGCAGCTCCTTTTGTATTATTTGCATCTACATCAATATTTGAAATTGAAATTGTATTTGTTAATACATTTCCAGTACGATATTGACCAATAATACCACCATATTTAGCTGATTCTTTGTACGTAGAATCTGTTCCTATAGTATTAAGATCAGATGTAATAGTAGTCCTTCCGCTACCTCCATCAATACTAACAGTTCCATTATTTTTGAGCACACCAAATAAGCCTCCAGCAAATCCGGTCGCTGCAGTCGTACTGTTCAATAAGCAATTGATATCATAATCACTTACATCAAATGATCGTGTATCACCAGACGGAACCTCATAATATCCATACAGTCCGCCTTCTCCGGCTATACCTGAAATCATCTGATTAACCTGATATGTACCAGTAGTGTTTAATGTGACTTCTCCTCCGGCGTTGTAACCAACTAATCCTCCTGCATATTTTCCAGAAGCTGTTGTCTTAACAAAAGCCGCCTGAACTGTTTGAGGATTAGAAGCTACCGTCAAATCGAAGCTGCTTCCGCATGCCATGGAGCCTACAAATCCTCCTGCATGCCCTCCTGATGATTCTATACTATAATCTGTGTTAGTTCCCGAATATGATGCTTTTAATTGTGACCCTACTCCCAGTTTACCACAGATTATTCCAACATCATCATCATTCTTGATTTCAACATTTTCATCAGATGTTTTTGCATCATCCTGAATAGTGATGGAAACCATAGCTCCATCTTCTATTTCCTCAATAAAGCCGGCATGACTACGTGCCCAATCAGACTGGCCATCGTTATAAATGGCAGTATTAACATACCATCCAGGTGCCGTATCTGCACTGACAATAGTTGTTGCAGCCGAATCATGTTTTACCACTTTTGCAAATAGAGGTTCATTCTCATTCATTGCAGACTTTTCAATAGTAATATCAGTTGCAATTTCAGAAGCACCGATTTGCTGGACTATTTGAACACTATCATATACAGTACCAAAAATAGGCACACTGGTAACAAATATTTTAGGAGCCGTAGAATAGAATAGTATTTTACCCTTAAACGGTTTTGAATCACTACCAATACTTTGAAAACCAGTTAAAGCAGCTGTAGCTGTCCAATTAATAAAAATCGTATCATTCTCATGGTCATCTTCTGAATAGTACAGTGCTGAGTACTCAACCAAATCTTGAGCCGACTCAATAGTAACCACTCTACTTACAGAATCATATGACGGTGCCGCATATACTTTTCTGACAATTGAATCGTCATTCAATACATCAGAAAGCCATCCAAACTGAGCCTCTGTAAAAACCATGATTACAACGATTAACATACTTATTATTATTCTTTTTAATTTTCTTTTTCTTTTATTCAGCATGCTCATCACGCTCCAATAATTGTTATTTAACTACGGAGTTGTTTCCACAAAACGAACCGCACCTGTATTGGAATCAGCGAATTGAGACCAGTTCAGTGAATCAATACTCGCTCTTCCGCTTCCACTTCCATAATTCATTACATAAAACTGTATAACATATCTACCACCATTATCTGCCGAATCCAGGCTTAAAGTAATAGATTTAATATCACCGCTTGAGGTTATTATTGCTCCCTCTTTTTTTATGGCATTGACCTGTTGCATATTTGGCTCAACAAGAGTACTATCCCAAATTAGATTACCTTCAGATTTACCATTTCCTATTATGATGTAATTAAACCCATCATACTGTGACAAAGGAATGCTCTTGTCATCATTAAATTCACCATGCCATCCGCTTATTGTAACAAAAGACTGTGCTTTAATTAAAAAAACTGCGCCGATGCTTTCCGGCAAATCGTTATATCCATCAGGGGAAGCAACAACCTTAACACTTATATCTTTATCCTTCATAGATATGGGAAGATACAATCTGAACGAGTCAACTTTCTGAGCCTTAGTAACCGTCCGATGATAAGTACGATCCGCCTCAGCCGTATCTTTATCCACTGTAAGAAATGGGTTCGCCTCTATTGAAGCACCACTAAATCCATATAAAGAAACTGCGTCTGTTCCTATCAACGCACCTATCTGTTCAGAAGTCAAAGCTTGTGTACCTGTGCCATTATAAAAGGTGACTGTCAAGTCATAATCTATATCCGTCCGATATTCAGAACCTGGATTCTTGAAATCATAGTCATAGATACTGATATCAAAATACTGGGCACTTGCCTCATCCGCTCCTACCGTTCTAATTTGTTGCGGCATCGAAGTACTGAGGAGGATCGATGAAAACATGCTTTTTTCACCCTTTTGAGTAGCCACCACTCTTTTAGTCACATTTGTGTTCTCGTAATATCTGGCATACGCAACAAAGCATACAGCTATAATTACAGAAACAAGCATCCAGAATGTTATCCAGTTTTTTCTTACAAACTTCCATGCTTTCTTAATTGATTGCATCCTGTATGCCTCCTTCCATCAATATTTTCAAACCCTCAATCATTTATTTTTTAAAAGCGCATAAATAGACAATATCGGTTTCTTTATCATTACCAATCCTGCCTGCAGTTACATCCGCTGCACTCCATGATATTTCAAGAATAAATGTCTTAAAGAAAGGACTTCCGACATATTCTGAATTTTCCGGAAGGCTTGGTATGCCTGTACACTGCCAATATAAAGGCTCCTCATATTTCACAAGATGATCATATCCATTATAGGACTTTTCATGATATGTGTCCGTTGCCAGACGGCGACCGTCTTCGGTTTTCTCGTTAAGATAATGGCCACCTCCATACTTTAAAGCATCAAGCTCTGCTCCTTTTACAATATAAACCGAAGTCTGAGTTGTGCTCTTTTCAATAGGAACCGGTTCTCCCGAAAAGATAACGCCATTTTCTTCCAGAGTATCCCATTCTCCATTCAGTTTATACTCTACAACAACACCGCCTTCTCCGGCAGCTGTCTCGGCATCATCTTTAGATGCATATGCTATGCCTTCGTAAATCTTATAAATAAACGGGTTATTGGTTGTATGCGCCATCTGTAAAGTAAAACTATGAATATATTTTCCAGCTACTGCAAACGGGTAATATTCTGGTTCTGTAATAACATTTCCTTCCCCGTCTTCCACTTTGATTGATGACAAGTCAAAAAACTTAACATCTTCAGCATTTGCAGCAGTAATATATAAAAGATCGGGTTCTCTTATTCGTTGTAATTCTGCCACCTGTATTTGATATGAAAGCCAGGCATATACCGGGAGTCCTATCATAACAGCTAATGTACACATTGAAGCTATGATCAATTGGACTTTTTTAGAAACAGATAACTTGTTTTTCTTTTTCGATTTATTATTTTTCAGCTGATTGCTTTCATCGAAAATCTCTTCTTTATCTTCATTAACTGTCATGCTGCCCCCTCCTTTCGCCTGTATTTTTCAAGCCCATGCTTGTTTAATTATCTGTGGTCATTTCAATTATAATATAATCCACTTTATCACCAATCTCCTGATCGGCGTCATTATATGCATTTGACAACTGCGTCACGGCCGCTAAAAAGCCTTCCCCATTTGTTTGAACAATAGACAAATCACTGGTGATTTCACTGTTTGTCAATCCAAAAAACATGGAATTATTACTTGGCTGCATATACGAGTAAAGTGCTGTTCTATCAGCAGACGATGCATTCCTTAAAATTGGAGAATAACTGCTATAGCTCGAATCATATATCATCTGTTCAAAAGTGTTAGCCCATTTCCAATAAACGGTAACAAGTTTTTTTTCGCCTAATGTAAAATATGTTCCGTTCTCTTCTGTATAAACATCTGACAGTTTAAAAGATCTGTCTGTTCCAAGGAATCCAGAGTAATATCCGTTTTCATCTTTGTTTCTAAAGAACAATATATGTCCTTGGATATATGAAAGAGCTTCTTTTTTTTTCTGAACCATACTTGAGGTCAGCGTGGGGTCTTCTGTAACATAGTTGCCAAGAGAGTCATTTATTTCATAAACATCATCCACAATTTCTACCGAAACACCGTTCTGAGTCTCAATGTGAGTAACAGCATGATATCCTTTTATATCAAACACAAAAGTTGAATCATGAAATCCTGCTTGTTTTGCAACCACCCAAAACTTGAGTTCTCCACACGAATTAGGCTCCAAGCCGTCAGTATAATGACCATGTGCTTCATCCTGTGTTTCTTTTCTCCATATAATCTTGTCTTTCAACGCTGTTGCACGGAAATACTGGTAGTTTTCATCCGGCTGTTCGCCATTTTCATATACTGCGTCACTACCATATGTGCCAGATATATAGTCATTTACTAATCCAAAATCACTCTCGTTTTCTATATACTGTCCACGAACCTCAATTTCAAACGGCATTCCAGAAATAGCCATAGACATCCCAGACGTTCCGACTTCCCTATTCATCGTAAACCAGGCGATAGATACTGTACCCAACATGAAAATGGATAAGCATAGAGACACAATTGAAGAAATGAGCATCTTTTTTGATTGCATCAATTTTTTCATTGATTCTATCCTCCGGTCTATTGATTTAGTCACAATCGTTGAGCTTAAAGCAAGAGATTTGAAAACAAATCTATCAACGCAAACGAATAGTATACATTTTACAAGTGAATCACAAATGAAAAATTTGTGAATAATTTGTACATCAAGTTGCGTCCTTAAAGAGCCATTTTGTATTCTCTTTTGGACGAAAACTGACCCGCCGATAATCCTTTTTCGAAGAGTGCTACTTTTACTCCTCGTTTTGTTTGATCCGATGCGTCTTCCCGTCACTGCCGAGATAGGTATTCTCGGCTGTATACGGCTTCAGCTTTCCGGTCACAATCAGGTCTACGACCACTTTTGAGATTTTCGGATCGAACTGGGTGCCCGAACAGCGTTCAAACTCGCTGATAATCTTCTCCAGGGAGAAAGGCTCTTTGTAGACACGCTTGGACGCCATAGCGTCAAAGCAGTCGGCACAGCAGATGATCCGGGCCACATAGGGGATATCCTCTCCCTTGAGCCCTTCGGGATACCCGGTCCCGTCGAATTTCATCAGGGCCCGGCTGGTTCCCAGGGCCAGAAAATCATCAAAGCTCCGCATGGAGCGAATCGTGGCGGTAATGGAAAGGTCAGGCTCCCCGACCGTCTTGCTGACGTGGGCCTTGATGTAGTCCGAATCAAAGATGACGACTTCCTGAGTCTTGGGATCGTATTCGACAAAACCGACGCCGGACAAGCCGAAATACGACTTTCCCCGGAACACTTCCACATCTTTGGGCGCATAGGTGAAGGTGTAATTTTCATTGCCTTCCTGCGCCCGTTTCTCAGCCGTCTTCTCGTCGGCATACGCCTGAATCGCCTGCATAACGGGATTACTCTGGGCGATGGCGCCGGTTTTCATATCGTACATATGAATGGCGGTCGCCGCAACGATGTACATCGGGATTCGGACCGCCTCAGACGCACAAACACATAAGAAAACAGCCAAAAACAGAGGCAGGATAATTCTCCTGCCTCATGCCGGCTGATTTTTCGGTTCAAAAGGCTCAACGGATATTCCGGTAGAGAGGGCCGTAAGCCGCGCAGGACCGGTAGTCCTGCCCTTCCTTGTCCTGTCCGAATGCATTCCAGGCCGAAGGACGGAATATCTCCTCGTCCTCCAGATTATGCAGGCAGACCGGAATGCGGAGCATGGAGCACATGGTAATCAGATCCGCGCCGATGTGCCCGTAGCTGATTGCCCCGTGGTTCGCTCCCCAGTTGTTCATCAGATCGTAGGCGCTGCGGAATCCGTTCCGGTCCATCACCCGCGGTGTAAACCATGTGCAGGGCCATGTGTAATCCGTCCGCTTCCACAGAATATCGCTGACCTCGTCGGGCAGACAGACGGTCCAGCCCTCGGCGATCTGCATGACGGGACCCAGCCCCTTGACCAGGTTGATCCGCATCATGGTCGCAGGCATCTGCGCCCGGGTCAGAAAGCGGCTGGAATAACCGCCTCCGCGGAAATACCCGAGGTCGGCATAGGGCCAGGTGGTTGCCTTCATCATCGTATCGATGTCCCGGTCGTTTATGTCCCACCATTGTTTCATTACAGGGTTGCCCTGTCCGTCCTTCACTTCCCCGCAGGCGTCGACGCAGCAAGCTCCGCTGTTGATCAGATGGATAAATCCGTCCGCCTCCCTGGCTTTGCCCTCAATCTCATAGCCGGTAACCCGTTTGACCGAGGCGCCCGACCAATAGGTCCGGACATCCGCAAACATCTGCGCGCGTCCGGTCAGCAGTTTGCCGAACAGCATAGCCGTTCCGTTCAGGGTGTCGTTTTCGGTCGCCAGGATATAAGGCTCCCTGGCTCCGTTCCAGTCGAACGAGGAATTCAGGATGCTCTCGGGGAAATCGCAGTTCGGATAGAAATCCGTCCACTGGCGCTGTCCCTGGAAGCCGCCCGCGATGGCGTTGTGCCCGACCGCTTCTTCCTCGTATCCGGCCGGAAGCTTCGGGTTTCCGTTGAACAGATCCTTGATAATGCAGGCCATTTTGGCCGTGAATTCCCAGTCTTTTTTCTTCTGCTCCGCGCTCTTCTGGAGCGACTCGGGGTTTTTGTCAAAATCCGGACGGCACTTGGCGGAAATCCAGGCCAGTGCCTTCTGATACTCTTCCTCGTCGTAAATACCTTCGGTCATCCGACGGATGATTTCCACCTCATCCACGCTTTCGACGCGCATGCCGAGGTATTCTTCGAAGAACTCGGGGCTGATGATACTGCCCCCGATGCCCATGGTCACCGAGCCGATCTGAAGATAGGATTTTCCCCGCATGGTCGCGACCGCGACCGCAGCGCGCGCGAACCGCATAATTTTCTGCGCCACATCCCCGGGAATGCCCTCGGCGTCCGCGTCCATGACTTCATGACCGTAAATGCCGAATGCGGGAAGGCCCTTCTGTGTATGGGTAGCCAGCACGCTGGCCAGATAGACCGCTCCGGGGCGCTCGGTCCCGTTGAAGCCCCAGACGGCCTTGATGGTCAGAGGATCCATATCCATGGTCTCCGCTCCGTAGCACCAGCAGGGCGTTACGGTCAGCGTGATATCCACACCTTCCCGGCGGAACTGGTCGGCGCAGGCGGCAGCCTCGGCCACCCGCCCGATGGTCGTATCGGAAATAACCACACGGACCGGCTCGCCGTTCGAATAGCGGACGTTCTCTTCAATCAGTTTTTTCGCGCTCGCAGCCATTTGCATGGTCTGCTCTTCCAAGCTCTCCCGAACCTGAATCTTTCCCCTACGCCCGTCTATGGTGGGGCGGATTCCGATCACGGGATATTTTCCTATCAGCCTGCTCTGTGCCATTTTCATTTCCTTTCCGGGACTGTCCCTCAGGGTTTATTCGTTCACGCCTTTCAAAGCTTTGATGGTTTTTTCCATTTCGGTCAGAACAACATCCTCGTTTTCGGCCCAGAGGGAACCGATGTTCGCGGCCGGTTTTTTCGGCAGACTCAAAATCGCATTCGCAAACAGGCCGAAATCAAAGATAATACCGATATCGTTGACCCGCGTATCAAAAATCAGTTTCAGCATTTCCCTGGATTCCTGATCCCGCGTTCCCTTTCCTTCCAATACCACATTATAGAAGTTCGGATAAACCGTATAACTGGAGATATAGGACAACCCCTCAATGGCCAGTCCGATCTTGTCCGCTTCCTCGTCGTCCTCGGTCGCAAGCAGAGGAACCGCAAAAAGCGAGCCGCGGTGCGGAGAGACCTCCGAATAGTATTGATGCTGGGATTCTTCGTACATGGGGATCGGCAGAATGCCGTACGGAGCTTCCATGTTTCTCAGAACCAGGACGTTTTTCAGCGTTCCATATGCCAGAAGGCATCTCTCGGCCATGAACGCCTCGTTCACCCCGCTGACCTCGTATCCGTTCCGGCTGGAAAGGAAAGTCTTGTTCAGGATCAGATCGTTCAGAGTGTCATCCACGACATCGAACACCCGCTCCTTGCCAAAGGTGTAAACCAGATACTTGTCCGGATCGGTTGTGCAGAACCGCTCTCCCGCTCCGTTCAGCAGATAATGCATCGGACTGTCGGTTCCGACCGCTCCGAAGAAGTCGTCACTGGAGTACCCGTCGCCGGTTGCATCCCGGTACGCGTTCTCCATAACGGCCACCGCTTCCTCCAGCGTCCATTTGTAATTGTTTACCAACGAATAAAAATGATTGCCCGCATAGCCCTGGGACTCGGCCGCGTCCTTGTTGTAGAACATGCACGCCGTGGCGGACTTGTCCAGAAGAAGCATGTCCGATGTGGCGATGAGGGTGTTTCCTCCGAAAGTGAACGTGTTCACCGTGTCCTGATTGTACCAGGGTTTATCCAGTTCAACGTATTTCAGGGACGAAAGGTCCGCAAACGCCTTCTGCGTCATCAGAAACTGGAACTGGTAACCGCGCTGTACAACCATCTGATACGGATTGTCTCCCGTGCGGATTCCGTCCTCCATGATATGCGTGATTTTTTCGGCATTCTCATAGGTGCTGATCACGCGGATGCCGTATTTCTCCTCAAGTTCGTTGTTCCGGTCGAACACGGCCTTCACGATGCCTTCCCCGTTGTCCTCGGCCACCGAAATTTCTTCCCAGGGAATCCAGTCCTCGCCGACTCCCTGCCCCTCGATGGTCCAGTGCACCACGTTGAAATCAAAATCACAATCGGCCCGGTCAGGCAAATTCGATTTGACCCCGGTTTCTCCCTCAGTCTCGGAATCCTGTCCTGCCTTTTCGGACTCTGTTTCCGCTTTTTTCCCTGTTTCGGGTTCCGCGTCCTGTTTTCCGCAGGCCGCAAAAACGCCGGCACAGATGAACACTGCCAGCAAAACACAAACTATACGTTTCATTTGTCTCTCCAGTGGGGGTGATTCCCCGCCGTTATTTTAGCATCATCCCCGTCCGTTGTCAACCAAAAGAGGCGCCTCCTGCAGAGCCGTACTTTTCCCGCTCTACGGTCCGGACCCGCGAATCTCCGGACAACCAATCTGCCAAAAATGCATTTTTCGGCGTCAATCCGCAACGTTTTTCCAAAAAGAACGAAAACAGCACCCAAATCCGGACAAAGCGTGGTATAATTCTATTGTATATTTCATTTTATTTCAGTTAAGGACATGTATGGAAACCAATCTGGACCGCATAAAAGAGACTCTGAAAAGCAAAGAACTCTTCATCTTCGACATGGACGGCACCGTCTATCTCGGGACCGACCCCTTCCCCTTCGCCATCCGCTTTATCCGCAACCTGCGCCGGGACGGCAAACAGGTCCTTTTCTACACCAACAATGCCTCCCTGAACCGGGAATCCTATCTGCGCAAGCTGACCGGAATGGGATTCGAACCCACAGAGAAGGAAATCCTGACTTCGGGGGACGTGGCGGTATCCTACCTGTGCCGCTGCCATAAAGGGAAACGAGTCTTCCTGCTCGGAACCGAGGATCTGAAAGCGGACTGCCGAAAAGCCGGGATTGAGCTGGCCGAGGCACCCGTCCCCGAAACCGACCCGATTACCGCACAGCCTCCCCGGTTCGAAGCCGACCTGGTTCTGGTCAGTCTGGACTTTACCCTGACCTATGACAAACTCTATTACGCCGCTAACCTGATCCGCTCGGGCGTTCCGTTTTTCACCACGCATCATGACGCGGTCTATCTGTCCAATCACGGATGGATTCCGGATGCCGGAGCCATTTGCGACCTGCTGGCCACCGCGACCGGGGTTCAACCCGTATGCCTGGGCAAACCCCTTCCCTATGCCATCGACACCATTTCCGAGCGTTTCGGCACAAAGAAGGACAAAATGGTCATGTTCGGCGACCGGCTGGACACCGACATTTTCTTCGGTTCGCGCAACGGGTTCGCCTCGGTGCTCGTGGAAACCGGCGTCAGCACGCTTTCGCAGGCGCAGGCTCTGCCGGCATCCGACCAGCCTTACTGCGCGTTCCGGTCCCTGGAGGAAGTGGACCGGATTCTTTACGGAGGTGACGCAAATGGCATTTGACGCCGCTTTTCTTTCCTCGGTCCTGGCGGAAATCAACGCATCGGCCGAAGGGGCCCGGGTAGAAAAAATCACCCAGCCCGAGAAAGACGAAATCGTTTTGCTGACGCACACCGCCGCGGGAGGAAAGAAACTGCTTTTCCATCTGGGCGGCAGCAACCCCCGGGTGGGGTTCCAGACCGAAGCGAAGGCCAGTCCGGCCAAGCCTCCGATGTTCTGCATGCTCCTGCGCAAGCATCTGACCGGCGCCAGACTGAAGGGGGCCGAACAGTTCGGCTTTGAGCGGGCCTGCCGGTTCCGTTTCGAGTCCCGGGACGAAATGGGATTCCCCTGCGAAAGACAGCTGATTGCCGAGATTATGGGCACCTATTCCAATCTGATTTTCACCGACGGGGACGGAAAAATCCTGTCCGCGCTCAAGCCGATCGATTTCGCCACCTCCAGCGTCCGTCAGATCCTGCCCGGAATGAAATACGAACTGCCTCCCTCCCAGGGAAAAGCCAACCCGCTGGAGCTGGACGAAGGCGCCTTTCTGGCCCTTCTGCAAAAGGGAGCGCCCGACATGCCGGGCGACGTCTTTCTGTCCCGGACCCTGCAGGGTCTGTCGTCCTCGGTCTGCAGGGAACTCTGCTTTCAGGCCTGCGGAGTATGCGACGCGCCCCTGGGTTCCATCCGTCCGGACCGGCTCCTGGAAGCCTTCCGGGACCTGCGCCGGATGCTGCTGTCCCGCCGCTCCTCCCCCTGTATGGTGCTGCACGACGGAAAGCCGCAGGAATACGCCTTTCTCCCTCTGACCCAATACAAGGACCTTACTTCCTTTGAACTTGTCTCTTTTCCTTCCTGCAGCGCGCTGCTCGAAACCTTCTACGCCGAAAAGGACCGGGTCAACCACGTCCGGCAGTCTGCGTCCGACCTTGTGCATCTGCTGACCAACGCCCAGAACCGGATTGCCAAAAAACTCCAGCTTCAAAAAGAGGAACTGAAGCGCTGCGAAAAAGCCGATTCCTACAAAAAGACCGCCGACCTGATCACCTCCAATCTGTACACTCTCAAGCAAAGCAAGGCTTCGGTCACCCTGACCGACTACAGCGACTGGAACGAGGAAAAGCAAGCCTACGCCGAGCTGACCGTCGCTCTGGACACTCGGCTTTCGCCCGCGGCGAACGCACAGGCCTATTACAAAAAATACACCAAGGCCTGCAACGCCAGAATCGAGCTGAGCCGGCAGATTGAACTGGGCGAGGCCGAACTGACCTATCTTTCCACGGTTTCGGACGCGCTCGACCGCGCCGCGACCGAACAGGATTTTGAGGATTTGCGGGCCGAACTCCAGGAAAACGGCTACGCGTCCCGGGTCAGACGGAAAGACCAGGGGCGCAAGACCGCCTCTGCCCCCCTGCGCTACCGCACTTCGGGCGGGCTGGAAGTCCTGTGCGGAAAAAACAACCTGCAGAACGACCGTCTTTCCTTCAAGGTGGCGTCCCGTTTTGATTACTGGTTCCACGTCAAGAACATGCCCGGCTCCCACGTCATTCTTCTTTGCGACCGGCTTTTGCCCGGTCAGGAACCGTCGGAGCAGGACTTCACCGAAGCGGCCCAGATAGCCGCATGCAATTCCAAAGGCGCGGACGCGGATTTCGTCACGGTGGACTACACCCTGGTCCGGAATCTGAAGAAGCCCCCGGCCGCAAAGCCCGGTTACGTCATTTACCACACCAACTGGTCGGCCTATATCAAACCCGACCGGAAACTGGTCCAATCCCTTCTGGATCCGAAATAAACACCAAAGGAGGCTCCGATGAACAAGCCGTCTATCCGCACAATCGCCTGCATTCTGCTGCTGTGCCTGTCCTTTCCCCTGTTCTCCGCCTGCACCAGGACGGAGAGCCCCGAAACCGACACGAAAAGTCAGCCTTCCCCAACCGCTTACCTGGACCTGTGGGAAGAAAACGGAGATTTCCGGTACACCTTTATCCGCCCGGACGTTGACCGGGAGGAAATCGTCAAACAGGCTGCCGTTCTGGTTCGCACGGCCATCCTGACTCTGAGCGGAGCCGCTTCCTCGAAGGTCAGGATCGCAACCGACTGGACGAACGACGACACGACCACCCAGGCCTATGCAGAACTCTTTGAAGTGCTGATCGGGCCGACCAACCGTCCCGAATCCGTCCGGGCTCAGTCCGAACTGGGGCCGGACGAATACATCATCCGGGTCGACGGCAACAAGATCGTCATCACAGGCTACGACGACCAAATCACCAAGGTCGCCGCACGGCACTTTCTGACCGACGTGCTGCAGTACGACGGAACCGAGCCAGAATCCCCCTCCCCGGATCTGTTGCGGATTCCGGCCGGCCTTTCGGTTCACGGAACCTATACCGCAGAGGAGCGGGAGCAGGATGAACGGGCCGCCTATCTGGAGAAACTGGAATCCCTGCGCAAGGACCCGGGCAACGCGCAGATCGTACAAACCCTCTACCCCACCGACTACCCCGTCGTCGCGGACATCCTGGCAAGCGATTATGACATCGACCCGACCGGAGCCAAGGACAGCACCAAAGGCATCCAGGCCGCGCTGAGCGCCATGTCCAAGCTCGGCGGCGGAACGGTGTTTCTCCCGGTGGGAACATACCGGATCAACGGGACCCTGACCATGCCCAAGTATGTCACGCTTCAGGGCGACTGGCAGAATCCGAAGGAGGTCCGGGACGGACGGTCCTACGGAACCGTCCTGATGCTTTATCCCAAGGAACAGCAGACCGAGGAGGACGCTTTGCAAAAAGGCGTGATCCGCATGGGCGGCCGGGACGGCCTGCGCGGCCTTACTTTGTTCTTCCCCGAACAGGACCCCACGGCCCCGAAGATTTATCCCCACGCGATTTACGCCGAGCGGGGCGGCCTTTCCACCATTGAGCACGTCACGATTCTCAACGCCTACTCCGGAATCGGAGCTGCGCTGGACGGGCAGAACACCTGTTCCCAGATGACCATCCGCGACGTGTACGGAACCTATCTCCATACCGGTGTGGCGCTGTACAATTCAGCCGACGTCGGAATCGTGGAGAAATACGAAATCAGCCCGGATTTCTGGAGCAACTGCCGTCTGGACAAAACCTATACGCGCGAACAGATCGCCGCGGCCACCCGGGGCGGAGCCATCGGCATGAAGATGGGCGACCTGGAATGGACCGAGTTCTCTTCGGTTTCCCTTTCGGATCTGAAATACGGACTGTTCATTGACGACGGATTCCGCATTTCCTTTGCCGGCTCGTTCTACGATCTGCAGGTCCGCGATTGCGATTACGGCATGTACGTCAAACAGCTCGACCAGCGCTGGGGCATGGTCATCACCCACGCGACGCTGGAAGGCAGCGTCTATGCCGTGGAAAACACCACAACCGGCTATATCAAAGCCTCGGACACCACTTATCTGGGACAGACCAAAGGAATTCACATCACGGACTGCCTGGACAACACCGTGACTGCCCCCGACACGACCGGGGCAACGGACGCGCGGCACATCGTTCCCAAGGCTCAGCTTTACACCGCGTCCCTGCTCGACACGTATGAAATCGACTCCTCCGAGTTGCTGCAGGATGTGCTCGACAAGGCCGGCAAAACCGGCGGAATCGTATACGTCCCGGCCGGCACCTATCTGCTCGACCGGCCGGTTACGGTGCCCGAAGGGGTGGAACTGCGGGGCTCCAACGCCATCCGCACCGCCTGCGACACCGATACGGACGTCGGCACCACGTTTTACGTAACCTACGGAACCGGTTCCGAATACCATCACAACGTCGACAAAGCCGCGATTACGCTCTCCAAAAACGCGGGAATGAGCGGCATCAAAGTCCTCTTTATCCGCAACGACAGCGCCGCCCTTGCACAAGACGGATGCAAAAGCGTCTATGCCGTCCGGGGCGAAGGAGAAAACGTCTATGTGGAAAACTGCATGATTGCCGGATCCGGATACGGAATTGATTTCCGCGGATGCGACAACCATTACATCTCGGGACTTATGGCATGGTGCTATTACAACATCATCGCGGCCGGCGGCAAAAACGGAGTGATCAAGAACAGCATGGCCAACGCGACCGTTCTGTACAACACCACCGCAGAGCCGGTCCGTGCCTGGGGCGGATACGCGAACTACACCGATTCTTTCGCTCACTCAAGAACGAACCTGATCACCATCTCCCTGATGAACGCGCAGGGCGAGCGGATTTCCAACGTGTTCACCTACGGCTGCATGAGCCTGATGGACATCGCCGACTGCACCGACGTCTTCCTGAGCAACATCGGAGCGGACAACATCTGTTCGGACGACTATCTGCTCTCCGTCTTCCGCTCGGAAGTCCTTGCGGCTTCCCTGATGCGCTACAACGGTCTTTCCATCTCCTCGGCCCAGACCGAGCTGACCGTTCTGTCCCGCATCGCCATCAACGAGCCGGACGAACCGAACCTGTATCCGTAAAGTTCAAAAATAGAAAAAGAAGAACAGGCGCCGCTCCCTTGCTTCGGGGCGTCGCCTGTTCTCTTCTCCTGTCCCTGCGGACAGGGATTTTGTCCCTGCCAGGCAGGGATTGTTCTGTCCTTTGCGGAAGCGGACCGTCAGTGTCTGACGTTGGCCCGGATGCGGGCCATGAACTCGTCGGCCGTCACGACCTCGACGTCGTCATCCAGCAGATTGATCAGCGCCTTGACCCCGGCCATGCTGTCGCCCCCGTCTACCTGGTTGCCCTGCGCATCCACGCCCGACCAGGCATGCACAATCACAAACGAATACGCGTCCGCCGAGCCCGGATTCGTGGAAGCCGCATTGATTTGACGGGCGATGGTTTCGATTGCCCCGTCCTTCAGACCGGCCCAGAGACGGTAGCGGGCGGATACGGCCGGCTTGTCGCCGACCCAGACGATTTTTCCTCCGTATTCGGCATAGTTTCCGTAATCGATATAAAACAGTCCCTCAATGGCGTCCTCGAAGAGGAAGGAATCCAGATATTGCTTTTCAAACCCGTGGTCGTCCAGAATCTCCAGATATTTGCAATCCGCCTTTTCCATGGCCTGTGCGGCACAGGCCGCCATCTCATCCCTGGCCTCCTGGGACCATTTGGACGGGAACGTATACCCGATGCCCGACAGTTCGGCAACGAAGTAATCGCTCGGAGTGGCGCTGTCATACAGGTATTTGAGAGCCGGGGCGGTCAGATACGCAGCGGCCGTCGGAACGCCGTAATTCATGGGGAAATCCCCGCGCAAAGACGATCCGTACCAGCGGGAATCCGTCATCATGCCGTTGAGAAGCCACTGCACGTTGTCGCCGTCCGAAAGAAGGAACGTGACGGTATGCTTGCCGCTGACTTTCCCTTCCCCTTCATAGACCGACTTCTGCTGGGTGTCATCCCATTCAAAAGAACTCAACGTGGAGACGTTGTACGCGTGGTCGGAGGGAATCATCTGCAGATTCATTCCCGAAAAAGACGCGACGGTCGAGAATTCTCCGAGCGTATTGTTGTATCCGTACACCACCGCTCCGTCATCGAGAAAATCGAATTTCTCGTCGTGTTCCTTGCTGTCCTGTCCGTCGTAGAACGAGAAATACGCCCCTGTCATCGCCGCGACGTCCACCAGTTTGGGCGCCAGGCTGATTGGCTGTTCAACCGCCACGGTTCTGGAAAGACGGCTGAAATATTCGGAGGAACGCAGCCACCGGTCGTCCTTTCCGCGCACGTCCAGAATCATGGTGAGCCCGGCATCCTTCGCCATCTTTTCGCAATTGTCCGGAACGGCCACCGCGTTCAGCACGCCGCTCAGGCTGACGGCCACATTCATCGACTCGGTGCTGAACGAGGAGTCGCAAAGAATGTATCCGTCCAGCAATGAAGCATAGTGGTTCAGAAGCCGTTCGGTGTTCCAGCTCTTTCCGTCCTCGTTGGCCGTGGATACCTCCACGCCCCAGTCCTTGATATAGGGGAGAAAAGCGTTCACGGTTCCCGCGGTAATCAGGATCTGCTGACTGGAAAGATTGCACACCAGTCCCTGCAGCGTCCCCAGAAGAACGGCTTCCGCACCCGAGGCGCCTCCGGTCTGAAGCAGTTCGGTCGCGCGATAGCGGGCGCAGCGCAAAACCCCGTTTTCGGTTTTCAGAACGTTCACAAACGAGTATTCTCCTTTCAGTTCCAGTTTTTCGGGCAGATATCCGGTTTTTGAAACCGTTTTGGCAAAATATTCCATGAATACCTCAATCGCCTTCATCGTGGCCCGGTCGTTTTCCCCGACCAGGATGTATGCCCCGCTGTCATATGCCACAATGTATTCGTTCGGGCCGAGTTGGTCCAGATATTTCCGGGTCAGGGCCCGATTGGTGTCTCCCACCAGAATCTCGCCCTTTCCGTCGGGCGTCTGTTCGCCCCGCTCCACGAAATCCGTGGTCGGAATGTACCGGCTCAGTTTGAGCGTATCCTTTATGGCTCCCGTCAGTTCCACGCATTTTCTCACCAGCGAGTTGCCGCAGATGTCCGGCCGGACAACCGCGAAAGCGCATTCGCCGTTTTCATCCAGCCACGCAATTCCCGCCTCGGTCTCACTTTCCGCGGACTGCGTTTCGGTGTCCGTATTTGGGCTTTCCGTTCCGGAATCGACCGTGCCGGCGCAGCCCCACAGCAAAAGGGCGCATAAAAGCAAACCTATGACCTTGAATCCCCGTTTCATACTCAACCTCGCTTACTTGTTTTACGGACCCGAAACTGAGCCGTCCTTTTCGCTTTTTATTATAATGGCTCAGCCCGCGCTTGTCAATTGAAACGACACAGCGGGATGTCGCCTCTTTCTGTCGGAAAGAGCCGTTTTTCGGCGACAGCCGAATTGACAAAGGCATACCTTTTTTATATAATAGGGCAAGTTACTCATCACAGGACAGTTCTGTGTAAACGCGGCGGCTTTGGTTCATTCCGCCGTGCCTGCACCCGTACAAAGCCGGCTGCGGGAAAACCCGCAATGTAGCTTTTTGATTTTCGGAGGATTCACCTTGCTGCTTGGAAAACACATAAATCAATATTATTTGCGCTACGCAGGGTTGTATCTGTTGGGGATTGCCGCTTTGATTGTCCTTGACTGGACGCAACTCTATATACCGCAATATCTCGGAGACATCGTCAACCTGGTCAATGTAAAGGAAGGCCCGATTGATTTTCAGGGTGTCACGGACATCTGCCTGCGATTGCTGCTGATTGCGGCCGTCATGTTTCTCGGAAGAATGATCTGGCGCTTTACGCTGTTCAATGCCTCTCAAAGGATTGAAGCGGGACTGCGGCGCGACATGTTCCTGAAAAGCGAGCGCATCTCGCAGCGTTACTACCACGAAACGAAGGTCGGTTCCATCATGTCCTGGTTCACCACCGACCTGGAAACCATTGAAGAATACACGGGCATCGGAACCGTACAGATCGTCGACTCGACCTTTCTGTCGGTCATCGTCATTGTCCGCATGGTCCAGCTCGACTGGGTCCTGACCCTGATTGCCTCCATACCCCTGTTTTTGATTGTCATCTGGGGACTGATGGTCGAGAAATACATGAGCATGAAGTGGGACAGGCGTCAGGAGCAGTTCGACCGTCTGTATGACTTTGCCCAGGAAAACTTCACGGGCATCCGCGTCATCAAAGCATTCGTAAAGGAAAGCAGCGAAATCCACGCGTTTGCCAAAGAAGCGAAGAAGTCCAAGGAAACCAACCTGGACGTGGCGCGCTTCGACATTATTTTCGACAACATCATTGAGATTCTGATTGCTTTGATCATGAGTCTGATTCTCGGATTCGGAGGCTGGTTCGTCTATTCCACCATCACAGAAAATCCGGTTGTCCTGTTCGGGCACACCGTCAGCCTCGACGTGGGCCAGCTGATGAACTACTGCGCTCTGTTCGAGACGCTGATCTGGCCCCTGATTGCCCTGGGGTCGGTGGTAGCCATGCGCAGCCGGGCCAAAACGTCCCTGCGGCGCGTCAACGCGTTTCTGGACGAACCGGAAGAAATCCACGACCCGGAGAATGCCGTCTGTCTGGAAAGCCTGAAGGGAGACATTTCCTTCCGCCATTTCCATTTTGCCTATCCCTCCAGTCCGGACAAGCCCGTGCTCAAGGACATCTCGCTGGACATCCGGGCGGGAGAAACCATCGGCATCGTCGGACGGATCGGTTCGGGCAAAACCACCCTTGTCAACGTCCTGTTCCGCCTGTACAATCTCGAACCCGGCACCGTCTTTCTGGATGGGGTGGACATCATGGACTGCAACATCCACTCGGTGCGCAACCTGATTGCCTACGTTCCGCAGGACAACTTCCTCTTCTCCAATAAAGTGGCGGACAACATCGCCTTTTCGGATGAGAATCTCTCCATGGATCAGATCCGCGACGCGGCCGAATTTGCCGACGTGGCGGATAACATCGAGGATTTCCAACAGGGATACAACACCCAGATCGGAGAACGCGGAGTCACCCTGTCCGGCGGACAGAAGCAGCGTATCTCCATCGCCCGCGCTTTCATCAAGGACGCGCCGATCCTGATCCTGGACGACTCGGTTTCGGCCGTGGACGTGAAGACCGAGGAAACCATTCTGCACAACATCACCAGCCGCAGGGCCGGCAAGACCACTCTGGTCATTGCCTCCCGCGTTTCCACCGTTTCCAAACTGTCCCGGGTCCTGGTCCTTGCGGACGGAAAAGTGGAAGCCTTTGACACACCCGAACGTCTGGAACAGATTTCTCCGACCTACCAAAAGATGGTCTATCTCCAGAAACTGGAAGCCGAAGTGGAAGGAGGTGAGTCCCGTGAGTGAAACACAGGAAACCAACCGCCTCAAAGGGGACAAGAAGATTCCCTTCCGCATCCTGGCGCGCCGGACGCTTGAATACGTCAGGCCCGAATGGCTCCGCTTCGTTCTGGCAGGCCTGCTGATTGTCATCAACGTGGGGTTGGACGTCGTCCTTCCCCTGTTCGTCCGGGATGTGACCGACAATCTGACCTCGGACCGGCTTGACCTGAGACGGGTCATCATCGCGGCGGTTCTCTATTTTGTCGTCTATGCCGTCAACCAGCTGTTCCTGTATTGGGAGGCCATGCTCCTGCAGAAGGCCGGGCAGAACATCGTCTACACCCTGCGCATGAACGTATTTACGCACATCGAACAGATGAGCCAGAATCAGTTCACCGAGATGCCGGTCGGCGCCCTGGTCACCCGCGTGACCAACTACACGCAGTCCCTGAGCGATATGTTCACCAACGTCATCGTCAACGTCATCCGGAACGTGCTGTCGCTGTTCGGGGTGTACGGAATCATGATTTATATCTCCCCCCAGCTTTCCCTGCTGCTCCTGATTCCGGTCGTGCTGGTCTTTGTCTCCTCCCTGATTTTCTCCCGCTACATCGGGAAGACTTTCCGTGCGGAGAGAAAGAACCTGTCGGAACTGAACACCTTCCTGAACGAAAATCTGTCCGGCATGAAGATTACGCAGATTTTCAACCAGGAAAAACGCAAGCTGAAGGAATTCGACGAAAAGAACGACAACCTGCGGAAGAGTAAATTCCGGAGCATTCTCGGATTCGGTCTGTACCGGCCGTTCATCTCCCTGATTTACATTGCCTCCATTGCCCTTTCGTTCTACGTCGGAGTCAAAAACGCGCTCGACGCGGCCGCCCTTGTGGCCTTTTACCTCTATCTGTCCAAATTCTTCAACCCGATCCAGGCACTGGCCGACCAGGTCAACAACGTGCAAAAGGCACTGACGGCGTCCGAACGTCTCTTCAACCTGATGGACGTTCAGCCTGAAGTCCGGGATCTGCCCGATGCGGTCGACGTGGATCATTTCGAAGGAAAAATCGAATTCCGCCATGTATGGTTCGCCTATGTCGGAGAAGACTGGATCCTCAAGGACGTCTCCTTTGTCATCCAGCCCAAGCAGACCTGCGCCTTTGTCGGCGCAACCGGTGCGGGAAAAACCACCATTCTGAGCCTGATTGTCCGCAACTATGAAATTCAGAAGGGGCAGATTCTGATCGACGACATGGACATCGCCCACATCAGACTGCAGTCCCTGCGCCGCGCAGCCGGCCAGATGCTGCAGGACGTATTCCTGTTCAGCGGATCCATCCGAACCAACATCACCCTGCACGACACCTCGTTTACGGACGAGCAGATCAACGACGCCTGCCGGTACGTCAACGCGGACTCCTTCATTTCCAAGCTGCCGCACGGACTGGATGAAGAAGTGGTGGAACGGGGCGAAAACCTGTCCCAGGGACAGCGTCAGCTCCTCTCCTTTGCCCGTACGGTTCTTCACAAGCCCCAGATCCTGATTCTGGACGAAGCGACCGCCAACATCGACACCGAAACCGAAGTCCTGATTCAGGAATCCCTTGAAAAAATCAAGAACATCGGAACCATGCTGGTCGTGGCGCACCGCCTTTCCACCATTCAGCACGCCGATCAGATCATCGTCCTGCAGAAAGGCGAGGTCATCGAACGGGGCACGCACCAGGAACTGCTCCACGGTCACGGATACTATTACAAGCTCTACCAGCTGCAATTCGAGAATCGGGAAAAGATCTGAAAGAATCCGGTTTTCGGCCGACCTGCCCTGCCGTATGCGCGGGGCGGGCCGGCTGTTTTTTTGTCGGGTCAAACCAAACCCCTTTTCCTTTTTTTGAAACACAAAAGCATCCAAAAGACTTGCTTTTACCTTGGAAATCGTGTATCATATGAACCAGTAAAACAACTCCCCAAGGAGGTACAAAAACATGGGAATTGGTCCGAATGACATTGTTCGAATCGGTATTATCGGCTGCGGCGGCATTGCCAACGGAAAGCATATGCCTTCCTTGAAGCGGCTCCCGAATGTAAAAATGGTCGCATTCTGCGATCTGATTGAGGAGCGCGCCCTGAAGGCCCGCGCGGATTACGGCACACCGGATTGCGCCGTCTATACGGATTATAAAAAACTGCTGGAGGACAAGACCATTGACGTCGTGCATGTCTGCACTCCGAACCGTTCCCACAGTTTTATCACGGTTGACGCTCTCGAGGCAGGCAAACACGTCATGTGCGAGAAGCCGATGGCCATCAACTCCGAGGAAGCCAAGAAAATGCTGGACGCCGCAAAACGCACCGGCAAGAAGCTGACCATCGGATATCAGTCCCGTCAGAGAGATGACGCTCAATACATGAAGAAGGAATGCCTGGCCGGCACCTTCGGCGAGATTTATTACGCTAAGGCCCTGGCTCTGCGCCGCCGGGCGGTTCCGACCTGGGGCGTATTCCTGAACGAATACGAGCAGGGCGGCGGTCCGCTGATTGACATCGGCACCCACGCTCTGGACCTGACCCTTTGGATGATGGACAACTTCAAGCCCAAGTACTGCATCGGCACCACCTACAAAAAGCTCGGCAAACAGACCGAACAGGGCAATGCCTGGGGCAACTGGGACATCAATAAGTTCACCGTGGAAGACAGCGCATTCGGCATGATCGTCATGGAGAACGGCGCGACCATCAACCTTGAATCCTCCTGGGCTCTGAATATGCTGGATACACGCGAAGCCATCACCACCATCTGCGGCACCCTGGGCGGCGCGGATATGCTCGACGGACTCCGCATCAACGGCATCCGCAACAACCTGCAATACGTCCTGAAGCCGAACTTCCATGCGGCAGGCGCGGCATTCTACGACGGCAACGCAGGCGAGGCGCCCGAACACAGAGAGGCCTACCAGTGGATTCAGTCCCTGATCAACGACACCACTCCGTGCGTAACGCCCGAGCAGGCCTACACCGTCACCCGGATCCTGGAAGGCATTTACACCTCCTCCAAGACCGGCGACATCTTCCGTTTCTGATCAGAACAACAGCAATGGGTTGGCTCAAGGCCAACCCATTTTAGAAAGGATTATCTATGGAACTTAGCGTTTTAGCCAATCTTTACGGGTCCAAGACTTTGGATGAAACCCTGCAGATCCTGACCGATCTAGGCGTGCACGTCGTCGAACTCGGAGCCGGCGGTTATCCCGGCAAAGCCCATTGCAACCCCGAGCAGCTTCTGGCCGACCCGAAGGCCTATGCCGCTTTCACCGATACGCTCAAAAAACACGACACCCGCGTCTGTGCGCTTGCCGCACACGGCAATCCGGTTCATCCCCGGAAAGATATTGCCGCACAGTACGACCGGGATTTCCGGAACGCTATTCTTTTGGCTGAAAAGATGGGCGTTGATACCATCATCGGGTTCTCCGGCTGTCCGGGCGACAGCGAGGGCAGTCTGTATCCGAACTGGGTAACCTGCCCCTGGCCCGAAGATTATCTGGCTGTCCTGAAGTGGCAATGGGAAAAGAAACTCATTCCCTACTGGAAGGAAATGACCGCTTTTGCCCAAGCTCACAACGTCCCCCGCATCGCGCTGGAAATGCATCCGGGCTTCTGTGTGTACAACCCCGAAACTCTGCTCCGCCTGCGCAATGAGGTTGGAAACACCATCGGGGCCAACTTCGATCCGTCCCACCTGATCTGGCAAGGCATTGAACCCCCCGCCGCCATCCGCGCGCTGGAGGGCGCCATCTACCACGTGCACGCCAAAGACACGAAAGTGGATGCCATCAACACCGCCAAATTCGGCGTACTGGACACCAAGCATTACAGCGACGAGCTGCACCGCTCCTGGGTATTCCGCACCGTCGGATACGGAAACGGGGAGACCTATTGGAGGGATCTGGTTTCCAATCTCCGCCTTTGCGGGTACGACCGGGTGCTTTCCATTGAGCACGAGGACAGCCTGATGTCCATCGACGAAGGATTGAAGAAAGCCGTTGCTTTCCTCAATCCGATCCTGATGAGGGATCCCAAGCCCGGCACCATGGGCTGGGCGTAAAAACCTGAATTCAAAAAGCCGGAGGGCATAAGAGGCTCTCCGGCTTTCTTTTTGGGCCATTCATTTGACAAAATCGAATTCGAAATCGTATATTTCCACGGTATCGCCGTCTTCGCATCCGGCTTCCGTCAATGCGTCCACCACTCCGCTGCGCTGCAGAACACGCTGGAAATAATTGAGCGACTCGTAATCATCGAAATTGATCTGCCCGAGCAGATTGAACAACCATTCCCCTTCGACGATGTACTTGCCGTTCTCCTTGCGGATGCTGGTCTCTTTTCCTCCGCCCACATACGCGTCCTCAGGTTCGTATTCCTCCTTGTAAACGCGAAGCGGGGGCAATTCCCGCAGCGTCTCCACCGCCAGATTGACCATTTCCTTCATGCCTTCCCCGGTCATGGCAGAAACATAGACTACAGGCCACCCATTCTCCTTGCAATAGGCTTCGAACGCGTCGGTATCCACCCGCTCGCGGTCCAGAAGGTCCGCCTTGTTGGCGACGACAATCTGGGGTCTTTGCGCCAGGTCCGGGCTGTACCGCTCCAATTCCGAATTGATTTGCTTCAGATCCTCAATCGGGTCCCTTTCTTCCAGGCACGCAATATCCACCACATGAAGCAGCAGTCTGCACCGGTCGATGTGCCGCAGGAAAGCATGTCCCAACCCGGCACCGTCCGCGGCTCCCTCGATGAGTCCCGGAATATCCGCTGCGACAAACCCGCTCTCTCCGCCCGTATGAACGACGCCCAGATTGGGGGAAAGCGTCGTAAAATGATAGTCTGCGATTTTCGGACGGGCCGCTGATATTTTGGCCAGGATAGAGGATTTTCCCACACTGGGATATCCGATCAGACCCACGTCGGCCAGCATCTTCAATTCAAGTTCCAGTTCCCTGCCCTCTCCCCGCGTCCCGTTCTTGGCGAACATCGGGACCTGTCTGGTCGGCGTGGCGAAATGCCGGTTGCCCCAGCCTCCGCGCCCTCCCCGGCAGGCGATGTAATCCGCCTCATCGTTCTCGGACATATCGTGCAGTATTTTATGGGTCTGTGCGTCCTTGATCAACGTCCCGGGAGGAACGAGAATGACCACGTCCTGCCCGTTCGGACCATGAAATTTGGACCCCGAACCGTCGCCGCCCCGCTCAGCCTCAAACTTCCTTTTATACCGGAAAGCCAGCAGCGTATTGGAACCGTGGTCCACCCGGAACACAATGTTTCCTCCGTGTCCTCCGTCTCCGCCGTCCGGACCTCCTGCCGCCACGTATTTCTCGCGGCGGAACGAAATGGCGCCGTTGCCGCCGTCCCCGGCCTTCACCGTAATTTTAACCTGATCCACAAACATATCCGTTTTTCCTCAATAGATTTCCCATTTCAAATCCGCCAGGTGTGCCTGCACATAGGTCAGCATCCCCTGCTCGATTTTTCCTTTGCGAATCAGGATGAACTCGCGCACGCCGGTCATGTCGTCCCGATCCGCATTTGCAATCAGATACTGCAGCTGCCTTGCTTCCTCCAGAGCGAGAATCCTTTGCTCCTCGTCCTGTGCGACGGACGGGTAATACAGGCTGAACAGGTCTGCGAAGTCCTTGCCCCAACGGACTGCCTCCAGCCACATCTGCTCGTCGTCGTTGACAATCCAATAGTCCAAAAGGAACAAAAACAAAAGCGGCTTGTCCGAGTCCTCAAACACGGTCTCTTCCAGGAAGACCTGCTCGGGATGTTTGCCCTGCATCAGAAGCATGGTTGCGATATGGTCGTAAACACTTTTGATGGTCAGCTCGGACGGTTCCATCGTCTTTCTTGCCTTGAAATCATACAAAAAATAGGAATCAACCTGCAAAGTCTCTCCCTTCCGGTCGTACGACTTGGAAACAAGAACCGAAAAAAGGAGCAAAAGTCCCATGGCAGCCATGGCACCGGCCGCGACAAATACCATCACGCGGTCAAACGTGCGCCCGTCCCGCAACCAGATGGCGCCCCCGACGGCCACAGCCACGGCCCCCACCAGAAGCGCCGCGCCTAGTCCGAGGGATTTGGCGCTGTTCTGGGTTATTTTCACTTTACGGCTTTTCATCGGTTTTCTCCCGGATTTCAATCTTGATCGGAGTTCCGCTGAACCCGAACGTGTTCCGTATGCAATTCTCCAGATATCTCTGATAAGAGAAATGGAACAACTTGGCACTGTTGCAGAAAACGACGAAGGTAGGCTGCGCCACCGAAGTCTGGGTCATATAATAAATCTTCAGTCTTCTTCCCTTGTCGGTCGGAGGCTGCGTGCGCATGGTTGCCTCGTTGAGCACATCGTTCAGCATACCGGTGGAAATCCGCAGATTCGCCTGTCCGAACACATACTTGATCCGCTCATACAGTTTTTCGGTTCTCTGCCCGGTTTTGGCCGACACATAGACGATCGGCGCATAAGACATATACGCCAGGGCCGTCTCAATCTTACGGTTGAATTCGTTGACCGTGGAATTGTCCTTTTCAATCAGATCCCACTTGTTGACAACGATGATCGAGGCTTTTCCCGCCTCGTGCGCAATACCGGCAATCTTCTCATCCTGCTCGGTAATGCCCGTCACCGCGTCAATCATGATCAGACATACGTCCGCTCTCTCCACCGCCATGTGGGCCCGTAATACGCTGTACTTCTCGATTTTATCGTTGACCTTCGCGCTGCGGCGGATTCCGGCCGTATCTATGAAGATGAAAGAACCCGAATCGTTGACCACCTTGGTGTCAATCGCGTCGCGCGTCGTTCCCGCAATATCGGACACAATGCATCTGTCCTCTCCGCACAGACGGTTGATCAGGGAGGATTTTCCGGCGTTCGGCTTTCCGATGACAGCCACCTTGATGGAGTCGTCCTCTTCCTCCTCATTCTGTCCCTGCGGCAGAAGATTCACCACTTTGTCCAATATGTCCCCGGTTCCGCTTCCGTGGACCGAAGACAGGAGCATCGGTTCGATTTCGAACCCCAACTCGTAAAATTCATAAAAGACCAGCGGCGGTTCCCCGACCGAATCGCATTTGTTGATGCAGGGAATAACGGGCTTTCCGCTCTTCTTGAGCATAACGGAAATATCCCGGTCGTCTGCCGTCAGGCCGGTCTGTACGTCACACATAAACAGAATGACGTCCGCGGTATCGATGGCAATCTGGGCCTGCACGCGCATCTGGGACAGAATCACGTCTCCGGCATTGGGTTCAATTCCTCCCGTGTCGATGACCACAAGAGCCCGGCCGTTCCACTCGGTTTCCCCGTAGATCCGGTCCCGTGTCACACCCGGAGTATCCTCCACAATGGAGCGTCTTTCTCCTATGAGCCGGTTGAACAGAGTGCTCTTCCCCACGTTCGGCCGGCCAACTATCGCTATAATCGGTTTTGCCATATCCACTACTCCTCACATCCCAGAACCATGTCCACGAAGGACATGCCGTTATTCGGGCATATACGAACCTGCACACCCAACCTCTGTTCCAGATCTTGGGGCGTCAAATCATCCAAAAACAAATCCTTCTGCGCACGAAGCGCATTTTCAGGCAGCAGCAGCTGCCCCTGCACGTTTCCTTTGAGCTGCAGAATCAGATCCTGCCCCGTCATCAATCCGGAAACCGTGATGCTCTCCCCGAAAAAGTGATTGACGATGCAATGCACCTCCACCCGCGAATCGGGAAAAGCCTCCCGGATCCGCCCGGTTAAGTCCTGCATCATCTCATACGCGGCCTGCCCGCAGGCAATATGCACGGGAACATCCGGCAGATGAACCCTGTCCGGGTTCTCTTTCAGATAGACCAGTTCGTCAGCCGCCTCATCCACAAACGAACGGATCATGCCCACGCCGTTTTCGATTTGAGGATATCCGTCATAATAATCCGCGCCGGGGAGCGGCATCCCGGCCGTAATGTAAAACTCGTCCGAGCACATGAATATCGGCGTACCGTACCGTTTGATGCATTCGCCCCGGAACCAGTCTACATGCTCAATGACGCCTTTGCATTCCTCGGGGGTAAACGCGTCCAGATGATACAGCCCGTCCCGGTATTTCGTCAGGCCCGCCGGCACGATGGAAACGCTGCTCATAGCGGGATACAGAGCCGACAGGTCCTTGATGGTACGGAACAGTTCCTCTCCGTCGTTCAACCCCTTGCACAAAACAATTTGCCCGCACAGATCGATCCCCGCGTCGGCAAGCCTGCGCAGATACTTCAACACCTCACCGGCCCGTTTGTTTTTCATCATCCTGACGCGCAATTCAGGGTTGGTCGTATGAACCGACACATTGATCGGGGAAATATGCATTTCGATGATCCGGTCTATATCCTCATCCTTGAGGTTGGTCAGAGTGATATAGTTGCCGTGAAGGAAGGAGAGCCTTGAATCGTCATCCTTGAAGTAGAGCGTCTCTCTCATCCCCCGGGGAAGCTGATCGATGAAACAGAAAACACATTTGTTTTCACAATGGTTCTTCTTATCCATCAAGGCAGTCTCAAAATCCAGTCCGATGTCGTCGTATTGATGCTTGTGAATGGTGCAGGTGATGGTCTCCCTGCCCCGCAGCACCACAAGTCTGACCGTGGACTCAGCCAGATAGAACCGGTAATCCAGCACGTCCCGAATGGGGTGGTCGTTGATGGAAATCAAAACGTCGTTTTCCCGCAGCCCCGCATGCGCCGCATGGCTGTGCGAAGAAATCCCGGTAATCCGAACCATACAATCCTCCCCCTTTCCCAGACTTTAGCGATATTTCCGCATTATCGATTATACCATACGAAACCGTTTTTTTCAACGCTTGGAGATTTCGAACCGAACGAACCTCATGAAGGCCGCAAGGGTTTTTGGTATGAAACGCGCCGCAATTGACAAAAACGGGTGCAATTGCTATAATGGACAGGCTGAAAACGAATTAAAGGAGACCCTTCCATGGAGCAGATCTACACCATTCCCGTAAACGAAGCCTTTGAAGCAGCTCTGGATCACCCGGAATGCGGGTGCCCCTTGTGCACGTTGTTCCGCAAGTTGGAGAACAATGAACTGGATCTGATTCTGGGTGCTTCCATGATGGAACCGGATGTGCGCATCCAGACCAACAAAGAAGGGTTTTGTAAAACTCATTACGATCTGATGTTCACGCGGAAAAACCGCCTGGGCATGGCCCTGACCATGGAAAGCCACCTGCAGTTGCTTCAAAAAGAACTCAAGGACGACGGATTGGGCGGCGGATACGGACGCAAGCCCGTCAAGCGGATCGCCGAACTCGAAGCCTCCTGCTATGTATGCAGACGGATTGAATATCACTTCTCCCGCATGCTTCTGACCGCGCTTGAACTTTGGAACACGGATGAGGCATTCCGCGCAAAAGTCAAAAAGCAACCCTATTTCTGCCTGCCCCATTACCGCAGGCTCATGGCGCTGGCACAGGAAAAGATGAGCAAGAAACAACTGCACGATTTTGCTTCTGCCCTTTCCTCTGTACAGGACGCCTATCTTGCCGCCCTGAACGAGGACATCAGCTGGTTTTGCAAAAAATTTGACTATCGGTATGACGCAGAGCCCTGGTACAACAGCCGGGACGCAGTAGAACGTGCCATCAAATTTTTAAGTTCGGACATTCACAGAAACGAGAAATAACATGATTGATTTGCTGGAACTGCATAAAATGTTTATCCTGCGGCATCTGAAGCCCGGAGATGTCGCCATCGACTTTACCATGGGCAACGGGCATGACACCGAGTTCCTTTCCAAGGCCGTAGGACCCCGGGGACATGTTTACGCATTTGACATTCAACAGGCCGCCGTTGACTCTACCCGTGAACGGTTGGAGAAATCGGACTGCCCGCCCAATTATACTCTTATCCACGCCTCCCACCATCTTGTTCTGGATTATGTAAAAACGCCTATCCGCGCAGGCATGTTCAACCTCGGCTGGCTTCCCGGAGGGGACAAAAGCATCACGACAATGCGGGAAACCACCATGCCTGCCATAGAAGCGGCTATCAGCCTGCTGGACCGGGACGGCATTCTCATCATCGCCATTTATCCCGGGCATCACGAAGGCGACGCGGAAGGCGAAATGATCCGAAACTACCTGCCCTCCCTGCCCCGCTATAAATATTGCGCGACCATACTGCGCATTCTCAATTCCCCGGATTCCCCTTACTTTTTCATGATTGAAAAACGAAACAAACCGGATGCTCCCTCCAAGGAGGCTCCGAGTCAATGAAACGACTTTTTTGCTTCCTTTTGTCCCTGTTTCTTCCCTGCCTGTGCCTTTTCGGCTGCGCAGGTCCCTCCCCCTCGGAAACCGAAACAAGCCCTGAGACGACGCAAGGAGAAACAGAGACATACGCCTATAAAATTGATATCAGTCCCTATTGGGAAGCGTTGAACCGGACCAATCTGCTTCTGGCCAACAAAACCCACCCCACAGGACCCGATTATGAACCGGAACAAATCCAGAACATACCGGAAGAATACCTCATCAACCACAAGGAACTGACCGGCGAGAAGACCATGGTTCTGGCCCTGACCGCCATGATGATGGAAATGCGGGCCGACGGCATCAGGGACAATTATGTAACCAGTGCCTACCGTTCCTACTCCTATCAGGAAAATCTATACCGCTACTATATCAATCTTGAGATGAGCCGACACTCCGGCTGGACCGAGGAGCAGGCCGAAGAATTGGTTCTGACTTATTCGGCCAAACCGGGGACAAGCGAACATCAGACCGGTCTGTGCATTGACTTCATGACCACGTCCATGACCGATCTGGATGAAAGTTATGAGCAAACCGCAGCTTTTGACTGGCTGGCAGAAAACGCGTTCCGCTTCGGCTTTATTCTCCGCTATCCGAAAGGAAAGGAAAACATAACCGGATATGCCTATGAACCCTGGCATTACCGTTTCGTCGGTCTGAATGCGGCTTCTGCCATTCACGAAGGCCGAATGACCCTGGAAGAATATCTTGAACAAAACTGAGCCACAGACACGCGCCTGATGATTCGGCGCGAAAAAGCCCGGAGGCAGCCAATGCCTCCGGGCTTTTTCTGTTTGCTCCGGCCAAGAGCGCAGAACTTAGTCTGCCGTCAAGCCGGAACGCTCTATGCCTTCTACCAGGAAATTCTGCAGGAACACATACAGAATCACCAAAGGCATAATAATGGTAATACCACACGTATTACGGATTGCCGCGTAATACAAATCCTGTCCGGCGTATTCCAACTTCAACGAATCCGGTATGCCAACCAAAGTGGTCATCAGCGAGGTCTTCGATGAAGTAAAGAACAGGCCTGTGTAGAAATCATCCGTCCACTGCCAGCTGAAGGCAAACAGGAAGACCGTGATCATCATCGGAACGGACAGCGGAAGAATAATCGTCAGGAACGTATGGAACGTATTGGAACCATCCAGATAGGCGGACTCTTCCAATTCATCCGGAATAGAGCGGAAGAACTGCCGCAACAGGAAGATATACAAACCGTTTTTGAATCCGAGTCCGGTTGCGGACATCAGAATCAGCGGCCAATACGTATTACACAGGTTCAGACCTGTATTCGTCCAAATTCCGTCGTAAACCATCTTCCCTGCTTCGGTTACATGATGCGGTGCGATGTTCAACCCCGTCAGGATTTTCACCGCCTCGCCCGTCACCTCGTCGGTTCCGACCGTAATTCCGTTACCGCCGAGCAGACTCAGCAATCCGTACAGATCGAAATAACGGAAGTGCATGAACATGGAAAGCTGAATGGTTTGGTGCGGCACAACCATGGTCACCATGACCAACAGGAAGATAATGCCGCGGCCTTTGAATTTGAACTTCGCAAATCCATATCCGATCATGCAGCATACGAACACCTGCAGCACGGCGCTTGCGCCCGAAAGGAACAATGTGTTCGTAAAGGCCTGCCAGTATCCCAACTCGGTAAAGATGGCCTTGTAGATATCCAAAGTGAAATGCTTCGGAATCAAACGGACCGTTACGTCCACGAAGTCTTCGGGGCTCATAAAAGAACCGGCGATCTTCGAGATAAAGGGATACAAGACAACGTAGGAAATACCGATTAACAGAATCAGGCGGAAAATGTACCAGATGATTTTGCCAAGGAAGTATCCGTTCAGGAAACGGGCTTTTAACCGTTCCTTCAGAGGAGCACGTTCAAAATCTACGCGGATGCGATTCTTGCTTTCCCGTTTGACGCGGGGTGCATTCATATTATCAGACGCATTCATGAGCGATACCCCCTTTCTCAGTCATTCTTCCGCTGATAGAAGACGAAGGCGGAAACAATTCCGGCGATTACGCCCACGATCAGGAAAATCAACAGGAAGTACATCCAGGACATGGCCGAACTGATCACCTGACCGTCTGTCTTTTCGTAGACGGTATCAATGTAAGCCATAACCACGTTTTTGGATGTGGTAAAGGAGTCGATGACCGTATATACGGCATTAACCAAAATCATCGGTGAAATCATCGGGAACGTAATCTTCCAGAAGGTTTCCCATGCGGTAGCGCCGTCCATCTTACAGGATTCGTAAATCGCAGGAGAGATGGACTGCAAGCCGGACAGGAAGATCAGCATCTGAACACCCGAGCGGTTCACAATATCGAAGATGTTGTTTACCATCGTGGATACGTACGTCGCGAGTTCTGCGCCGACTTTCATCGACGAGAACAGGTACTGTACGTCCACGGCACTGACAATTTCAGCCGCGGCACTGGTTCCTTCGCCGGTATCAATACCGCTGGACGATTCCATGTAAGTAGATAGGATGTTGCTTGCCTCAATGCTTTCCATGATACCGGTTGAAAGAATAACCGGGATAAAGAAGATTGCACGGAATGCCGCACGGCCTACCATCTTCTGGTTCAGCAGAACCGCCATAAACAGCGAGAACAGAAGAATCGCGGGAATATCAAACGCGAGATTCTTCAGACCGCTGATCAAAGACGGGATGAACCCTGTATCCGTGAACAGAGCCTCGGAATAGTTTTCAAATCCAACCCACTCCAGTGTATAACCACCGCCGGCCAGGATATGAATCTTGTTGAAACTCAATTTGATTGAGTCAAAAATCATCGGCAGGTAAATCAATACAAACCCAATGATGAAAGGAAGTACAAACAACCAGCCTGCACGCGCCTTCTTCCGATCAAGGGAAACGATTTTCCTTCTTTTGGAAGTCTTTGCACTGGCAGCCGTTGAAATATTCTGTTCGCTAGTCAATGTCAGTTACCTCTCTTTCCCTTAATCAGTGATAAATCATAACATACTCACCGCTCGGAATGGTGTATTCCACTGAGTTGTATGTTACATGCACGGTATAGGCGTTATAGTTCAGGATGAACGTCTTGTACGCCGTCTGGTCAATTCCGCCCTTGCCGCCGTATGTCACAGCCACAATGTTTCCGTTGTTGACCAGATATTTGTTTTCTTCCTCTGTCTCGGTTTTGACTTCTTCACTCTGATTATCCTTGTCGCGCTTCTTGCGGGCTTCGTCAATCAGTTCTTCCAGCTTGCTTACCGTATACATAGGCTGGCCGTTTTCATCCGTAACCTGCTCGGCTACGTCATTTTTAACGCCGGTATATGCAGAGGATTTTTCAAGCAGATCATTGAACGTGATGACTTCTTCCGAACTGGAATCATCCATCAGCTCGCTGACCGCAAGGCCGTTTTCGAAGATTGCCTTGGCAGCCTCCAGATAATCCCTCATTTCGGTTACCATGATGGTTTCCCCACCCTCAACCTCAATGAGCATTTCGATGTTCTCGGCAATGGTGTCGAGCACTTCCTGCGCATCCTCAATCAGTTTGGTGATGGTTTCCGCGGCCAGGGCCGAATTGATAACCACATTCTCAAGCTGACCGACGCGGGCCGTATACGTACGATACATGACCTTTACAGCCGATGCATTCTCGTTATATCCGGCGGAAGCCAGAGCTTTCTGATAGTTGGAATAAGCCACATCCACGTTTTTGATATACGTCTGAAGGTTTTCAACCGATTCGTCGATATCCAGGATCGTGGTATAAGCCTCAGCCAGGATATCCGTCAGGGTCTCTTCCGAATTCTTCGCATACAGACGGGCCGCGCCGACCTTGGAAATCAATTCCATTGCGGCGTTCTTATCGTTCTCGACTTCCTGCTCGTGCGTAGCGTCAAGGACCTGCTTGATATCCGCCTGCAGCTCATCCAGGTCAAGCACACGAACTCCGGGCAGGAATTGATGCGCAATGATCGGCTTGGTCTGCAGATCCTTCAGGGCCGCATTCAATTCGGAATACATGGAAATGACGTCGTCCTTCCAGATATCATACCGAATCGAATAATACCGGCTGAGCTGGTAATCTTCCTTCAACTCCTCCGTGTTCTGGTAGGAGAGCACGAAATACACGCCCGCACCGTTTTCAATGGTCTTCAGCATGCTGTAGCCCGTATCGCCTTCCATATTCAGCGGAGAACCTGCAAACTGGATGTATCCATGCAGTACAACGCCGAGGAAAGGAACCACGTTGGAAGCCTTCACATACTTACTGGACTCGAGGTACGCATCGACGATATGATCCGCATACTGCCATGTGTATACATTACCGCCTGACAGCATCACGCTCGGAACCTTTTCCTCAATGTAAGCCAGCGCTTTCTTGGTAAAGGCCTTTGCGTCCTCGCGGTTGTACGGATCGTCCTCATCGAAGTCGGAGTTCAACTCGGTACCCAGTGTTGAAACCGAGATACCCTGCACGTCATACTTCAGATACTTTTCGAGGAACTTCGTATAGAACCGTGAATATTGCGATGCAGAAATCGCCAATTCGAAGAAGTTGAGATATTTCTGCTGGGAAGCAGAATACGTTCTGCGTCCTGTATAACGGTTGTCAATCGTACGAATGGCATCCCGCTTCAGGGACAAACCGTCAAATGACTTCTGAGCATTCACGTATACAAAATCAAAGTCGGGATACAGCCCCATATGAGCGGTTTTGGTTCCGTCCTCCAGATTCTGTGCGTAATCCAGCAGTTCCTTGAAGTTGTACTCGCCTTTCTGTACCGCTCTTTCCCACTTCAGTTTGTAAGGAACACGGGAGTACATGCCTCCGTTTGCATATCCTACCATCTGGAAGTTTACATTGTTGATGCCGGCAGCCGAAAGGTCTTCATACATCGTTACCAGGTTTTCAAACGTGGTCAAAGGCTTCATCACATTTACCGGGAACGACAGAATCTGTTCGGTCACCTGCAGTGCACCGAATGTTTCAATGTACAGCGGGATATTTTCGTAAACGTCGGAATAGTTGAGACGGTTCAGAACGCCCTTCTTGACCAGATAGTTCCTGTATGCCTGAGCCATACCCAGCCATGTACAGGGATAATAATCGGTCAGACCGGCACTCTTTGCCAGATTGTCATCCGCCAGCATGATGTAGCGGATCTTGTAGTCCCCGGTGTATTTCCGGTTGGACACAACCGTCCAGGTGCTGCTTGTCGTAACCGAAATGGAATCCGACAAGTCGTACGAGTCTTTCGGCCGAGGATTGAAATACGTCATGATCGTATTGTAATCACTCAGGGAGCCGGCATGATAGGTTGCGATATCCGCAAGGGATTCACCCTCTTCCAGAATGCCTACGAAACCGACATCGGTCACCGACGAGGTAATGTCCTCATCGTACAAATCCGCAACTTCCTCGGTCAATTCTTCCCGGGTCTTGATGGTAACGGATGTGGTCACATCCTCCTCCGTCTTCGGATCCGTATAACTCAAAAATTCCGAATTCTGCACAATTCCGAAAACCGGATACCGGACCGTCTTCTGATACGTACCGGAAATCACATGATACGCATAGTCGGTTCCGTATACCTTTCTGGAAATCGTGGTCGTCGTCTTATTGTTCAGATCCTCAAAGCGGAACAATGCACCCGATCCGTCCGGATAGAACGTATAGCCGGTATTGTCCGAGTGACCTGCGCCCATATAAGGCAGAATGCTGATGTACTCGATGGCATATGCACTGGAGTCGAACCGGATGCCGTTGGTAGGCAGACGAACCACCATGCCATCCTCATCCAGCGTATACTCCAGAGACAGACGGAACACGGGAGACTTGTCGTCTTCGCTGACGTAACCGGTCATTTCGTGGTCTTCGTCCATCATATCGAAGGTATACAGCGGTGCGTAGGTTTTGATCATATCCTCGCACAGGTTGACTTCCACCGCACGGGCATCCGGGTCGAAGACGTAAATCGGACCGTTGGCCAGCGCAGGGAATTTCCTGAGTGCCGCAGCCTTGGATTTTTCAGAGCTCATCTCATCCAAATCGTACAAGGAATAGTACACTTTGAATTTGGAATACGAGAACTCACTGAGCAAACCCGCGTCTCTGCTCTCAGTCAGAGGTTCGAGGATCAGCGTATCAAACCGTTCCTTTGTAATCAGTCTGGGAACCAGTTTTCTCTGAGCCTGGTCGCCGATGATGTATTCAACGCGTACACCGTTTTTGATTTTACGGGTTGTAATCTGACCGTTCATCGCAGCCTGCGAAAAACTGTACATGAACTTCTGCGTGTCGTTGTCCGTATAACGGATGACAACCTGCGAGAACAATGCATTCTTCGTCGAATCGGAAGCGATGGAAGTCGATGCATCGTACGGATTCGTGAACAGGATCTGACCCGTCAGCGTATTGCGCAACGCGATTTCCCCGTTGTACTTGAACACATACATTTCATAAACACCGTCGGAACTCACAAAATAGGGATCTCCGAAGAGAGCCAGTTTTTCATCCGGCGTATTATAAATGAAGGTTTCGGTTGCGAACGGATTGGCGGTCGAGTTCTTTTCCGTACGGGTCTTATAACCCGCGTAAGCCTCCAGATAGTTGACCAGGTCGCTTCCCGTGAGGTTCGAAACATCGATCTCCGTTTCTTCGGCCGCGGCCACCTGGAAGACGCTCAAAACGGCGAAAGCCGTCAAAAGCATTACAGCACTCAGAAGGAATGAAATAATTCTAATCATTTTTTGATTCATTTTCACACCTCCCAACTACGCCCTGTATTGCAGCTCGACCACAATATTTGTAATCAAGCTGATCAATTTTGCAACGAGAGTGGAGAACAGTACAGCCACAAACATGATAAATACAATTCCCACAATCGTTCCGAGGAACGTAATAAAGTTCTTGCCCAGCGAATAATCGTGTGTCACCATCGTGCCGAAGAAGAGCAAAATGCCCATCCAGACAAACGCAAGCGTTGTGAACAGGGAGATAAGTCCTGCTTCGCTGGAAGTTGTGAAGTTCGACACAATCGTCGCCGGAATAACAAGCAGCGGAATCGGTACCAGACAATAGGAAGCCGCGATGTAAACATCTTTGAAACTTCCTTCGCCGTCAAACAAGGTGGTCAGACACCAGTTCGCTACGACAAACAGGAACAGCGGCACCAGAACGCTGAGCGCCTGTCCCCAGATGGTCATATAGGATCTTCTCGGATTGAAGACATATCCCTGACCGATACTTTGATAGAAGAATGACAGAATGGCCAGGACGTTGAAGGTAACGGCTGCCCGGACAGAACCGCGGTGTTCGTGTTTCAGATCCCAGAAGCCGTCAAACGGATGCAAGATCAGATGCAATCCGTACCACAGTTCCTGCGCATAGGTCTTTCTTGCCTTTCCATTAATGGCAGCCGCTGCATTGACCTTTCCTGCCTTCTTGAACAGCAGAACAAATCCGACAATTGTGGCGGCAATAATGACAATGAGGATAAAGAAGAACGTGGACATCCAGTTCTTACGAACTTCCTTGTACGCGTCGGACCAGTTGGACGTGTCATATGCGCGTTCAAAGTATTCCAGCGATTCCTTGTACTCACCCCGTCGGTACATGGCCTGGCCGATACCGACGTAAGCAGCGTCAAAATTGGAGTTTCTCTGCAGCACTTCTCTCCAGCATGCGATTGCGTAATCGTAATCCAGAGAGTTTTCCGCCTCAATGGCCTGAATCAGAAGGTTACCGTATTCGGTACGGTTGAAGACAACCACACAGTTGTTGCCCTTATCCAGAACCAGAATTCTGTCACCCTGATAGGTAATGGCCTCGATGTTGGAAATGGAGCCCAGCATGGAGCCTGTATCGCCGAAGGCAAACAGCAGGTTTCCGTCAAAGTCATACGTATAAATCTTTCCTCGTTTTTCATCGATGATGGACCAGGTCTTGGCCGGACCGACGGCCACGTCGATGATAGAGGAAACACCGCTGTAGGTGTCCTTGGTTATACGTGAATAGTTGATTTCACCGGCGGGCGGCCAGAAGCCGTTCCGTCTCATGATTTCCGCGCCCTTTGAGTTAAGGAGCTTGACCGGCAAATAATCTCCGCTGGTCGCCTTGCCCGTAATCGCAGCTGCAACCCTGGATTCATCGATGCTGTTTGTCGTTACATAGATGAAACCGTCGGATGTGATCGAGATGTTGTTGAACTCAGTCGATACGTTTTTCCTGGACTGCTTTTGCTGTTCTTTGGTCTGGAATCTGCGGACAATCGCTTCCCAGGCACTCACGCTAACCGCCTGCGCACCGATGAAGGAAGTGAATTCTCCTTCCTCAGTCAGGACGATGATTCCCTGGTAGGTTGTAGAGGATACAACGAACACGCGGTTGTTGGCGTCGACTGCAACCGCAACCGGCTTGTACACGGCGTTTGCATCAAACAGAGCACTCTTCGGCTGAGTCAGGATCCGAAGGAATTTGCCTTCCCGGTCAAACGTAACGATCCGGTTGTTACCGGTGTCACATACCCAGATCCGATCCTTGGACACGAATACACCCTGCGGTTCCTTCAACGCGTCGTCAATACCTTGTTCATTAATAAAGGTAGAGAGAGAGTATTTGAATTTGAAATACCGGTCGAGAATGACAACACGGTTGTTGCCCTTGTCGGCTATGTATACATTTTCATACTCATCGGTCAAAAGATCCTGCGGGTTGCTCAAATCCAAATCCAGCCCCATATCAACCGAAGACACCGACATGGTTGCCGAGTATGCGTCGGGGGAATAGAGCGCGTTGCCGCTGATGGAGTACGTGTATGTCTGATAAGCGGAAGATGCTCCGGCCGGAATGGCCAGGACCGTCAGAAGGGCAAGCGCAATGACAATCACTTTTGTAAGAATATTCTTTTTCATGACGCCCCCTTAATCTTTCATACCGGACGAACCCATCGTTTCAATGATGTTCGACTGAGAAATGACGAATACGATAATCGGGACAGCCATCATCAGCACGGTGGAAGCCGCAGATGCGCCCGCACGCCGAATACCGCCTGCGGTAATCTGTCCGATTGCGTAGTTGAACGACTTCAGCTGTTCGGAATAGATATAAATGGATGCGCCTGCATTCCACAATCCCTGGAAGCTGTAAATGATCAACGTCAGCCATGCCGGTTTAACCATCGGCATTGCAATCGTCCAGAACGTTCTGAATTCGTTTGCACCGTCAAGCCGGGCACTTTCCAGAATTGCGTCGGCCACGTTGGTATCCATGAACTGCTTCATCAGATAAAGGCCCAGAGTGGACCCCCACGCAGGAATGATGATAGCCCAGTAGGTATCAATCATTTTGAAAGCGCTCATTAATATAAAGGAAGTAACCGTGGTGACCGTCGCGTGGAACATCAGGGATGTCTGGATGGTCTTGAACATGAACCTTCCGCCCGGGAACTTGATCTTTGCCAGGGCGTAAGCGCACATGGAAGCAATCAGCAAATGTCCGAATGTTCCGGCTATGGTAGTAAAGACGGTGTTAAAAATGTACCGGGAAAACGGAACCCAGGATGTATTCATCAAAGAAAACAGGTCTTTGAAGTTCCGGAACGTCGGCTTCAAAACGAAGAAACGAGGCGGATACATCCAGAGTTCATCCAGAGGCTTCAGGGACTGCATCAACGTATAAAGCATCGGCAGGAACATGAAAGCGCCCAGGATTACCATGATGACCGTAATGCCGGCATCGCCTCCCGCGGAACGGGAAAGGACGACTCTATGATTTCTTGTTCTCATTTTAGCCATACGTCATCACCTACCCAGTTTCGCAATGATATTCTTGACCAGCATGTTCGCCCCGATCATGATCAGGAACAGGATCACGGCGATAGCGGAAGAGTAACCGATTTCATAACGCTGATTTGCGTAGTCCTCCAAATGGTGCACAATGGTATGCGCCGCATAGTCGACCGACGGGAATCCGCACAGGGCCGTAACAATGCCGCCGAAGCCAAAGGAACCGGTAATGGACATAATCGCACCGAACATCAACTGCGGGCCCATGGAAGGAAGCGTAATGTAATACAATTCCTGCCAGCGGTTCTTAACACCGTCAACCGCCCCCGCTTCATACAGTGACTTGTCCACGCCCTGCAAACCTGCGATAAAGGAAAGGAACGCGGTACCAAGTGAAGTCCACAAGGCAACGATGATACACAACGGCATAACGTATTTGGCATTCTGGAAGAACGCAATCGGTTTGACGATAACGCCCAGCTCAATCAGCATGGCGTTGGCCCAGCCGTAAGCATCCGATGAGAACAGGGTTGCCCAAATCAAATACACCTGACCGGAGATGGACGGCGCATAGAAAATCAATGTGACCAGCGCGCGTACCTTCGGAGGCAGCTCATTGATGAACCATGCAACCAGGAACGAGAGCAAATAGGAAGCAGGTCCGACAATGGCCGCGAAGATGAATGTGTTCTTGACCGCAATCAAGAAAATATCATCATCAAAGAAAAGTGAAATGTAGTTGCTGACGCCCACAAAATGAGGCCATTGCAACATGTTGAAATCCGTAAAGCTGATAACAGCAGACAGAACAACGGGCAGGACGGTGAAGAGAGTGAACACAATCATGTAAGGTGCCACCATTACATAGGCAACCTTGTTCTTCTTCATCTCTTTCCAGATCCATTGACGGCGGGTGATATCTGTCCGGCGTACAGCTTTCAATTCTTTAGACATAAAGTATACTCCTTATCTAAGATCTCACACGAAAGACTCAATACGTCTTCAGTGCATCAGCTGCATCCTGCAGATACTTTCCGATTCGTGCAACAATGGTTGCCTCGTTCTTCACGTTTCCATCCGCAACATCCGCTTCGCCCGCGGCAATGGAACCGGTCGGATCCAACCGCGACGCATGAGCCAGGAACTGTTTGGAATAATCCTCGAGGCTGACGATGTACTTGGCCTCGACTTTGGAACGCAAATCATGGGCATTGGCCATTGCCAACGATGCTTCCTCAATCAGATTGTCGTAGTTGGAGGATTTCTTTGCCAGCAACTCGAACAAACTGCTTACCATATCGATTCTCTTGGAGGCAAGCGTCTGACCGATTTCCAGTGTTTCAAGGTCAAACTCTTTTCTCTTACGGGAGATTTCCTTATTAATGGTATTGATGTAACTCAACAATTCGGATACGGGGTTCGCATCCTTGTTGTAAGCGGCAAGGAACGCAAATCCGGTATAACGGTCAATGATATAGGTGCCGGGATAGTTCGGCACGGACGCCAGATTGTTGAACTGTGCGAACACTTCCTCATACTCATCCACGGTCCAAGGCATGCTGAACAGCGCATTCTTGTTCGCAGTGTTGTGTTTTGCGGAGTCGCCCATGATGGCAACCATCTCATTCGCGTATTTGGTCTGGCAGCTCGGGCCCGTGTACCACTGGAGATACTTCCAGGCGGAATCCTTATCCCGTGAGCCGGTTACGATAACGTCTGCCGTAACACCCGAAATGGAGCAGTTGTTGATGTTTCCGTTCTCGTCCTCAATGCCCGGCAGCGGAGCAAACGTCCACAGACCGTCGATTTCGGTTGCGAAGACCTTCAACTGGTTGTACATTCCGGTATAGTCCTGAATGCAAATCGGCATTTCACCGGTACGGAAACGGTTCGCCGCGTTGTAGGAATACGGGAACGAGTACATGGTGAACATGTTGCACATGGTTTCAAATGCGTCCAGACCGACCTGACTGTCCAGGTTGATGCGCATTCCGTTGTCGGCAAAGAGTTCACCGCCGTTCTGATACAGGAAAATCTTATAGTCCGTCGTAACACCGATTTCCATCTTGTTCGCATCCAGAACCACCAGCGCGTCGTAGATATCGGTCCAGGTTTTCGGAATCTCGATTCCCAGGTTGGCCAGAATATCCACGCGGACAAACATCATCGGGAATCCCTGTACTTCGGGAAGTCCGTAATAATGCTGAACGTTCTTGGAATCCGCGACTCCCAGGACCAGCATGGCCGCATCGGTAAACTGGGTGATGACTTCGTTAAAGCCTTCCATATTTTCAATGGATTCGAGCGCGCCGCGGATTGCGTAGTTGATTACGTCGCCCTGACCCAGGCCCAGATAGACATCCGGTCCTTTTCCGGCCAGGATGGACGGAAGCAGCGTACCGCCGCTGACGAGCTTCAGATCCGCCGCGATGTTGCTCTCGGGCGTGAATTCATTGGTAATCAGGTTGCGGATAACCTGAGACTGGTCACGGCCGTAAGCCACCCACACTTCGATGGAGGCATCGGTACCGGCTGCGTCCACGCTTCCCATGTTGTTGTAGTCACGGACAAAGGACTGGAAGAAGCTCTTCAGTTCGTGGCCCAGGCTCTTGAAGAATCCGGCCTTGCCAACCAACTTGTAATAGTTTTCCTTGTCGTTCGGGTCGGTGCGGTTCGTACCGCAGATGACCAGATAATCCAGCATCAAGGGTTGTGTCTTTGCATCGGAAAGGAATGTACCCATATTACCGATGTAAGTCTTCAGCGTTTCAAGGCTCTTTGCGATTTCATCCTCGTCCTTGCCCATACGGTCCAGAACGATGGAAACTTTCTCCAGCGTTGCCGTGTTGGAGGAAGCCGTTCCTGCCGTCTCCTCCATGAAGGCAATCAACTCGGTCAGCCGTCTGGACTGAATGATCATATCAATCAGCGTATCCGGCATAACGCGGGAGAAGTTGTAATCACGGTATGTATCCGGATTGGAACCGGTCAGTTTGATGATGTTCAGGTAATCGGCGTTGATGCTGTTCATCGTCTTCTCGATTTCCTGAATGACCTCGCCCATGGCGCCCAGGGTTACTTCAAAGCGGACGGTATACGTTACGCCTTTCTCGAAATAGAATTCGTACGTATTGTCAACCTTATGGTCTCCGTCATTGTCCCGGCCGTTCGTCAGGCCCTGTGCCTGCCAATCCGTGCTGTAATTGAATCTGAGTTCGGTTGCTTCCTTGAAAGGAATGCCGTTGTAGTATCCGGCAGTTCCCTCTGCGGCTCCGTCACTGAAGATGTACAGGTTGCGGCTGGTGAAAATACCGTCTAGGATGGACTGCTTGAAGCGGGCAAGAATCTGATACATACCGCTTTCTTTCACCCGGAATTTGTATTCAATCCACTGACCGGAAGTCTGCCACTTTTCGCCGCCGATGGTGTTGAGCACCATGCGGGTGACGTCTGTCGGGGAGTTGGCAGCGGAGCTGCGCTCCTCCACCGGATAAATCGTATTGGTGGAAGTGGCCGAAGGATATTCGGCTTCAATCTTCACCACGTCGGACGCCTTGTTCTTCGAGCCCAGGCCGTTCAGATACTCCTCGTAGGATTGCAGGAATGCATGCGGAACCAGGCGGATGGATTTGATGGCCATCGGCTCGTTCACACCTTCCAGCGAGAATGTAATCATGCCCTGCTCGTCCGGCTCAATCGCAAAAATGAACGTTTCGGAATAGTATCCGCTGTTGTCGCGGAACTCAAACGATGTCCATTCAGGCGCCTGCAGAGCGGTCGGTCTCAACTCGTTGTTGTCCCCGTCCGTCCTGAAGAACCGCAAAGCGATTTCGTCGTTCAGATATTTGTCGATATCCGAATTCCAGTATTCAGGCATCTCATACGTAATCCTGGTACCGTTTTCAAGGTCCTTCGTGGTATATTTCAGGCCAAGCTCGGCCGCCTTGCTCGTATACTCGGATACGTTCTCCCCTTTCACTAGGTCCAGATTCCCGCCGATGTAATCAAATCTCCAGATTTTCGGCATCGTAAGGGAATATGCCTCGGAAAAAGGAGGTACTCCGTTGATGTAGAACTCACGCTCGATGGAAGCGGATTTTCCCTCTTCCGGATAATAATCCACAACGATACTGTACAGCGTCGTCTCGGTCACGCCTTTCTCGGCGAGATTGATGACCCATGAAACCGAGCCGTTTGCAGGTGTATGCAAAGCGGTAACCCCGTCATAGGTGACCTCGCTCACTTCGGCGTCCGTTTTTTCGGGATCGTAATCCAAAGCGTTAATCTCGATTGAACTGGTCGCATGCTTGCAGTTCGCATACTTCTCCAGATACTCTTCGTACGAAATGGCATTGAGTCGCGCGGCATAATCGGCCACAGAGATATTGGTGGTCGTATCCACGCGATCGTCATCCGTCTGCGTATCGGTTCCGTCGTCCGCTGACGCAACGAATGTGCCTCCGCACAAAAGCATCACTAGAGCAAGTATCAAAGCTGCAAGTCTTTGACCCATCGTGATCTTCATGCTCGTTCCTCCTAAAAAAATTGCTCAAACTAATACATAATCGGCCCTCAGACCGCAAGCATCTGAGGTCCCTCGCGCACGCGTATGCATACGTTGTTTCTATATCTTACCAAAAAGCGAAAATCGTTTCAATATGAAAAAAAGAATGTTTACAAACGCACAAAAACCAGAGGAGAAAAACAGTCCTCAATCGGGCTCGTCCCGGAATTTTTTCAGCCGTAACGGAAAGCAATGAAGTAATTTTCAGTTACTATTTAGCGAGTCAAAATTCAATGAAACGGCGCCGGCAGACGCAATGAAAGGCCGAATTATTCCAAGAATTCAAGGTTTCGATTTTGAAAGTAATTAAAAGTTACCGTCAAAAGGAGCAAATCTTTCAGAATTGTTGACCTTGACGTGAAAAATGAAACGGCGGGATGAAACATTTCGTTACACATCAGTCAAAAAGGGTTATTTTTAAAAAAGAAAGCTCGTTTTTCCGGTTCAGAAAGTGCAGTCAAATAAAAATCGGGGACGGATTTCCATTCGTCCCCAAAATTTACATTAATTTCCAATTATTTGATTTCCAGAATGGAGCGGATTTCCTTGCCCAGACGCACGGCTTCGTCCTCCGTGCTGCCAAAGCCGAACGATATGCGGAGCGCGTCCCGAATCTCCTCCTGAGCCAGCCCCATGGCAGCAAGCGTATGAGAGCCAGCCCGGCGCTGCCCGTCACAGGCGCTTCCCCTGGAGACGCAAATGCCCCGGTGCGCAAGCCTTTCCTGCAGCATCACCCTGTCGGCTCCCGGAAGAATCAGGCACAAATAACCCGGAATTCTTTGGGTATCCTGCGGCAAGACGCACCGGATGCCGCCCGAATCGTTTTCAAAAAGAGTCTTCAGGAAAACCTGTTCGCAGTTTGCAACCCGGGCTCTTTCCTTCGGCAGGCAGGCGTTCCAGGCTTTTGCCAGTCCGACCGCGTGAGCAACCGGAACCGTTCCGCAAAGCAACCCGTGCTGCTGCCCTCCTCCCGGTCTGTAAAAAGGCAAATGATCCGTGTGACGCAAATACAGCGCCCCGATTCCCTTTCCGGCCCCGAGTTTGCTGCCCGCAACCGACGCCCCGTCGGCGTGCCAGGCATCCACAGCCAGCGGTCCGTCCACAGCCAGTGCGACCGCGTCGACGAAGAAACAGCTATTGCATCCGTGCGCGAGTTCCCCAATCTGCAAAAGAGGCTGACGCGCTCCCGTTTCGTTGTTTGCGCCCATGACGGCGGTAAGAGCTACCGTCCCGTCCAGGATGCTCTTATAATGTTCGATTGAAATTTTTCCGTTAGAGTCGCAATTTATATGCGAAACAAAAAATCCGTTTTCTTCCAGTTGCTCCCTCATTTCCAAAACGGAAGCATGTTCGACGGCTGACAGAAGAATCCTCTTGCGTGCCGGGTCTTTTGCCCGGATCCGGCGGGCCAGGGTCAGGATTCCGGCATGATTTGCTTCGGTTCCCGAGCCGGTCAGCAGCACGTCTCCGTCTGTTCCCCCGAAAAGGTTCATCAGTTCCCCTTTGGCTTTTTCAAGCGCTATCGCCGCCTCCCTCCCGGCGGGATGGGCCGAATCCGGATTTCCGAAAGCAGAAAACCAGTACGGCCGCATGGCATCCGCCACCTCGGGCCGCATCGGAGCGGCCGCCGCATAGTCCGCATAAAGCATGGGATAATCCGCCATCTCTTCTCTCCTTTTCTTCTCTTCTGTTGTATCGTAGCACACAATTCCTTCCGGCGCAAGGGAGGTTCTTCCTTATGGACAAACCCGTTCAAATATGGTACAATGGGCCAAACGAAACGGAGAGTGCCATGAGACCTTATTCACGCGTTACCATCACAAAAAAGAACGAGGAATCCATCAAAGGAGGACACGTCTGGGTGTTCCGGGACGAAATCACCGGTTCGGAAGGACCTCTTAAGGACGGAGACCTGGTAGACGTAGTCAACTCTTCAAACCGGTATCTCGGAACCGGTTTTTACAACAGCAAAAGCGTTATGACGGTCCGGATTCTATCCAAAAACAGCAACGACCTGTTTGATGAAGCTTTCTGGCTGCGGCGTCTGACCTGGGTCATCCGCTACCGCATGGACACCATGGGACCGGAAGACTTCCGGTGCTGCCGGCTGATTTTCGGAGAGGCGGATCAGTTTCCGGGGCTTACGGTAGACCGCTACGAAGACGTGCTGGTCGTACAGATTGTCTCACTGGGATTCGAATTGCGTAAGGAAACGATCCTTTCGCTTCTGATCCGGGTCCTGAAAGAAGAGTTTTCCGTTGCAATCCGGGTTGTCTACCTTCGAAACGAGCACAAACTCCGGGTTCCGGAGGGATTGACGCAGGAAAAAGGATACTACTGTGGAGAGGAAAACGACCGGGAACATCCAGGGACCGTTGAAATAACCGAAAACGGCTTGCGTTACACCGTGGATTTCATGAACGGGCAGAAAACAGGTTTCTTCCTGGATCAGAAATACAACCGCCTGTCCATCCGAAAGATCTGTCGGGGCAAAGCCGTTCTGGACTGCTTTACGCACACCGGCTCCTTCGCCCTGAACGCCGCAGCGGCCGGCGCAACGCACGTTACGGCGGTCGATATCTCCGAAGAAGCCCTTCGGCGCGCCCGGGAAAATGCCGCAATCAACGGATTGGAATCCCGGATCGAGTTCATGCAGGCCGATGTATTCGACTATCTGAAATCCATGGAGGGCCGCCACGACTCGGCCTACGACGTCATCATACTGGATCCGCCGGCCTTTACCAAAGGGCATGAAAGTTTCCGGAACGCATTCGAGGGATACAAGAAAATCAACGCTCAGGCCATGCGCCTGCTCAGGCGAGGTTCCTACCTGGTAACCTGTTCCTGCTCCAACTTTATGTCCGAGCCCAATTTCAAAATGGCCATCCATCATGCGGCAGAACTTGCGCACGTATCGCTCAGGCAGATCGAAGGGCGCAAGCAGAGCCCGGATCATCCCATCCTCTGGAATGTGCCCGAAACCGACTACCTTAAGTTCTTTCTCTTTCAGGTCGTATGATGTTAGAATATCAAAAAATATGTTTAAAGCCCGGATAAATTCGTTTAGCCTGGCTTTTGTAAAAAAGTCCGCCGTGAAAACGGCGGACTCTTCATCTTGTATGGATTGCTCCTGATCGGTCAGCACAAATGGTTCCGACATCCGCTTTTCTGCATTTGCCCCGCAGAACGGACACCGGCCTCAAAGCTGCCTGATAATCTTTCCGCTTTCCTTTGCCGACATATATTCGTCCCTGAGCAATTCCCTCGAATTCGAGCCGAAAGCAACATCGAAAAAACGGAGCAGCCCATCCGGTATGATGACATTCTCAAAAGGAATCAGTGTTGCTTCAATGATAGCCGGGCAGCGACCAAAAGGAAGCAATTCATCCCATGACGAAATGATTCCGGATACCTGGTATACCTTATCATCCGATAACAGAATCGCGCCTTTTTTCAGTATCCGTTCCACAATGAACCGTCCGCTCACGCGCCGCTTCCAACTCCTTATGAGTTCTCTGTCCCTTTCCGATATTTCATCCCGGGTGTTCTTCAGATAGTCATCAATGACACTGGGATCCGCCCACAAAACCTCAGCCACTTTTGCGACTTCATTTGGATCCAGATTTTTCTTCAGCCGGATATTCCGAAGTCTGGTAGTGATCCCTTTTTGCTTATTCACATAATCCAGTAAAGGGAGAAATAAATTGTAAAATCTTTCCGAGTCTTCACTTGACAATACCATACCGTGTTCCTCCTTTTTGTATGTTTATCCTTCTTGCTTTCACCCGGGAACGGTTCATTCCTCAAGGGCAGTTTCGACCTCGATGTGATTATCTCCTCCGTGCAGTTTCCACTCCCTGCCCTCATAACGCAGCACCGCGTTGGCGGCCTGAGGAACGTCAATGTGGAACTGGATGCCGGATCCTTCCCGGGTCCACTTAACTTTGATCATTCCGGTCGGGACATTGATGGCTCCCTCGGCGAAATCCATGGCTTCGGGCAGACACGGGCTGATGATGACCGAGGTATACCCGCAGGTTCCGGGTGTTTGGGCGATACCCAGAATTCCCTGGAACAGATATTTGGCACAGGCGCCGAACATCGGATGGTCATTGGAAAATCCCGGCTCGGCCATGTACTCCCAGAAAGTCGTGGCGCCATGATTCTTCTGATACAGGAATGTTCCTTTTTCGTCGTTGTTCAGAATCCGGTAAGCCAGATCCCACTGCCCGTATCGGAACAGCACGTTCAGAAGCAGATTTGTACCCAGAAAACCGGCGTCAATAACCGGATTTTTCGTATACTTCGCCACCAGATTTTCCAGAGTCCTCCCATCCGGGGCAATATTCAGGTCCAGCGCGAACGCGTCCGCGGCATGAAACCCGTCGCAGAAACTCCCGCTTTGCGGATCGTAATACTTTTCAAGAATGGCGGCGTGTATTTTTGCGGTCAGATCTTCATAGTAGCGCGCATCCTCCTCCTTGCCCAGCACCCGGGCCATACCGGTCAGATGCCTGAGCTCGCGCGCGAAAAGGCAGGAATTGACATAAGGTTCGGGGAGTTCCACGTGTTTTCCCTGCTCGTTGGGCATGCCGGCCCAGTCTCCCAGGCACCAGCCGCCCTCTTCCTCCGAAACAACCAGATCATCCCGGCTGTGATGGACCATATATTGGACGAACAGTTTCATTTTCGGATAGGCTTTTTTCAGCATATCCCGGTCGCCATAGCGCCGCCAATACCGATAGGATACCTCCACGATGGCTCCGCCCCAGCCGGCAGGTCCTCCGCCTCCGCCCTGATACGGCGCGGTATGCGGAACGTGTCCGGTAACGGGATCCTGGGCGTCCAGAATATCCTGAAGCCACTTTTTATAGAAGTATTTTCCCTCGAAGAGGAGCATGGCCGCCTCGCAGCTGACCTGCCCGTCTCCGGTGTAACCGAGCCGCTCGCGGTGCGGACAGTCCGAAGGCACTCCGGCGTGCATGTTGTTCAGTTGAGTCCGCTGGAATGTCTGATACAGATAGTTCAGTCCCTCGCTGTCGCTCCGGAAGTACGCGTTGCGCGGCATCTGCGCGTGAACGATGGCCACCAGAGGCTTTCCTTCGCCTTCCACACTGAAATACCGGAACGCGTGCCAGACAAACCGGGGAATAAAGGTGCGGGCCGTTCCGTCGCAGATAAAGACATCCTCCTGAATCTGCTTACGCCCCGACGAACAGGTATGATTCCCGCCCGACGAGCCGAAGGACAGGGTCTTGTCCTCGTTGATGTTTTCCGCAAACTGCAGCTTGATCACCGTTCCGGCCGGAGCGGTTGTGTGAATGATGGGGATGGCGGAGACATTTTCTCCCACATCGTAAATGGTGCGGTCTTCCAGCTCGGCCACTTTATCCGGCAGGATGGTTTGCTGGATACGGTCGGCGGGACACGTCTGTCTGGTCAGTTCCCCGTCCGGTTTTTTACACAGTTTCACAGGATAATAGTCCGGCTTTTCATGAGAAATCCTCGCGTCGTGCACCTCGCCCACGAACAGCTGGCTGTACGTGATGAAACTGCGGCGATAACGCTCGGTTCCGTCCGAATGGACTTCCATGTCCCCATTCTCGCTCTGCACTTCGACCGAGAAAAGCGTCATCAGCCTGTCTCCGTACATCAGTACGCCCTCGGCAATTCTCTCCTTCTGGCGGAACCACCCGTCGCCCAGCATAACCTCAAGCAGATTTCGGCCCTCCCTGATGTAAGGAAGCAGATCGTATTCAAGATAATACACTCTGTGGTGGGCGTGATCCCGCACAGGAAAGACGGCCCGGCTGAAATCCCGGTCCATATAGTCCGAATAACAGGGGATCATCATATCCTCTGTAATCAGATGCCCGTTGAGATAGCACTGGAAGAAACCCAGACCGGTTATCTCGATTTTCGCCTTTTTGATTTTTCCGCCCTCGCAGAAAAACTCCTTTTCCACAATCGGCAGTTCGGGTTCCGGTCCGCAGCAGATCCACTTTGCTTTTTTTATCATGTCCCTATTCCTCCCGGTTCCTGTTCCTTCTCATCCAAAGGCAGTATTTTGAAAATGTCCTCAATGTTTCCGGCGCCCATGATGACAATGACATCCCCCTTTGAAGGAAGGGTGGACAGACACTCCGCGATCTTGTCCCTGGTTCCGGGATACATTCCCTTCTGACCCAGCGACCGGGCCACCATTTCGGACGTTACCCCGTATACGTTGTCCTCCCTGGCCGCGTACACGTCGTCCATCATCACCACGTCGGCCACAGACAGCGCATCCACGAAATCCGGATACAGCTGATGGAGCCGGCTGTATGTATGAGGCTGGAATACGCAAAAGATCCGATTGAATCCCATCTGGGAAATGCCGTTCAGTGTGGCCCTGATCTCGGTCGGATGATGACCGTAATCGTCGTATACCGGGATGCCCCGCAGAGTTCCTTTGTATTCCATTCTGCGCACGGCACCGCTGAATCGCTCAAGAGCCTGCACGATCGGTTCCTTGTCTATTCCGCAGCTGTCCGCGACCGCATAGGCCGCCAGGGCGTTGTAGATGTTGTGTCTCCCCGGGACCGAGAGCTGCACATGAGCGACCACTCCGCCGTGCTTTTCAACGTCGAAAGCCGGATACCCCCCGACGAATCGGTCCCCAACGGCCCGGTAATCCAGGTCCGGTCCGAATCCGAAGCGGAGCACCGTCCCCGGAAAGTCCGCTGCGCTCTCGTTGACGTCCTCGTCGTCCCCGTTGATTACGGCAATGCCTTTTCGTCCTTCCCGGCAGGTCAGATGCATGAAGGAGCGAAAACTCTGTCTGACCTGTTCCATATCCCTGAAGAAATCAACGTGCTCGTATTCCTCGTTGAGCACGACCGCCACGGTCGGGGAAAAGTCCAGGAACGAATCGTAATACTCGCATGCCTCAAACACGAAATGCTCCTCGTTTTTCCCGATGTGGCAGGCTCCGTCCATCCGCTTGAATTCCGCCCCGGAAATGATGGTCGGATCCTCGCCGGCGTCTATGAAAATCTGGGAAATCATCGACGTGCACGTACTCTTTCCGTGGGTTCCGGAAACGCCGATACGGGACCGGAATGAACTCATCAGATACCCCAGATAGTCCGCCCGGCTGATCAGCGGAATGCCCCGGCGGACGGCCTCTTCGTATTCCGGATTGTCCTCGGGAATCGCCACCGTATAGACGGCGGCTTCGTATCCCCTCAGATGCTCCTTTGCGTGTCCGATAAACACTTCGATTCCCTCTTCACTCAGACGGCGGGTCATTTCGGACGAGACACGGTCGGATCCTCCTACCTTCAGCCCCTTCCGATGCGCCAGTCTGGCAAGAGAAGACATACTGATGCCGCCTATTCCGATAAAGAAGATGCTGCCAACGTCACATAGCATTTTACGGATTGCTTCACTGCCAAAATGCGTATTTGGTGTAGCCATACTATCTCCTTTCTGTATTTTATGCTAAAATTCACACATTCAACACATATCTTTTTATATTTGCACACATTTTTTCGCTACATTAATACCATCCAAAAGAAAACGGAGATTCCGAAAGTGAAAATCACATCTATCAAAATCAGAAAATTCTTTGCAGAAGGAACCATGCGTGCCATTCTATCCGTCACGTTTGACGATGAACTGGTTATCCATGATATCAAAATCATTCAGCCCCGCGGAAAATGCTTTTTGGTGATGCCCGTTCACAAAGACAAGACCAACGCCTACCGCGACATTGTTCACCCGGTCAATTCGGATTTCAGGAACTACCTCGAGAATGTGGTGCTGCACGCAGTCAACCGTGCCGTTGCCGAATTCGACACCGAGCAAACCATTGAACCGCTTCCGGTAGAAGCCCCGCTGTCCTACTCGCTGGACGGCATTCAGGTAGATTGCAGCCAGGCTGTCATCTCCCATTTCTCAGGCTCGTCCGAAGACAGCACCGATACGGATTTCTGATCCGGAACAGGCTCCGAAAGGGGCCTTTTTACAATTTACCCAATCCGATGAGCGGCACCCCGTCCCGGATGGTCAGAGTAGCAAAACTGCCGTCATCCCCGATGCTGCCCGGATTGCACAGCCAAACCGATCCTCCGTCCTGCCGCTGCAGCCTGAACTCGTTCTGTATATGCGTATGTCCGTACAGGACGATGTCCGCCCGCTCTCTTTCCGCTTCGCGCACCAGTGCCCCGGTTCCGCCCTTGACACCGAACCGATGACCGTGCGTCATCCAGACCGAAAGGCCGCCCAGCCGATGGCATCTTTCCTCGGGCGCCAAGGATCCGTCGGGCAGCAGCCGATGAAAATCACAGTTGCCGCTCACCGCATAGATGGTCACATACGGAAACTCGGCCGAAAACGCAAACAGGTCGGAAAGACCGTCTCCCAGAAAGAGCAGCGCGTCAGGCGTGCGGATTTGCCGTTTCCAGACCTGAATCAGGGCAGTCGGGTGCCGGTGCGAATCGGAAGCAATCAAAAAGAACAATTCATCTGCCATTGACCTGTTTCCGTCCGCTTTCCGCCGGGTTTCCCCGGCTTTTTTATTGATAGGAAAAACCGGCGGTTCCTTGACAAGAACCCTGCCGGAGAATAAAATTAATCTTGTAATCTTGTAAAGAGTATATCACACTTTTCAAACATTGTCCACGATTTCAGGGACAAAAGCCGAGCAAAAAAAGAGAGGATCGACCTATGGATTTTTTGAGTCTTTGCCGCAATCGATATTCCGCGCGTCAGCTGTCTCCCGAGCCCGTGCCCGAGGAAATGGTCAACCGGATTCTGGAGGCCGGAAGGCTTGCCCCTTCCGCCATGAATTACCAGCCGGTCCGGATTCTTTGCATCCGTTCCGAGGAAAAAATGAATCTGTTCCGTCAGACCGTGCATCCCTGCTTCGGCGCGTCCATGGTTCTGGTGGTCTGTGCCGACAAGGAAGTGGCCTGCCATTCGGAGAGGGTTCATCACAATCTGGCCGAAATGGACGCAACCATCGCGGCCACCCACATGATGCTGGAAGCAACCTCGCTCGGGCTCGGATGCACCTGGGTCTGTGCCTTTCAGTATGAGGGACTTCGTCAGTCTTTTCCTTTGCCCGACAGCTGGGAACCCTATATGATTCTTCCCATCGGATACAAAGACGCCTCCTGCGCACCGTCGCCCAGGCACGAACAGCGCAACCCCATCTCCTCGATGGTCACATTTCTGTAAACCGAACCTGTATGATTTCCCAACTTATCTCGCGGCTGAAAGTATCCCTTCGGACCGTCATTCTGGAATGGAAAGGCTTTTTGTTTTTCTACATTGCCCTGTTCCTGATCCAACTGGTCCTCGGATTCACCCTCTATACCGTTCACATCCGGAAAAACTACGCCAAAGAGGTCATCGAAGCCAATTACAACTACCATCTGACCGTAGAAGGGCTGAACTCCCTTCAGGCCAATGAGCTTGAAAATCTTCTGATTGTCGGCAAGACAACAGGCGACAAAATGTTTTCGGACTATACGGTTCAGACCTGGGCGGACGGAAGTTCGGTGTTCCGGGTCCGGCTCAATGCCCCGCTCAAGACCTCCTTTTCCAATTTCCGTTACAAATATCTCAGGGACTTTTCGGACGCAACCATTACGCCCTCTCCGCTTTATAACTACAAATCCGTTTACGCCTTTTCCATCGTGCGCTCCGGCGTCGGGCTGTCTTTGCTGATCGGCGCCTTCTCTTTCCTCGTTTTATGGCAGCTGTTCCGAAACGATTTGCAGCACAGGCGGTACCAATACGCCCTGTATATGTCCTGCGGCGCGGGATTCCCGCGGCTGTTTTCCATCGCGGTATCCCACCTGCTGGCCGTTTCCCTGATCACGTTCCTGCCCGCCCTGGCAGGCTCCACGTTCCTGGCGCTGACCGTATTCCGCATCACCGAGCACTATTTTTCCTTCTCCCTGTGGATTGTCCTTTGGATGTTTGTCCTGAGCATGGCCATCATCTGTCCCGCGGTTCTGCTCCCGGTCAGGCGGCTCTCCAAAAAACCGCCGATTGAATTGATGCGCAGCCAGAACAACGCCGGCTGGGTCACTCCTCCGCGCCGTTCCTCCCGAGCCTTTTTGCGAAAGAAAATCCGTTTCGCCTCTTTTACGAAGCTGTCTATGTGGCGCTTCCGGAAATATTTCATCTCGCTTCTGCTCTCCGCCATTCTGTTCAGTTCCGCCTTTCTGGCCGGTCTGACGGCAACCGAACTCAAAGCCGTGGCGGACAGCACCACGGGACCTGACGTATCCCTTTCCCTTTCGGCGGATCCGACCAGAAAAATGTCTCAAACCACCGCAAAAGGCTACCGGGAAGCCGTAGACGAAATTACAACCGCCATTCTTTCCTATGACCACGTCCGGGACGTGGACTGGAACGCGGAGACCTTCGCTTCTTCCACAATGGCCCATCTGAATCTTCCGTCCGGGCACGCCGTATACGCGGACGGCCTGATTTCTCCTTCTGAGGAAGCGGCCGGTTACCCCATCGCCTTCAACCGGTTCCGCATGATCGGAGCCTCCGAGGCCTGGATTTCCCGTCTGAGCCGGACCGCAGGGGAAAAACTGCAGGGAGATCCCTCAACAGTCCTGAGCGAACCCTTGGACGTGATCATCACCGAATCCATAGCGGGAAAACAGGCCCTGTCCTTCCGACCGGGCGATACGCTGGTTCTGGCTTACGTCCAGCTGGACAAAAAAGGCAATCCGATTCTCAAAGAAGGGGCGGATAAGATTTCCACCGACACCATACTCTTCACGGGCGAGTCCGAACTTTTGCAGCTGCAGATGGAAACGTACGAGTTCTTTTATCTGACTCTGCGCGTGGCTGCCGTGATTCATGACCATTCCACGGATCAGTATATTTCCCTTGCGATGCATCCCGATACGTACCTGACCGTCACCGGGGCACAGCCGTTTGCCACATCCGTCTCGGTTTACATGGACGAAAGTTCAAATCTGTCGGATGTGGATCTTCTTCAATCCGAAATCCGCAACCTGCTTTCCTATTACAACAACTGGAGCGTAGACGAGACCAACGCAGGACTGGAACGCGTTCTGGCCAATCCGACCGGGACAAGGCTTCTGCTCCTGACCGTCTGCATCGTTCTGCTCCTTTTCACCCCGCTTGTCTGGTTCTTCTCCCAATGGCTTTTCCACAAGAACCGTGTCCTGGAGTGGTCGCTTCTGCACGCTCAGGGTGTACAGGTCAAAGCCATCCGGACGAATCACATCAAGGAAGGAATCATCCTGGCCCTTGTATCCACCCTGTTTTCTCTCGGGCTGGGCATCGGCCTGAGTTATCTGATGTTCTGGCTGCAGACCGTCGTCCTTCCCGCCTGGAACTTTACCGAAAAAATTCAAGTGGAATTCAGCCTTTCCTGGCCCTATGTTCTGCTTTGCGTCCTTCTCTCGGTCGTATGCGCCGTCCTTTCCACCTACATCCCGTTCCGGTTCAATCGGAGCAAATGGCAGAAGATCCGCATCCGCGACGACCAGCACTGACAAGGAGTCTCTATGGAAACCAACAACAACGAAAGACTATTGCTTGAAACCGTAAACGTCATCAAGCAGTTCCGCCAGTCCGACACGGTCGTCACGGCGGTCAACCGAGCCAACCTGAAAGTATACGAGGGACAGTTCACCTGTATCATCGGAGCTTCCGGTTCAGGGAAAAGCACCCTTTTGCACATGTGCGCCGGGCTGGATACGCCGAACAACGGCCAGATTATCATCCGCGGTCATAATCTGACCAACATGAAGCCAGACGAATTGGCCCGCTTCCGTGGGGAGCACATCGGCATTGTGTTTCAGAGTCACAATCTGCTGCCTCAGCTGACCGCCCTGGAAAACATCCTTCTTCCCATGACCATCCAGCGCAAGAGCCGCTCCTCCTATGAGAACCTTCTGGACAAACTGGTCACCACCCTGGGTCTTACAGACCGGCTCAATCACCTGCCCAGCGAACTCTCGGGCGGCCAGCAGCAGCGCGTCGCCATCGCCAGAGCCCTGATCAACCTGCCGCAGATCGTATTCGCGGACGAGCCGACCGGAAATCTGGATAGGGCCAACGCGGACGAAGTCATGCGGTTGCTCCTGCAGACCCGGAAGGAAATCGGGATGATGCTGGTCATGGTCACCCACGACACATCCCTGGTGCAGCACGCCGATTCGGTTTTCCGCATGGAAAACGGCGAGCTGACTCCCGTATAACAAAAAAGCATAGCAAAAGCAGGGCTGATTGTTTTGGCTCTGCTTTTTTACTCCAAGCCGCAGGATTCCCCCGTTTTTTCCCTCTGCCCGCCCCCCTTTTCCGGGTCTTGCTTTTTCTTTTCCGTTTTCTTTCACTTTTTCTCTCCGAAAGCCCATTTTTTGTATTGAAAAATGACAAAAAAGGAAGTATAATGTATAAGGCGAAAGATGTGCTCGCCCTATAATTTGTATAAAAAATGGTTCATAATAAGGAGAAAAGTATGACGTCGAACAAGTATGTCCTTAATTGGATTGACGAAATGGCCGCTATGACCAAACCGGACAAAATTGTCTGGATTGACGGCTCTGAAGAGCAAGCCGACCGCCTTCGCGACGAAGCCTGCAAAACGGGAGAAATGATTAAGCTGAACGAAGAAAAGCTTCCCGGCTGCTATCTCCACCGCACCGCCGTAAACGATGTGGCCCGTGTCGAGGACCGCACCTTCATCTGCACCCCCACCAAGGAAGAGGCAGGAAACATCAACAACTGGATTGCTCCGGATGAAATGTATGCCCGTCTGAAGAAACTGTACACCGGTTCCATGAAGGGAAAAACCATGTACGTCATCCCCTATTCCATGTCTGTGATCGGTTCCCCCTTCGCCAAATACGGCATTGAACTGACCGACTCCATCTACGTCGTCCTCAACATGCTCATCATGACCCGGGTCGGCACAAAGGTAATGGAAGCGCTGGGCGACAGCCCGGACTATGTCAAAGGCCTGCATGCAACCGCAGACTGCGACCCGGAAAACCGCTACATCGTTCAGTTCCCGCAGGACAACACCATCATGTCCGTCAACTCGGCTTACGGCGGAAACGTTCTGCTCGGAAAGAAGTGCTTCGCTCTCCGTATCGCGTCCTATCTGGGCCGCAAGGAAAACTGGATGGCCGAGCACATGCTCATCCTGGGCGTAACCTATCCCGACGGCTCCAAGCATTACGTGACGGCCGCATTCCCGTCCGCCTGCGGAAAGACGAATCTGGCTATGCTGATTCCGCCCAAGCAGTACCTGGAAAAAGGATACAAGATTGAAACCGTCGGCGACGACATCGCATGGCTCCGGATCGGCCAGGACGGCCGCCTGTGGGCCGTGAATCCCGAAAACGGTTTCTTCGGCGTAGCTCCGGGCACCAACGAGAAATCCAACCCGAACGCGCTGGCCTCGACCCGCAAAGACACCATTTTCACCAACGTCTGCCACAATCTGGATGACAATACGGTATGGTGGGAAGGACTGAACGACAATCCTCCTCACAACGCCATCAACTGGAAGGGCGAAAAGTGGGATTACACCAAATACGACAAAGCCGACAAGATCAATACGTCCGGCGCTCATCCCAACTCCCGCTTCACTGCGAAAGCAGAGAACTGCCCCTGCCTGTCTGACGAATTCTACAAAGGCGCCGGCGTACCGGTTGAAGCCATCATCTTCGGCGGCCGCCGTGCCAAAACGGCTCCGCTGGTTTACCAGTCCACTTCCTGGCAGAACGGTACCTTCGTCGGTTCCATCATGGCATCCGAAACGACCGCTGCCGCTGCCGGCGCAATCGGCGTGGTCCGCAGAGACCCGATGGCCATGCGTCCCTTTGTCGGATACAACATGGGCGACTACTGGGCACACTGGCTCAAGATGGGCAACCTGATTCCCAATCCTCCCAAGATTTTCCATGTAAACTGGTTCCGCACCGACGCGGAAGGCCATTTCATCTGGCCCGGATTCGGTGACAACATGCGCGTCCTGATGTGGATTCTGGGCCGCTGCGAAGGCAAATATGACGCGGATCTTTCCCCGATCGGCTACCTGCCCAAAGCGGAAGACATCAACATCGAGGGTCTGAACGGCATCACCCGTGACACCATCCGCGAACTGCTCACCATCGACAAACAGAGCTGGCTGGATGATGTGGCGCACATCCGTGAATTCTACGCATTCGTGGGACAGGCCGTTCCTCATGCGCTCTACGATGAGCTGGATGCACTCGAAGCACGCCTGAAGAACTGAATCTGAACTTCTTATCTCCCGCGCAGTCCGGTTTTCCGGATTGCGCGGGTTTTCTTTCCGAAAAGAGCCCCGGAGTGCAAAAATCTTGATTCGGACTCCTCTTGTTTTCTTGACGAAGCAAGTCCCGTGTTGTATAATGAAGGCGAAAACACAGGAGGTGTACTCATATGAAAAAAGTACTCTGCATCGGCTCAATTACCGTAGATGTCATGATCAAACCCGTCAACGAACTGCCCAAGGCAGGCACGCTGGTTGCGGTGGATTCGGTTTCCACCCACATCGGAGGCTGCGCGTCCAACGCGGCTGCGGACCTCGCGAAAATCGGCGTTCCCGTCGTCATGTCCGCCCTGGTCGGCGACGATATGATGGGCGATTTCTTCAAGAAGACCATCTCTTCCTACGGCGTGGACATCCGCGGCGTCAAGACGTCCAAAGAAGTCGGAACCACCATTTCCACCGTTCTGATTTCGGACAACGGCGAACGTTCCTTCCTTTATAATCCCGCTTCCGCAGCCGTGTTCACCGATACGGACATCCCGGACGAACTGATTCAGGAATGCGACATTCTGTTCATCGGCGGCGCTCTTTTGCTCACCTCCTTTGACGGTGCACCGGCCGCCCGCGTCATGAAACGCGCACGGGAACTCGGAAAGATTACCGTTATGGACACCGCATGGGATTTCGACGACATCTGGCTTCCCAAGATCCGCGAAGTCCTTCCCTATCTGGATTATTTCATTCCTTCGGTTGAGGAAGCCGAAAAACTGACCGGCGAAACCGAACCCGAAAAGATTGCGGATAAACTTCACGACCTGGGCTCGACCCACATCGCGGTCAAAGTCGGAAAGAGAGGCTCCATGATTTCTCCCGTCAAGGGCGAGTACAAGTATCTGCCCACCTATTCCGGCATCAAGCGCGTAGACACCACCGGTGCCGGCGACAGCTTCTGCGCAGGATTTCTGACCGGTCTTGCCAACGACTGGGATATGGAAAAATCCGCCCAGTTCGGAAATGCGGTTGCTTCCCACTGCATCCAGGCCATCGGTGCAACGACCTGCATCCCGCCTATGAACGAAGTGCTGAAATTCATGGAAACCCATACGGCCGGCTGATTCCGCCCCATTCGGGAAAAGGCCCGTGCGACTCCGCACGGGCCTTTTCTGTATCTTTTTTTACTTTTCCCCGGCCGGTGCTGGGACCTTGATCACAACCGGGGACAGATTGAATCCGTCGAGCCGGACCGATTCCGGCACCGAAGAAACCGATTTGGGCACGCAAGCCTTCACGACGGTCTCCTCGCCCGGCATCATAACCAGGTAGTTTTCGGACCAGAAGGCCGGCAGAATCCGCTCGCCCTCCCGGTCGAGCAAAGTCAGATGGGCCATCAGGAACGGAATACGTCCGTTCCGGACACGCATGGAATAGACGCGGTCCTTTTCGTTTTCCCCGCTCTTCTCCCAGTATACCTGTGCCTGTGCCTGCGGCAGGGAGGCAAAATCCCGGCTGTCAAAAGCCCTTGTCGGATTGCGCCAATAATCCTCGCGCGCCAGACGCGTTCCTTCCCTGTCATAAACCGAGAGCCGGATAAAATGCAACCGTTTCAGCTCGGGCGGCATCGGTGCGGCGCTTTCGGCTCCGTCCGCTCCCGCCAGAAACTCGGTCACGACCGGCCCCTTGGCACCGGGCAGTTTTTCCATCAGCTCGCAACTGTCCGCCTTTGCGTCCATGACGCGGGTTCTGGTCAGGATCCGGATGCCTTTGAGGCTGTAAGCCTCCAGGACAACCCTAAGCCCGGACAGATTCTTTCCGGTCTCGTTGAGCAGATAGACCGCGTCCTGGGAACTGTTCCAAAGGGCATGCACCGGAATATTCCCGGCCCGGCAGCCCTCGTATCCGCCGTTGATGTCGTAACACCAATCGTACGTCTGCCAGGTCATGGATAGCTGACAGGGCGAACTCATCCACATCAGAAGCCCTTCTCCCCTGACCGCATGTTCGGCTTCGAACATCGCGCGATGCGCCTCAAAGTCCACAATCTGCGCAACCCGGACAAACTCTTCCAGGGAATTGAAATCCGGGTCATACCCCTCTTTCATCCTTTCCAGCGTTTGTTCCGCCTTCTGATGACTGCGATTCATGCAGAAGTCATGATGGGCCCAGACTTCATCCGGCGGCCATGCATGCGCCGGAGTGAGCATCCGCTTCATGGTATCCAATTCCGGAATGTTCAGCAGTCCCCGTTCGGAGTGCAGCGTCTCCTTCGTGTTTTCAAAATACCAAGAAGGCAGCTGGATGCAATACGGGCCTAATCCGCTGACCCCGCAGGACGCGGAATGCGGGATATACAGCCTTGTCCCGTCCTCCCGCTCCACCAGCGCACGGAGTCCCCGGTCCAAAGTTTCGGGCGGCATCCCTTCGTTCCGGCCGCAATACAGCGCCAGGCTCGGATGAATCCGGTAATGACGGATTTTGTCCAGGGCATTCTCCAAAAACATCTCCTCGTCATCCGGTTCGGGACCGTCTACCGGATTGGCCAGCCAGAAATCGTCCCAGATCAGGATTCCGTAGCGGTCACAGGCCCTGTAAAACTCCTCGTCGTTCGTCATACCGACCCAGTTGCGGATCATCGTAAAATTCGCGTGGGCATGGAACCGGACCTTGGTTTCATAATCAAACGCGTCCGCCCGCAGATTCGCGTCGGGCATACCCCAGTTTCCTCCGCGGCACACGATCCGCACTCCGTTGCAGAAAAGACGCACATGCGGCTCGGTTTCATACCGGATTTCACGCAGTCCTATTTCCAGTTCCTTTTGTGCCTCCACCCTTCCGTCGTCGGTCAGGGCACGGATCTGTCCCCGGTACAGATACGGCTCTCCGTACGTGTTGGGCCACCAGAGTCTGGGGCCTGAAACCGAAACCGTTCCGAGATTCACTTCGGTCTCCTGCCCCGGTTCCAGGCGGAGCATTTCGCTTTTCAGAGTCGGGATATCCCTCTCAAAGGATGCCTGAAGGAAAACCTGCCGGACAGAGACACCGTAGTTTTTGACCCGGGCCTTCAGCGTCAGCTCGGCGACGCCGTCCTTCAGCCTGACATCCGACGCCGGATCGTCCACCCAAAGATCGGTTCCGAAAGAAATCCACACATTTCCGTACAGACCCACATTCCGGCCTTTGACCGTGTTGATCCAGTCCCAGCCTGCGCTGGCGTGAATGGTGGGATTGTCCGCTCCCAGAACGCCGCCGTTCGGTCCCGAGGCATCCAGCCTGTGGCATTTTACGGGGCCTGGCGTCGCATTGGTTCTGACCAGAACCGCCAGAGCATTCTCCTCGCCCGGCAGCGCAAGGTCGGTCAGATCGAAGACACCGCGTTTGAATGCGCCGGCCATGGCGCCGGCTTTTTTTCCGTTGAAATAGATTTCCCCTTTCCAGTTCAGGGCATCCAGATGAAGCAGAATCCGCTTCCCTGAGACTGTCTTCGGAAGGGTAAAAGCTGCCCGATACCAGTAATCGCACAGGAAATAGCGGTCTGAGAGTTGGAGATGGTGATCGGCCGGATCCGGATCCGGAATCATTCCGCCTTCCAGATAGGAACAAAGCGCCGTTCCGGGCACGACCGCATCGATCCACGCCCCGTCGTCGTATCCGGACTTTGAAAGCGTCTCTCCGCCCTCCGAAACTTCGGGCGCCCGGAGCAGTTTCCAGTTTCCGCCCTTCAGGTCCGCCCGTTCAGAAGAGGGCTCCGGCCATGCCCGGGCCGGTTTCGGGCAGGGGTGTTCCGCCTGCCCGTACAGGGACAGTCTGCCGATGGAAAAACAGTCTCCCCCGGCCCCGGTCAGAACCACTTTCACCCGTTCGCAGCGAACGGGTTCGGACAGGCGACCGGACCAGACGGGCTGTTTGGCGCTCCGGGAACCGCGGACGGGTTTCTCCACCCAGTCCGTATCCTTCCCGGCCCCGACAAACACCCGGACCTTTTCGGGAAGTCCGGCTGCCGTGTCAGCCTCAAGTTCCAGTTCCTCCACAAAGGACGGTCCCTCCAGGAAAATGGTCAGGGACTCCTCCTCCCGGCCGGCACTCTGCCAAAGATAGCCGTCTTTGCCGCACAGCCCGCTGGTCACCAGATGACCGCAATGGTCCACGTCCCGGGCCGAGCTGTGCAATACCGCACGCCGGAATGCCAAATCGACTCCTCTGTCTTTCATCTTTCACCCTCCCTGTCTGACTGCCGCTGAAGAAAAGGCCCCGCCCGGTTCCGAAAAGGACCGGCCAAAAGGCCTTTGTTTTTTTGCTGTTAATCCCGGCAAATATGGTCTCCCACATACAGGCCCATGGCACCGCTCTGTGAAAGTCCGCGCGTGATGCCCGATCCGTCTCCGATCAGATACACGCCGTCGAAAATGGAAAAGTTTCCGTCGTGCTGCGGACGGATGGAATAATACTTGTTTTCGCATCCGTAAAGCAGGGTGTCGTCGTTGGCCGTTCCGGGCGCCACCTTGTCGAGCGCATAAATCGTCTCGATGATGTTGGTCAGGGCGCGGTAGGGCATCACGATGGACAGATCCCCCGGAAACGCCTGCATGGTCGGGATAACGCTGTTGGCCGCAAGCCGGTGCGCGTTGGTGCGTCTTCCCCGCTTCAGGTCTCCGAACCGCTGTACGATGATGTTGCCTTCGCCCGCGAAGTTCATGTTGCGCGCGATGTTCTCGGCGTACTCGGTCGGCTTATCGAAGTCCCCTTCAAAATGGATGGAGTTCAGAATTGCGAAATTGCAATTGTCGGTTTTCTTTTCAGGCTCGGCAAACGAATGGCCGTTGGCCGTAATCACGCCGTGATTGTTTTCCGCCGAAACCAGTCCTCCCTGATTGAAGCAGAACATACGCGTCCGGTCCTCGAACGTCTTGGTCCGGTACAGAATCTTCGGCTCGTAAATCTTGGAGGAAAACTCGCGCCAGATGGCATCCTTCATTTCCACACGGACGCCGATGTCGACCGAGTTCGCAAAGATGTGCACGCCGAACTTCAGGCAGATCTTCTTTACGAAATCCGCGCCGCTGCGTCCCGTGGCAATGATAATCTTGCGTGCTTCAATGGTGCCCGGCTCCTCCCGGTGCTTCACCTGCAAGACGTATCCCCCGTCGCTTTTCTCGATGTCGACGCATTCCGTACGGGAAACCATTTCCACCTGCTCGGAGCGCAAATGCTCGATCAGACGCAGCATCGTCTTGTAATTCTTGTCGGTTCCGAGATGCCGCACGTTCATATCCAGAAGGCGCAGATTATTCTGCAGGCATTTCAGTTTCAGTTCCTCGCTGGAGCGGTACAAAGGGGGATAGTCATCCGAAAAGCTTTCGAGCACATGGTCCACCTGGTTGATGTACTTCATGGCCACGTCTTCGCCCAGTTCGTCCCCAATCATACCGCCGTATGCGGTTCCCAGATTGAATTTGCCGTCCGAAAAAGCGCCGGCGCCCGCAAATCCGCCCGAAATGGAGCAGACCTTACAGTGCAGGCATTTCTGCCCGGCTCCCGCGGGGCAGGAACGCTTTTCCTGCTCATAGCCCCGCTCAAGGATTATGACCTTCAGATCTGGATTGTTCTGCTTGATGCGGTAAGCCGCCATCAGGCCTCCGATGCCTCCTCCTATAATCGCTATATCATACATACTATCACCTTTTTTCTTTTGCTTCTTTCCGTCTCACAGGCGAGCAAATGGTATTCTTTTTCTTGTTTTAATTGTATCACACAGACGCGGCAAAGTCAATTTTCTGCCGCGGCAAAGGCCCGTTCCTTCCCTGCTCCGGCCTCAGTTCAGACCGAACGCAATCTTCGTGAAATGCAAATCCGTCAGCAGATTTCCCGTCTCGTACAGAATCAGCACCCGGTCCACCGGATGTGCGGACAGATACTCCGCCAGAGACTCCGAAAAATAACGCAGATCGATGACGTGAATCGTCTCAAAGTCGGACAGAAGAAAGGGCAGAAACGCATTGGCAAAGGAATCCTTGACCACCAGGACGGACCCCTGCCCTTTTCCGTGCAGTTCCATCTGCGCGTGATTTCCGTCGAAGAAGAACAGATAATGATCCTTCCCCTCAAGCCGCTCCGGATGGTAAACGGCAATCTCCTTCCCGTCCGCCGTTGCGGTGCATCCTTCGGGCAGAAGAGAATATTGCAAACGGTCCGGGTCGACCGGAAGCATGGACTTGGATGCCAGCGTTCCGTAAAAATCCCCGTCCTCGCTCACCGGAAGGGCATCCCCGGCCGCAGGCGTGCGGCCCAGCTGTTCCAGATACGCACAGTACGCCGCCCTGGCCCCGTAAAAGGTCCAGTGATGGTCGGTCCGGTAGTACAGATTCTGCCCCTGCTCCTTTGCGTTTTGCAAGGCGCTTTCCACCTCAATCAGGTTCAGATTGTCCTTTGTCCGGGCGAACGCCCGCGCCTGCCCGATGCGGGCCGGATAGTCGAACGTATACGCAAAGGCGGGAAGCTCCCCTGCATACAGCGCAGAGGCCGGCGGAACCAGAATCAGATCGGTCTGCAGTTCCGGAAAGGCATCCAGAAATGCATTCAGGGCCGCTTCCCTGTCTTCCCATTTTCCGGCCGACGCGTCCTTCTCGGTCACCTGCAGAAACAGCCGGCCGTTCCGGCCTGCATAAACCCCTCCGATGTCCCGTGTCCCGGTTGCGTATTTCAACCCGGAACTCAGCCGCACCAGATTCTCCCGTCCGGGGAACTGATCGGTCAGGAAAGATTCAAAATCCTCCTGGAAATGTTCGTCTCCGAGCCCCGAAAAATCCGAAGGGCGGAAAGTCGAAAGAACCCTGTTCTCGTTTTCGGAAAACGTTTCCTGGGGCAGAATGAAGCACAAAAGCCCCACTGTCAGCAAGACAAGGAAAAATACAAGGGAGAACCAGAAACTCACTCTTTTCAGGTTAGGCTCCTTTGCCTGCACGTTTTCCGTTTTTTCAAGTTTCGTATGGTCCATAATCCCCTCCCCTAAAAACGGAAATACAGGAAGGGATTGAACGTATCCGCTTCCAGAAACGCCACGGACAAAAGCAGAAGGCCCACCGTGCCCAGCGCGCAAAGCGCAAAGCCGCCCCGGACGCCGCACTTCTCCTTTACCTTTCCGAACAAAAGCCTGGGCAGGTGCGTCGAACCGACCGCCATAGCAAGCAGCGGCAGCGCGTGCGTCAGGGCAAAATAGAGGCCCTGCGTCCCCACGCCCGCTCCGGCTCCCGCCAGAGCCGCTAGCCACTGTCCAAGGGAAGGCAGATCCTCGGCAAAGAAAATCACCCAGCCGATGACAATGAAAAACAACGCGTACAGATGACCCACAAATGCGGGAGCCTTATCCAGAAAGCGCCCCCAGACGAACTTTTCCAGAACGAGTAATACGAAGAAATACAGCCCCCACAGGATGAACGTCCACCCCGCTCCGTGCCACAGTCCCGTCAGGAACCAGACCAGGAACAGATTGAACACCTGGCGCGCCTTCCCATGCCGGTTCCCACCCAGCGGAATGTATACGTACTCCCGGAACCAGCCCGACAGCGTCATATGCCAGCGCCGCCAGAAGTCCGTAATGCTCCGGGCCTCGTAGGGATAGTGGAAGTTTTCCGGAAAATCGAATCCGAGCATATGTCCGAGTCCGATGGCCATGTCCGAGTACCCCGAAAAATCGAAGTAGATCTGGAAGGTCACCATCAGCGCCGCAAGCCAGGCCAGCAGCACGTCGTCCTGCACCGAGCGGAGTTCCTGCACCTGAGAGGCCCAGAGCCCGACCTGATTGGCCAGAAGAACCTTCTTGGCCAGTCCCACGCAGAAGCGGAAAATGCCCTGCGCCATCTTTTCGGGATCCACCCGTCTTGCAACGAGCTGCTCCTCCACCTCGACGTACCGCACGATCGGTCCCGCAATCAGCTGGGGAAAGAGCGCGACGTAGGTAGCGAAGCGGATGAAATTCTTCTGCGCCCGGGTACGACCCGCATAGACGTCCAGCACATAGGAAAGATTCTGGAATGTATAAAAGGAAATGCCGATTGGCATCGCCACCTTCAAAAGCGAGACGGTATACCCGAAGACATCCGAAACCGTCTGAAGCAGAAAATTCGTATATTTGAAAAAGCACAGCGAACCGAGATTCAGAATCACGGTCCCGATGAGCACCGCCCGGCGCAGTCCCTGCCTGTCGGGCCGCTGTTCCAGCGCCCCGATCCAAAGCCCGGCCAGGTAATCCACCCCGATGGTCACAAGCATGACCACCGTGTAGATCTGCTCTCCATAAGCATAAAAGATCAGACTGACCAGAAGCAGGAAGGGATTGCGCCATTTGGCAGGCAGAACCCAGTGCAAAAGCACGGTTATGCTCATGAACAGCAACAGAAAGGCAAAACTGCTGAAGACCATAACCCCTCCTTAATCCGGCCGGTCGAACACCGCGCACAGCCAGCACACCACGTGAGCCGTGAACCCGTGGCACAGGCTGGCATGAGGCGTGTCGTTTTCCCAGAGCGTGCCGGTCTGCTCGCTCATGGAGGCAAAATACCCCTTGATGTCCGCCAGCAGCGCCTCCCGGCAGCCGTAGCGGAACAGCAGTTCGAGACGCAGATAATCCCCTACGAACGTATTGGCCTTTGCCACGTCGGGATGCAGCGCTTCCCTGCCCGGCCCGAACCGGGTCTGCAGAAGATTCCAGAGATCCGGCGCCGTCCGGGGCGAAACGAGACCGGTGAAGAATGCGAAATACTGACACACCTCGCTCTTGTCCTGCGCGACCTTCAGCCGTCCCTCTGCGTCCCGCAGCGCGTGATCCCTGAAATAGGTTCCGTCAAAGGACTGGGCGGTAATGGTGCGGCGCATCCGCTCCGCCCGTTCCGGATATCCGGGCTCCCCGTACAGCCGCCCGTAGGTTTCCAACACCTTGGCATACAGCATATTGGACGGATAATGGACGTCCTGAACCCATTCGTTGGCCCGGGACCACTCGACAAAGACCCAGGAGCCCAGATGCTCCAGCAGACCGTCCTCGTTGAGGAACGTATCCAGAAAGGCAATCAGCGCGTCCAGTCTGGGACGGAACGCAGCGATCAGTTCCGCGTCGCCGCTTCTCTGCGCATACTCGCCGATCTGAAGCACAAGCCACATAGCCCAGTTCGGAATGTACACCGAATTGGGATGAGCCGCGGGATAGCACATGGGGAGCATGCCCGGGGGAAGCGGACTCTCTCCCCGGTAAAGCAAATAATTCTCCAGAAAGGCCTTTTCCACCCGGCTCTCCCCGGTCAGGCAGCGCTCAGCCCGCGCGGCAAAGAAGCTGTCGCACAGCCATCCGGCCCGTTCGCGCGACGGACAGTCCATAAAGATGTCCAGGGCGTTCTGGCGGAATGTTTCCACCGCCGCATCCCAGATCCGGACCAGTTCCGGGTCGTTCTTCATCCCTTCGGGCATCGGACGGATCCAGGCGGAGGATTCCACCTCAACAAGGCCCGCTTCGCTTATGCGGGCCTGTCCCTGCGTGACCACCATCTTGAGGCCCTGCGTCGTAAAAGTCTCCATCGTAAGGACCCGGGTCGTACCGGGCTCAAGATCGAAACGGGCGATATTGCACACATCCCCCATACGGAACGGGTCCACGTCCCCTTCCCTAAGCAGCTCGTCCATCAGGACGTAAACCGTTGTCCGGACCGGACAGACGGCGACGAAGGACACCAGCCCCGTCCGGTTGCCCGGAAGTGCGAACGTACGGAATTCTCCGGCATACAGTTCGGTCCCGTCCTGCGTTTTCTGCCGGACAAACGCCATTTTCCCGACCTCGTCGGTCAGGCAGACTTCCAACTCTTCTTTCGAATACCCTTTGATGCCCGGACTGATGCCCAAAAGGCTCCGGTCTGTATAAACGTACAGGGGCTGTTCCGAAAGGGACACCTTCCCCTCAGAGCTCACCCGGGCCGCCGCAAGGAAGCGCAGCGTCGGCGGGAGCGTTTCTGTGGGCAAAAGGTCCGGCAGGTGCGCCGGAACCGTTATGACCGGTTCCTCCTTTTTCCCCTGGTCGTTCCAATATTCCGAAAAGCCCCGCTGGTAGCTGTACCGCTGGGTCTTCTGAACCCTTTGGCGCATCCAAAAGGCAGACCAGCCGCCCTCCGGGTCGCCGGTGTATACCTGCACCCTGCCGTCGATCTCTATCTCGGCCGCAAAAAAAGGCTCCTGCTCCACGCAGGCGTACTGGTTGATGCCGTAGGAAAGCACATCCACGCAAATGCGTCCGCCGGCGCGATCCAGCGGAATTCTCAGTACGCGGGCAAACCCATATGCGGCCCTTGCCGGGCCGCAGGAAATCAGCCGGCCGTTCTGAAACACCCGGAACAGATCCGCCGCGCACATGGAAAGAGACGCCTTCTCTCCGCCCGGAATTTCGGCGGTGTAGCGAATCAGCCGGTTCCTGTTCTCGCCGCCCTTTGCCCAGACGGCTTTTGCCTGCCGGAAAAAAGGCGCTGTCGTTTGCCTTTCCTGATTCATCCTTTGCCTCTTTCCGCACGCCCGAAGACGGCTTTTTTCTCCCTTTTATTATACTATTCCGGGGCAGTAAAAACAAGGGACGCGGAGGGAAACTCATTCTTTTTCCGACTTGTCTTTCCAACCGGCGACGCCGACCCGAAGCCGAAGAAAGGAGTGGGTTGTTAATGGTTTGTTCATCTATATATGGTAAAATTTTTTATCTGTCGATATAGGAGGCCCCTATGAGAAACAATCTTTCTTTACGAATGATTCTGGCAGTCGTTCTTTGTCTTGTCATTCTCTGTCTTTTGCCTGCCTGCGCAAACCATACGCAGACCGATGAAACGGCGGGAAATACACAGAGCGAAACCGAAACAAATGCGGAAACCGACAACGAAAGTCCGAAGATTGTCTTCAGTTCCCCCGAAGGAACGGGATACACCGTCATCCGCTCGGATACGTCCTCGCAGTTCATCACAACCGCTTCCACGACCCTTCGTAAGGCACTGAATGCGGCCGCGGGCAACAACGACATCGGAATTACGACCGACTGGGACGGTCCTGATGCGCAAGTGGCGGAAGACGCGCTTGAAATCGTCGTCGGCAATACCAACCGTCTGACTCTTTCGGATACGGGACTGAGTCTGGAAAAAGATCAGTTTGTCCTTTTCGTCAAGGGCAGCCGCCTGTTCATCCTCTCTCCGACCGACCCGGGCGTATGCGCCGGCGTTGACTACCTCATCGCCGAACTTCTCGGATACAACGAAGAAGCCGGGACCTACTCCGAAACCGGGCTTTCCCTCCCTTCGGATTACCGGTATACCGGTGAATATGAACCCAACCCGGACCTGGTCCTTCTGCAGCCCGAGGTTTATCTGAAATCCCCCTACGACGCCAACGACACAACCCGTCTGGTCGTCTGCCTGCAGGGATTGCTGAACGCCCGTGCCAGTGAGACAAACACCTACTTCTATCTGCTCAACGATTCCACGGATACGTTCTGGCTGAATTACCTCTCCGAAAAAGGAAAGATGTTCAACAATTCTTCGCGAACCACCGTTTCCAATTTCACCGAGTTCTGGAAACTGGTCAAGGACTACGCAACGCAATACGGCATGGTTCTTTGGGATACCGATGTTCCCGCCACGGCCAACGTCGCCTCGACCATCTGCTCGGTCAACCATTACCTGCCGGTCAAGTACGACACGGCGGAAAAATCCCTTTACAATTTCCTTAAATCCGAAGGCGTAGAGGTCAAGCAGAATCTGGTCGGACTGTTCGAAGGCGCAGCCCCTGGCTCCATAATCGCCGACACGAACCTTGCCTCATCGGGTTCCTCCAAATGCGACGCCTATCTCTGGGCCATGGACAAATACCTGGACCAGACCAACGACCGCATGATCGCCTACGTACTGGACGGAGCAAGTTCCGTACCGACCAACGTCATCTATCAGACCTACGGAAATCCGGGACCTGACATGAACCAGCTGTTCAATCACGACTATCTGATTATGAACCGGTGCTTCTTCTTTGACCTTTCCGTGGTCGGCGATGAAAAGCCCTGCGACGATCCCGACCAGCCCATGGGCACGGATCTCAAGACGGCGAAAGCCATCCTCCAGCGCACATACGAACGCTCGGGCGGAGAAATCGTGGAATGCCTCGGATTCCCGATGTGGTGGATGAAATACACCCAGTTCCACAACAACGGAAAAACCGAGCCGGTCACCCTGGAATGGATGTTTGCCGAACTGATCACCACTTACAACTGCGCCATGGAAGCCGATGCGGCATCCCCGGCCTATCTGACGAACGCTTCGGTCTATTCCCAGTACAAGCTGGCTAAGACGACTTACGAGAACAACCATCAGATGCAGAATCCGGACAAAAAATTCGATTCCAAGACCAAGTACTTTACCATTTACATCGGAGACTACGACTCCTCCGCATGGCTCAAATACCACATTCCGAAAGTCTGGAACGACAAGGCACGCGGAACCGTTCCCCTGATGTGGGGCTTCAACCCCAATCTGTCCAACCGCGTCCCCATGGTGTTTGATTACATCTACGAGACCATGACCGACATGGACTATATCGTCACGGGCGACTCCGGCGCCGGCTATGCCAACCCGTCCGCCATCCTGAAGGAAAACATGCGGGAAGGACGCAAGAGCGGAGAAAACGAATGGATTGAGTACAATATGCCCTTCAACCAGCGGTTCGACCTGGACATCTGCGGCTTCCTGCTCAACGGAAGCAACACCATCACCACGGATGTGCGCGACATGTACAACGAGATGTTCCCGGCCGGTTCCTTCACCAACGGGGGAGGCGTAACCGTCTACAAAGGTGTGCCTTATATCGGCATGAATCTGGACGTATATTCCTATACCGAATACAAGGACATGTATACGGCCTTCCGCAACTCCGGCACCAACTTCTGCGTTTACCGCACCATCTGCTGGACTGCGACCGACCTCAAAGCCCTGATCGAAAACTACACCGAATTCCTCAACGGCAAAAACGACGGCTATACTTATGAATACGTAGATCCCTACACCATGTTCGAATTGATCCATCAATCCGGTCAGGGCCGGATCATCAACTGATCTTACAAAAGCGAAACACGTGCAAGAAAGGATTCCTCTATGACACAAAGCAAACAATACGGAATCAGAATCATTCTGTTTCTGCTCATTCTTTCCATGGTCGGCTCTTTGCTGGCCGCCTGCGGAAACACTCCGGACGTTCCGGATGAAAGCAAGCAAGGCACAACACCCGACGAAACATCGGGCCAGAATCAGGAGACCGAGCCTGCGGGCGACGTCAAGGTGTTTTCAGCCGAAGACCTGAATGATTTCAAAATCGTCCGTTCGGACCTGATCACCTCCTCTTCCGACCCGGTGATTCAGGCAGCCACCTCCCTTCGCAAGGCAATCAAGACCGCAACCGGCGCCAACGTCGGCATCGGCGTGGACTGGCTGGCAAACAAGGAGGAAGACACGACCCAGTACAAGGAAATTCTGATCGGAGAAACCAACCGGGCGGAAACCGCCGCGGCAAAGGCGCTCCTCGGCGAGAACCAGTACCTCATCATGATCAGCGAATCCGGAACCAAAATTGTCATTATCGGTTCGGATTCCTTCGGTACAATTGCGGCGGTGAATTACGTCATCAACACCCTGCTCGGATATGACGAAGCAGCCGGCACCTACGCAAAGAACTCTCTGGCCGTTCCGGAAAAGCTGATCGTCACCTACCAGCCTCCGACGGATTTCTACAACATCGATGCAAGCGCCCTGCGGAATTCGTTCAACAACGAAAACGACCAGACCCGGTTCATCGTCTCCTTCCAGGGCATTTACAACCGTGACGCCAAGGAAAAGAACAAATACCTGTTTGTCGGAACCGACAGTACGGACGACTTCTGGCGGGATTTCATGCAAAGCGAAGGACATTATTTCGAGTACTCGCGCAACATCCCCGTCACTTCATTCCGGGATTTCTATTTACTGTTCGAAGATCAGATCAAGGAACTCGGAGTCGTCCTGTGGGATACGGACGTTCCCTCCACGGCCAACGTAGCAGCGACCATCTGCGGAGTTGAGGGATGCCTGCCGGTCCGGTACGACGAATCCTCCTCTTCCCTTTACACCTATCTTGTCACGCAGAACAAAATTGAAGTCAAGCACAATTTGGTCGGCATGTTCGAAAACGCAAAGATCGGCTCGCTCATCGCCGACACCAACCTGGCTTCCACCGGTTCCTCCAAATGCGATGCTTACATCTGGGCGCTGGACCAGTATATGAGCAAGACCAACGACCGGATGATTGCTTACACGCTGGACGGCGCGGGCACCATCCCGACCAACCAGGTATACCTCGACTCATCCGGACACGGTCCCGACTGGAACCAGATTTTCAGCCATGACTACCTGATCATGAACCGCTGTTTCTTCTTCGACCTCACCATTACGGGAGACGAAGCTCCGAACGACGACCCGACCCAGCCTCTGGGGACCGACCGTGCCACATGCGTCAAAATCATGCAGACCATGTATGAACGCGCAGGCGGCAATATGATTGAGCTGATGGGCTTCCCTCCCTGGTACATGAAATATACTACGACCGGCGGCCACGGCAAAGTTGCGCCGACCGTGCTGGAATGGCAGTTCGTTGAATTCATTACATCCTACAATGCGTTCAAGGAAGCGGACGCCGCTCACCCCGCCTGGATGACCAATGGCTCGGTCTACTCCCAGTATGAACTGAAGCAGACAAGTTATGAAAACCACAACAGAAGCGCGATGCCGGACGTTACCTACGACTCCAACACCCGCTACTTTACCATTTACCTGGGCGACTATGACTCCTCGGCCTGGATGAAGGCGCATATCCCGGGTTTCTTCCAGGATAAGGCCAGAGGCACTCTTCCCCTGATGTGGGCCTTCAACCCCAACCTTTCCCGCCGTGTTCCGATGGTATTTGAATATGTATTCGAAAATCTGACCGACTACGATTTCGTCGTGGCCGGGGACAGCGGAGCCGGATACGTCATCCCGAGCGCATTGATTGAACCTTCCCTGCGCGGAGGCAGACCGAGTGGAGCCCAGGCATGGATTGACTGGTGCAAGCCTTATATGGAAAAATTCAACATGGACATCGTCGGTTTCATCATCAACGGAAACAACCGGGTCAACAAAGCCATCTTCGAAATGTACAACAAGATCGCTCCCGTCGGTTCGTTCCATAACGATTCCAGCAAACGTCTTTACAAGTATGACGGAACCCTTTACCTGCATCTTCAGAACGGCATCGACCCGGACGGCGGCGAGAAAACCTATCAGACCATGCTGGACTATATGAACAACGGAAAAATCAATTTCGCAGCCTATCGGACGGTCTGCAAATCCCCGTCCCAGATCAAGGCTTGCGTGGAAGGATTCATTGAATACGCCGAGGCGCATTCCGATTATACCTATGTATATGTGGATCCCTACACCCTGTTCGATATGATTGAAGATTCCCGTACCGCACAGGAATACACGGGAAGCTGACGGATTCATTCTTCCCTATCCTTCATCCGCCAGGCCGGAAGGCCAAGGCGGAAAGAGGACCGGCAAACCATTTGCCGGTCCTCTTTGTCTTTTTCATGCCCGGCCCATGCGGTCGGCCTGTTCGCCATTCCTTTTTGCACAGGGCTTCAGGGCCCGATTCACATCGGCGCATCATAAAACCCGGGGCAAAAATGCCCCGGGCAATACGGTATTGTTTTCAGATGAAATTGGACGGATACCCGTCTTAAGCCGTTCATCCCAACAATGCTTTGAAGGTGTCCGACAATTCCTTATACAGGGATTCTTCAAACGGAGAGTGCATTCCGTAATCGTTCAGCATTTCGAGGTAATCCACCTCAGCCGGAACGCGGGCTACTTTCATATACGTGTCAATTCCCAGCTGACGATCCGAAGCCGAAATGGCAAAGATGTCCAGGGCCGAAATGGCAGACATTCCATAGCTGATGTAATAGAAAGGAGTGGCGAAATGGTGGGGATACAACGCCCAGTAAGCACCGGCCGGAACAACACTCTCCTTAGGCAGACCATAAGAATTATCGATAGACTGATACAGCTCGCAAAGCGACTCGTACGTCGGATTTTCCTGGGCAAACGCCTTCTGCTGGAATTCATCCTGGCGCGCTGCATCAATAATGGAGTACAGCATATTTCCCAGCTGCATCTTCAGCAGTACGTTGTATTCTTTTTCGCTGTAATTGTTTTTGATGACATCCAGGAACAGCAACTCGTTTGCCTGAGACTGGATTTCATTGATATCCAGCACCTGGGTCGCTTCGTACCCGCCCAGATAGAACGCGAAGAAATGGCCGAATTCATGGATTAAGGTGCCGATGTAGTCATACCCCTTGGTGGAAACATTCAAAAAGACATAGGGCTCATTGTATTCCATAAGGCGGGTGGTAAAGGAACCGGGATACCGCTTGGTCGAATATCCGCTGCTGATCAGCTCGTATTCATTCATATAGTTGTATGCCTCAAGCATTTTGGGAGAAATGCTTGCAAAATACTCCTCCATCGGAGTCTGCAGTTTATTGAGCAGAGCGCTCTTGCTCTCCCATATCTGCTGGAGTTTCTGTTCTTCAGAAGACAGCAGCGTAATGGACTGATAGAGCGGACATACATAGGACTTGACAAAAGCCCAATATTGCTCCGCTTCTTTCGGGGTATAGTCCCGCCCCAGATCTTTATATTGCAATTCGGCAACCGAATTGAATCCGGCCAGTTCCGCCATCTGCTTGTACAGAGGCATCAGCTTCAAATAGAGTTTCCCGGATTCCTCACACAGTTTAACGTAGTATTCGTCCTGATACTGCATGATCCGGTCGTATGTCATTTTCCCTTTGTAATACTGATCGACCAATTCGTCCATGGTGTACTCGGCCCCTTCAAAGGTCAGGGTCAGCGTTGCCTGAAGATTCTGCTCCTCATGCGCAATCTTGTCGGCCGCATCCCGAAGCGCCATATACTCATCCGTATAGGTCTTATACCCTTCCATAATGTCCTGAATGTCTTCCTCGGTCAGATCCTTCTTGAACTTTTCGGACATGGGACTGTCGGTCAGCACCTTGTAACAGATCTGATAATACGCAACAATCATGTCACTCGTGTACTCATCCATCAGTTCGGACTCTTTGCTGTAGGTGTCATCCGAAACGTCCTCGTTGTACTTCAGGTTGGCCAATGTCGACATCGTCATGACATGTGCGAAATAATCATTGTACTCTTCATAGATTTTGGAAAACTTTTTGTAATTGCTTCCTTCTCCCGCCTGACGAAGTGCTTCAATCTTCTCCTGAACCTGGCTTTCCTCCACCAGTTCATACTGCATTTCCGAGAATTTAACTGTCCCGGGTTCATTCGATGCTTCCCGCGCAAATCCGCAGGCAGCCATGCTGAAAAGCATGGCCAGCAGCAACACCCATACGATTGCCGTCTTCAAGAAGCCGTTTTTCCTGATCATAGTCATCATCACACCCATCCTTTCCTTTGCTCAATTCTGCTTTTCGATTTCATTGTCCGCTGATATTCTGTCATTCCCGTTATGCCGCCCGGAAAAAGCGGATCAGCGCAGGCCATAAATCCCTGTTCTGGGATGCGATCACCTGAAGCTGTTCACCCGGCAGGGGGGCCGAGCCTTTCCCGACCTCTACCGTCACGGCCGGAATGCCCATTTCCAGAACGCACCAGTCCGAAAAGGATGCGTCGTTCTCGGGTTCCATATCCACCGCGTATTTTGTCGTGTCCGCAATCAGCTGAGCCAAATGCAAATGCAATTCCTTTGACTCTCCGCTCTGTCCGCAATTCCAGTAAATCACTTCGCCCTGGGCATGCATGCACAAAGAAAACAGGATTTCTTTTCCCGCTCCGACTTTCTCCTTTACCCATCCGGTCAGAATCCGGGTCTCGGGTTCGGATGCGGGTTCCGTTCCCTTGAAATTGGCCATACTGGGCGCCTGCATACCGCGGTACTGCTCCCAGAGCGCATCGCAATTGCGGTTGAGGTCCACTCCGTTGGCATTGGCCTTCCAATAAGGAAGATAGCGTTCCAGAGGAAGGTTCATCACACCCGCGGCATAATCAGACGCATAGATGGATTGAATCTTTTTTCTCAAAGTCTCGGACCGGATTCCTTCAAGCCCTTTCTGAGACAGGGTCACTCCGTCCGGGTTGACCATAGGGAACACGCAAATGCTCAACTCACTCAGAGCCCCGGCATACTCCTGTGCCCCCTCTTTTGCCAACGTCAGGAAGCGATGGGTCTGCTGGAGCACCAAAGGCGTCGTCAGATATTCGCGCCCGTGCATCGAAGCCGTGACCAGCAGAATTCGCTTTGAATCGGGCGACCCGACGGTATAGACATACAATTCCCTGCCGTCCGCGCTGAGGCCTGCGGATGCATACGAAAAAAGATCGGGAAAGTCGCTCTCCAGTTTTGCCAGATCACTTTGCAGGTCCTCATACGAATAAACGCCCCTCTCGAAGCGGTAGTCTCCGCTCTCCTGCCCGGTTTCGGTTTCGGTTTCGGCCCGTTCCGTCTCCGTGTCCGGGCTTTTGCTCTCTGCCCCCTCGGTCTCCGTCGGGGATTCGAGGTCCCTTGTCTGCTCCTCCGTGTCCCGCGTCAAAGTTTCAGTCCCGGACTCCGGGCCGGTCTCCTGAACGGCTTGTGCGACACAGGAAGAAAGGAGAAGCGCGCAAAGAAGAAGAACCCACAGCAAATAGGGTTTTATTGTGTTTTGTTTTTTCGTCATGCCGCAGGCTCCGCTTTCACTTCAATGATCGTTCTCCATTATACTACAGAGCCGGGAAAGTTGCAAGAAAAAGCCACCGAAATTAACCACAGGTCCGCTGAGTGATCCACCTACCTGTCTGCAAAGCGTTTGACTGCCGGGTGAACCGGGAGATTACTGCGGTTCATAGCCCAAAAGAAAACCGGAGCCGCAGAGTATCGTCATACAGCAGCTCTGCTTTTTCTTGGTTCGGTTTCTTTTTCGGCAATTATCGCAAAGGAACGGCCAACAGAAGAATGAACGCTATAATAATACCGATATTCTCCGTTCGGAACAAAAAGGATTTGGAAGTCAAATCCAAATCCTTGTTTATTTCTGTTGCTTGTCGCATAAATGCGTCATTTATGCAATAGCAAGATCCCTGTATATTCAGCCATTGAGAGCTTTTGCCCAAATTTGACCTGGTTTACCCGTTAGAACCAGACAGCGAATCTCTCAATTCTTGATTAGGTTTTCCAAAGTTTCAAACAACACGTCCGGTTGTACCGGCTTGGTAAGATGCGCATTCAAACCCGCCTGTAAACTGCGCTGAACATCCTCATCGAAAGCGTTTGCCGTGAGCGCGATGACAGGGATATCCTTCGCATCCGTGCGGTCCAGTTTGCGGATCTCCCGCGTTGCGGTCAAACCATCCATCTCCGGCATCCGCATATCCATCAAGATCGCGTCGTAATACCCGACAGGGCTTTGCGTAAACTTTTCCAGAGCGATTTTGCCGTTTTCAGCGAGATCCACTTCCATTTTTCGGGATTGTAGCACCATTTTCATGATATCTGCATTGATCTCCACATCCTCGGCGAGCAGAACTCTGCGTCCTTCAAGCATTGCTTTCTTTTCCCGTTTCAGAATGTCGACGCCTTTACGCTTGACGGCATTTTCGAATTCGTCCAGCACGTTGGCGGCAAACAGAGGCTTGGAAAGAAAACTGTCAACGCCAGCCTGCGTCGCCTCTTCCAGCACGTCGTCCCAACGGTAAGCCGTCAAGATGACGATGGCGGATTCGCCGCCTGTAATCTCCCGGATTCGTCTCGTTGTTTCCACGCCGTCCATTTCCGGCATCTTCCAATCTACAAGAATCAGATTATACGGTTCCCTGCGGGCATGACGTAATTTAACCATTTCAATCGCATCCGCGCCGGAAGCCGCGGTCTCGGAAGAGATCCCCGCTTTTCCCAGCACAAGTTTCGCGTGTTCGCACGCCACGGGATCGTCATCGACGACCAGAACCGTCATATCCTTCGGGTTGATTTCACGATTATCATTTTCTTCATGATGGCTTTCGTCATCAAGCAGGGTGACCGCGATTGTGAACGTGGTTCCGACACCTTTTTCGCTTTCGACTTGAATGGTCCCGCTCATCAGTTCCACCATGTTTTTGGTGATTGCCAGTCCGAGTCCGGAACTGCCGTATTTGCTCGTTGCAGACGAATCTTCCTGTGTGAAGGTATCAAAGATGTGCGGCAAGAACTCACGGCTTATGCCGATACCGGTATCCGCCATCCGAAAGGTGAGCGTGCTTTTCCCATTATATTGTGCCGTCCGCTCAACGTCAAGCACAACCTTTCCCCCCTCGGGCGTGAATTTAACGGCATTTCCTAGAATGTTGATCAGCACCTGCCGGAGTTTCATATTGTCCCCGATGTAATAATCGTCAACCTGACCGTTGATCCGGCATTGATATTCCAATCCCTTTTCCTGGCATTGACCGCTGATCATGGTATTGACAGACTCCAGCAGTTTAGAGAATGAGAATTCCTCGTTTTTCAGGATCATACGCCCCGACTCGATGCGCGACATATCCAGAATATCGTTGATCAGGTTCAGAAGGTGTTCCGCCGCGGTTCCGATCTTTGTCAGGTAGTCCTTTGTCTTTTCCGGCGTTTCCGGGTCATTCAGAGCAATGTTGTCAAGCCCGATGATTGCGTTCATCGGAGTGCGGATCTCATGACTCATATTGGAGAGAAACACGGTTTTGGCTTTGTTCGCCTGTTCCGCCGCGGCGAGCGCGTCGCTGAGGGCATGACTTTGCTCTTCCAGTTGATTTTGCAGGGCGATGCGCTGTTCCAGTTCCTGCTGCTTCCCGCGCACTTCGGCGTCCGCCGTCTCTTTTTCCAACAACAATTTGGTGTTCCGCCGGTTCTGCAAGATGATGATAGCAAAAACGATCAGCATCAGAACGGCGATCAGCACCGACTGGATCACACTTTGCACCACGATCCGGTTGGAAATATCTCCCACCTTTTCACTGATCACGCTTTCGCGAATCAGGTAGGTGAGCAGCCAATCGGTCCCTTCCACGGGTATATAACTCAACGTTTCGCGGACGCCATTGTAGGAAAAAGACGCAACGCCGCTTTTCAGGTTTTCAAAATCCCGCTTCACTTTTTCATAGGAATAACCCTGTTCATATTCAGCCTGCGAAAGAGCGTCCAGCAGATTGTCCTCTACAGCAAGTCCACCGAGAACGGTGTTACTGAGTGCAACACCGCCGCTGGTATAGATGTTGGTGAAGGTAGAACCGCTCTCCTGCGCCTGCATTGAAACGCCGGCAAGCATATCCTTCATGTCGATCTCCATGAAACAGACCACCAAATTCTCTCCGGCAAAAGAAATATGTTCCACCGGCAGAGCAATGATAACAGTCTTGTCTGCGTTATTCAGATTTTTAATTGATATCTCAGGCTTTTCAAGAGAACGATACTCGATTTTGTATTCGTCAATGTTCGTTTGCGTACCGAGAGAAGTATAGATCAGCCCGTTCTCATCGATAAAGGCAAACTTCTGAAGTGTAAACAGCCGTTTCATTTTTGCCTGATACGCCCGCAGATGCTCCTGGTCGCTCAGGTCGTCGTCCGTCATCAGTTCAAGGGCAACCCGCATATCCGAAATACGCCCCCGCAAATTGTCAGCCACCACCTGCTCGCGACGGTCGGCAAGTTCGTCCAGATACAAAAGACTGACCGTTCTGACCGCATCATTCGACGCCTTTTTCGCCCGCTGTCCCATCCACATTGTACCAACAACAAGAACCAGCATGACGACAATCATACCAACAATCGCAATCGGAACCGATTTGCTATTTCTGATCTGTTCGTTCATAGACGTATCTCCTGCTTTTTTGTGGGATTAATCGGGAACTTCCAATGGTTTCTTTATCTAGCCGTTGGTTTGGTTTTCATTGACGAAAAACACTTTTCATCGTGCAGAACCATCGACTTTGCTTTATTCAGGATAAAGAAAAAGCCGTCTGGTACTTTTCCGTCTATTTCCCGTTCTACTCGTTCTATTCTTTCAAAAGCCCGACCAACTCGTCCCGCTTTGCCATTGTTTCCGCGAATAGCCGGGTTAGCCTCCCGGCTTTTGCAATGAAGCAACGGAACTATGTTGTTTATGTTTTATTATACTATCATTTCCTCAATCAATCAATGCCGTCTTGAAAAACGGCGAATTCCCACCCATTGTTTTTCATAGTGACCGGAAAACGGAACCCGATTTTTGTCAGCGCGGGACCTCTCATGGGTAGGTGTAAAATGACTGTATGTAAAAGGGAAAATAAAAAAAGGCACAGACCTCTCCAATGTGGTATACTGTAGAATCCAAAAAAACAAACACCAGGAGGGCCTATGCCATAGATATTGTAGCACAGATTTTTGCAAATGCAAGTGGACAAGCAGACAATTATGCTGAGGATTTCTTCAAGATCAGCAATTTGGAATCGTTATGCCAAAACATACTTGGAGTTTTGCTTTCGGCGGGAAAAGAACTGCTTGTTCGCACGTTGGAAATGCAAGACAAGAGAATTCAGGACAGCAAAGAGAGGAAGGACAAGTGACACATTCTCCGACATGACAAACAGATTGACTTCCGCCGACATTTTTGCTATAATTTTTCAGCAAAAGTATAGAAAACGCGAAAGAATCGGGGCCATCCCAAAGGTTTTCACCCTGTCGCGGCCATTTTGCCGTACTTTGGCAAATACAATAAGACTTTCTGAAGGAGACAGAAATATGAAACTCGGAATCGTCGGACTCCCCAACGTCGGAAAAAGCACTCTTTTCAACGCCTTGACCAACGCGGGCGCCGAGTCTGCGAATTACCCTTTTTGCACCATTGAACCCAATGTAGGAGTCGTTCCGGTGCCGGACGCAAGACTGGACGTTCTGGCACGGATGTACAATCCCGAAAAATACACTCCCGCGGTCGTGGAATTTCTGGACATAGCCGGCCTTGTCAAAGGGGCGTCCAAGGGAGAAGGACTGGGAAACAAATTTCTGGCCAACATCCGGGAGGTCGATGCCATTCTCCACGTCGTCCGCTGCTTTGAAGACGAGAACATCATCCATGTGGAAGGCTCCATTGACCCAATGCGGGATCTGGAAACCATCAACCTGGAACTGATTTTCTCCGACATGGAAATGCTGGAGCGCCGGATTGACCGATGCAAAAAGGCCATGCGTCAGGACAAATCGCTCTCGGCCGAGCTGGAAGTATTTGAAAAAATCATGGCATGGCTGGAACAGGGAAAATGCGCCCGCTCGCTGCCTCTGACCGACGAGGAAAAAGCCTGCCTGTACGACACGCCGCTGCTGACGATGAAGCCGGTTCTCTATGTGGCCAACGTCAGCGAAGACTATGCCAATAAGGAACCGCTCGACCTGCCCGGATACGTCGCGCTGGCTGCCTATGCCAAAGAGGAAGGTTCGGAAATCATGTCCATCTGCTGCGGCATCGAAGCCGAAATCGCAGAACTGGACGCCGAGGAAAAAGCCATGTTCCTGGAGGATCTGGGAATTAAGCAAAGCGGCCTGGACCGGCTGATCCAGCGCAGTTATTCCCTGCTCGGCTACATCAGTTTCCTGACGGCAGGACCGCAGGAAGTGCGGGCCTGGACCATTACAAAAGGGACGAAAGCGCCTGCCGCGGCCGGAAAGATTCACTCGGATTTCGAGCGCGGATTCATCCGGGCCGAGATCGTCTCCTTTGACGACCTGGTCCGCTGCGGTTCGATTACCGCCGCCAAGGACGCCGGCCTGTACCGTTCCGAAGGCAAGGATTACGTTATGAAGGACGGCGACGTTGTGCTCTTCCGGTTCAACGTCTGACAGCGGGCAGAAATCATGAGAATGCGACACAAGAAACACGAGCAGGAGCGTCTGCTTGCCTGCTCGCCTGTTCTGATCCGGAGCGAAGAGAAGGAACGGCTTCTGGCCGATCCGCAATCTTTCTTCCCCGCACCGGCTCCTCTCCATCTGGAAATCGGATGCGGAAAAGGCCAATTTGCCTGCAAAATGGCGTCGGCCCACCCCGAATGCAATTTCATTGCCATGGAACGGGTGTCCAATGTGCTGTGCAACGCAGCCGAAAACGGCATGACGCGGTTAAACGGACACAATCCCGACAATTTACGCTTTATGACCGCAAACGCGACCGACCTTTGCGAACTGCTGCCTCCCTCCAGCGTAGAGCGGATCTATCTCAATTTCAGCGATCCCTGGCCAAAGGCAAAGCACGAGCGCCGGCGGCTGACGGCCGCGCCCTTCCTGTCCCTGTACCGCGCCATCGTTGTGCCGGGCGGACTCCTTCAGTTCAAAACCGACAACGAAGGACTGTTTGATTTCTCCCTTTCCCAGTTTGAATCCATGGGGCTTCCCCTGCTGTTTCTGACCCGGGATCTGCACCGGTGCCCGTCCGATTCTCCGTTTGTAACCGGCAACCAGACCACCGAATACGAGGACAAATTCACGGCCGCCGGCATGCCGATTCATATGGCCGTCGTCCGGCTGAAAGACGAGGTTTCCCATGGAGAATAATCCCGGATTCGAACCCGGAGGCGTCCTGCTTCTGGACAAGGCTGCGGGTTGGACCTCGTTTGACGTCGTGGCCCAGATCCGGAAACTCTTCGGAACCAAAAAAGTCGGACACGCGGGAACCCTGGATCCTATGGCAACCGGGGTGCTCCCCGTTCTGATCGGGCGGGCCACGAAGCTTGAACCTTTTCTGGTGGAGCACAGAAAGAAATACCGCGCCACTCTCCGGCTGGGTCTGACCACCGACACGGGGGATATCACCGGCACCGTCCTGCGTCAGTGCGACGCCCTGCCGTCCGCGGACGAAGTGATCCGAGTATCCCGGGCCTTTTCCGGAACCATCCTCCAGACGCCCCCGATGTACAGCGCTCTCAAGGTGAACGGGCAAAAGCTGGTCGATCTGGCAAGGGCGGGAAAAACCGTAGAGCGGAAACCAAGGCCGGTCGAAATCTACGACCTGGAAATCCGCCCGACCGAGCGGAAAGAAGCGTTTGAACTGACCGTATCCTGCGGAAAAGGCACCTACATCCGCACCCTGTGCGAAGATATAGGCAGCCGTCTGGGGTGCGGAGGAACCATGGAAGCGCTGCGCCGTCTGGAAGTAACGCCCTTCTCCATTGAAGAATGCGTCACATTGGACCGTCTGAAAGAAATGAGTCCCTCCGATCGCTCGGCCCGGCTGCTCTCCCCGCAGAAGTGCCTGCCCCATCTTCCCCTTGTCGAAGTCAACGACTTTCAGGCAGCACTGGCGCAAAACGGCGTCAGTCTGAGGCAGGAAAAAATCGGCGTCTCCTTGCATGAGGGGCAACAGGTGCTGGTCACTGACACGCACAAAAACCTCATCTGCATCAGCAAAGCCGCACAGGATGAGAGCGGACAGCCTCTGCTCAAGCCTCTTTGCATCTGGAAAGTCAAATAAAAGTCCGCGGATGTTTTCTTCCGCGGACTTTTTCATTCCTTTATCTGACTCACTCGGGACCGGCCGAAGACTCTGTGACGGGCTCCGTTTCTCCGTCCTCCGGCAAGGGCTGACCGGGCTCTGAATCCCCGCCCTCTTTCTGCTCATCCGACGGGGCCGATGCGTCGTCGGCGGTCTTTTGCAATTCCTCCTGTTTTTCCCGGAGCATGGCCTCATCGTCCTTTTGCCTGAACCATCCGTTCAGAAGCCCCATGTACAAAAACAGCTGATAGGTCGCAACCGGTATGCTGATGCCTGTGAAGGCGGATGCGCAATACACAAAGACGGCAACCCCTGCAATCAGCGTACAATCCGAAAGATTCTTCGTATTCTTCAGGGCAAAGACAAACAGCACAATCAAGGCAAGCAGATACGCCGCAAGCCCGGGAAATCCCAGATTGGCTCCGATTTGCAAATATTCATTGTGTGGAATATCGTAGTTGATATACAACTGAACGTTATCCGTTCCCACTCCCATCAGAGGATGCTCGAGGATGACCTGAATCGTTTTCTTCCACAGTTTTCCGCGTCCGCTCCCCAGCTTATCCGTCACGGACTGGGCCTCTTCGGACGAAGCGGAATCCGAAGAGATGGCACTGCCTGCCTCCTTCGTTTCCCGGACCAGATAGCCTATATCGTCCAGCATCTTGTGCTGATTGACGACAAAACTCAGAAGAATCAGAAGAGCGAACAGCGCAAGAATCGGCCAGGCCTTTTTTATCCCCTTGCGGACGATGAAGAGGATGGCGTACAGAACAAATCCGAGCAGCAATGCAAAATACGCGCCGAGCGTCTGATTGTAGAGCATCATGACCGCGTTGATCGCAAAACACAGGCCCCATGCCACCTTGGCCTGCCACTTCTGTGCATGCGTGAACAGTCCGACGAGAACCAGCATGGAAACGCACAGGTAGTATCCGTAATGATTGGAATTGATGAAGGTCCCGCTGAAGGCTCCGACCATGGAACCGCGGTTCATCAGGAAGGTCGCATGCGCCAGTTCCCTGAGCAGCGTCAGCCCTGCGAGAACCGTCGAGAAGATGCCGACCGAAGCCAGCAGAATCTTTCTGTATTTCTCATCCCGGATCTGGGAGGCGCACATAAAAATTCCCGCATAAGCGACAAAGGAAACAAATCCCTCGTATCGGTACGCACCCCCGAAGAAAGCAAGATCGGTATCCAGGGAAATAAAGACGGCCGCGAAAGACCAAAGCAGAAGCCAGGTCAGAATTCCAACCCAGACCCGCCGGATGAATTCCCGCCGCAGCGCGGCTTTCCCGTGCACAACCACCCGGCAGTAAATATCCACCAGCCAGTTGAGCAACCCCAGAAAGCCAATCAGGCGGATGACGGTCGCCTTGCCGTAAAACAGAGCTACCAGGCTGCTTTGTGTGGTCGCAACCGAGAAGACGCCGTAAAAGATCTGACAGTTGAGCAGCAACAGCAAAAGCAGCGCCACCTTCTGGGTGTCGATTTTGGAACAGATTCCGAACAGTTTCCACTTCAGCCCCTTCGGCTCTTCCGGTATCCGTAACGTTTCGTTCATATGGCCCTCCGCAAGACAAAAGACAACACGTACAAAAATTTCCCCTGCCCTATGAAGAACAAGGGAAATTTTCTTTTCCGCCTAAGTGGCGGATCTTGCCGGAAGAATTACTCTTCAGCGTTCTTCTTGGATTCTTCGATGATCTTCGCGGCGATTTCACGCGGCACCGTATCGTATCCGGTCACCTTGAACGTGTAAGAACCGCGTCCCTGGGACATAGCGCGAAGCGTAATGGTATAATCCGTCAGTTCGGACAGAGGAGAGAGAGCCTGAATCACAGTATAGCCGGATTTGCCCTCGACCGGAGTCATACCCATCACGCTGGACCGGCGCTTGTTCAGGTCGCCCATGACGTCGCCCACAAGGCTGTCGGGAACCGTTACGAACAAATCGCCCACCGGCTCCAGGATGACCGGAGCGGAGAGTTCCAGGCACTTCTTGTATGCAAGGCTTGCGGCCGTCTTGAACGAAAGTTCATCCGAGTCAACCGCATGATAGCTGCCGTCGTACAGTTCGGCTTTCAGACGGACCATCGGGTAACCTGCAACGCCCTTGAGCATGGCTTCCTGCAATCCTTTTTCGACCGCAGGGATAAAGTTCTTCGGAACCGAACCACCGACCGTAGCATCGACAAAGGTGAGTCCTTCCTCTTCGCCCGGAGAGAAACGGATCTTGACATGACCGTACTGACCCGAGCCGCCGTTCTGCTTCTTGTGTTTGCCTTCCACGTCGCAGGGCTTCGTGATCTTTTCCCTGTATGCAATCTTCGGATTGTCCAGACGGACGGTTACGCCGAAGCGGGTCTTCAGTTTGGAAACCAGAACCTGGAGATGCATATCGCCAAGGCCGGAGATGAGCATCTGCTTGGTCTCCGCGTTGTTTTCGTAAAGCAGGGTCTTATCCTCTTCAAGCAGTCTGGCAAGGCTCTGGGAAATCTTTCCTTCGTCGCCCTTGCCCAATGTGACGATGCTGCGCTGCATGAACGGAACCGGATACACAACCGGCGCATAGGAAACCGAACCGCTGACCGAAAGCGTATCGTTGGTATTGGTGTTGGACAGTTTGGCAATCATACCGATGTCGCCGCAGGCCATGCGGTCCACTTCGATCTGGGTCTTGCCGCGCATCGCATAGATGTGAGCCATCTTTTCCACGGAACCCGTGGTTGCGTTCTTGAGAGCCGCGTCCTTCTTCAGCTCGCCGTTCATCACCTTGAAGAACGACATCTTGCCTACGAACGGGTCGGCGACCGTCTTGAACACGAAAATAGCGGGTTCGCCCGCGGGATCGATCGGCAGATCTTTTCCGTCGGCGGATTTTTCATTCTTGCGGGCCGTGAAGCGCGGATAGGAATCGGCAATGGCGTCCAGCAAAGCGCGAACACCCCAGAGTTTCGGAGCGGCTCCGCAGTAAACCGGAACGACGTCGCCCGAAATGATGCCTTCATGCAAAGCTTCAGCCGCCTCGTCATGCGTCACTTCCTCGTCTTCGAGCACCTTCATCATGATGTCTTCGTTGACCATTGCGATGGCTTCGTTGAAGATGGTCTTGTAGGGCTCGGCCGCCGAACGGACTTCATCGGTCATCTCCACGGGTTTCCGATTTCCCTTGTCATCGTATGTGAACGCAACCATATCCATCACGTCCACCATCACAACACCGCCCGCGGTCTTGATTGGAACGAATACAGGGCATACGGCCTGTCCGTATTTCTCGGTCAGCGCGTTGAACAGAGTATCGAAATGCGCTTCCGGATCATCGCACTTGTTGACGAAGAAAGACTTCGGAACGTGCACCTCGGTGGCATAGTCCCATGCCAGCTCCGCGCCGACTTCCAGACCTGCCTTTCCGTCCAGGACAATGCAGGCCGCATCCGCGACACGCAGGCCCTGCTTCACTTCACCGACAAAATCCAGAAAACCGGGGTTGTCGATGATGTTCAGCTTCATATTCTGCCACATAACAGGAGCAATGGCGGAAGAAAGGGAAAAACCTCTGCTCTTCTCTTCCGGATCATAATCACAGACCGTATTTCCGTCTGTGACTTTACCCATACGGTCCACAGCTCCGCTGACAAACAGCATCGCTTCCGCCAAAGTTGTTTTGCCTGCGCCGCCATGACCCAGCAGGGCGACATTGCGAATGTTCTTCGTTTCCACAACAGGTAAATCCATAATGTTCTATTCCTTCCATCCATTTAGAATCCAAGCGATTGAGGCGCATCCGGAGACAGATACCTTCCCCGAAAAAAGCCGTTATTTATTATACTATAGTTTTCTATTGATTGCAAGTTTCGTTCTGAAAGTCCCCTTTCCCGCTTCGTACAAAATACGGGGCCGTTTTTGTTCAAACTACACAAAAAACTGCCCGATTTGCATTTTCCGCTTCCTTTTCCGGGCGTTTTTTCAAAAATGCGATATAATAAAGGACAACGATGCGTCAGCGCCAAAGCAGCGTCGGTTTTCCCTTTGCCTGGCGTCCGAATGCAGTCAAGACAGTCAAGGAGTTATAAAAAAGCACCATGAAGCGAATCCATACTGTTCTTTCCCTCTTTCTGGCCTTTCTCCTTCTTTCGGCCGGATGGTTGTGCGGCTGCGGGCAAAACCATCCGGCTCAGTCCGAAACCCCGTCGGAAACGGAAGCCGAAAAAATCCCGCCCGTGTATCTGACCGATGACAAGGGAGTCTTTCTGTATACCGTCATCCGGGGAGACCTGTGTTCCGAGATGGTCAAGACGGCCGGAACCGAACTGCGCAAAAAGATCAACACCCTGCTGGACAACAACCAGAAGGCTCCCATCGGAACCGACTGGGTCGCCGATTATGACGCGGCCGACCTTGACGCCCGGTTCGAAATCCTGGTCGGACCGACGAACCGCCCGCAGAGCGAGCTGGTCCTCCAGGCCCTTGGCGACAACCAGTTTTCGGTGAAATATTTTCCCGATGTCCATAAGATCGTCATCATCGGGGCCGACGACGAGCACACCCTGATGGCCTCGCAGTATTTCTTTGATTCCTGCCTGGGCCATGCCGACGGGCAGGTATGGATTTCCGAAGGACTGGACGTCGTGCAGACCCGGACGTTCGCACCCGTGGACACCACCCTGGATGCCCGCCTGATCAAGGCCTCGGACACGGTACGGGAAGCCTTTGTGGCGGATATTCAGGCTGTCAGCCCGCTTTACGACGTAGACCCGACCGGAGCCCGCGACAGCACCGACGCCCTGAACCGGGCCCTTAGCGACTGCTCAAAAGCCGGCGGCGGCACCGTTTACCTGCCCCGCGGCCGATACAGAATCACAGACACCATCACCATTCCCTCGTTTGTTACGCTCAGGGGAGAATGGGCGGCTCCGGGCAGCGGTACGCCGGACTGCCTGACCGTCCTTCTGGCCTTTCCGAAAACCGGAGGCAGCCTTGACCAAGGCCTGATTGTAATCCACGGATCCGCCGGAGCCGTCGGCCTTACCGTCTATTATCCGGGCCAATCGCTCTGGCATATCAACCCGTACGATCCCACCTTTTACATCCCGGGCGGACAGGGCGACCGGTATATGGTCCAGACCATCCGGGACGTAACCGTGGTCAACGGATACGTCGGGGTTGCCGCGACGACCGACGGGGAAAAGGTGCACGAACAGCTGTATCTGGACAACCTGTACCTGACCTGCCTGCATACCGGGCTCCGTCTGTTCAACTCGGCCGATGTGGACACCTACCGGAACATCACCGTCAGTCCGGACGTCTGGGCCGCATACGGAAAAGCCCTGTCGGGCACCGAAGTCAGCCGGTCCGACGTTTCGGACTATACCCGCAAACACACAATCGGCATGGAACTCGGAGACCTGGATTGGCCTCAATCGAATTCCGTCCTCATTACGGACTGCCAATACGGGGTGCGGGTCGTCGAGGGGTCTCGCTCCCGGTTCTGCGGCAGTTTCTTTGAGCTCACGGTCCGGAACACCTCCACGGCCTTTTGCGTACAGAAAAACGCGCTGGATACCCGCTGGGGCGTCCAGATTTCGCGCTCCTTCCTCGAAGGAACCGAAAGAGGCGTTCTCAACCTCACGGACGGCGTGGTGAAAATGGCGGGCACAACCGTCATAGGCGGCGTAGAAGGCTTTGCCATGTATGACACGGTCGACCTTTCCTCCTATCCGCCCGACGATGGGACGGGCGCCCCGCAGTCCGGTTCGCCGTCCGCCCTGCTCTGTTTCACCTACGGCCGGAACGGCAAGGAAGACGTCTCCTCCGCGCTGCAGGGAGTACTCGACCTGGCCGGCACAACCGGCGCCGCCGTCTACCTGCCCGCCGGGATTTACCGTCTGAACAGCCCCGTCACCGTTCCCTCTGGCGTGGAACTCCGGGGAGCCTCCACGGTTGCGACCCGGGACCAGGACGAGACGACCAAAGGCACGCAGATTCTCTCCTCCTACCTCGCACCCGAAAACAATCCGGACGCAGCGGCGCTCATAACCCTGTCCGAAGACGCAGGGCTGTACGGCCTGCGCATCGCCATGACCTCCAACGGCGCAGCCCTTAAAAACCAAGTCTGCGCGATCCGCGGCACGGGGAGCGGCGTCCGTGTCGTCAACTGCTGCATCACAACCGCCGGAACCGGAGTGGATTTCCGGGGATGCGACCGGCACCGCGTCTCCTACCTGACCGCCTATTGTTACGACGCATGCATTCTGGCAGGCGGACAGGGCGGCTCCGTTTCGGACTTTTTGTTCAACCCGACCGTATGCGTACGCCGGGGCACCTCCTATTCCTATACGGACGGCTCGGATTTCACCTCTTTTCTGAACGCAGGACGGGAAGGCACGACCGCCATCAGGCTTGAAAGCGCAATCGGAGAACGTTTGGAACGGGTCTTTGCCTACGGAGTCAAGGATATGCTGCACGCCGACTCTTCATCGGACGTTCTGGCCATCAACCTGGGCACGGACAACATCGGGGATACGCAGCTCAGAATCCGGAACAGTTCCCTTACCGGCATCAATCTGATGCGGTACAACGGACAGTCCTGCGACGCGGATGACCGCTGCGTCATTTCCCTGTACAACCGGCTGGCCATCTGGGACCAGTGGGAACCGGATTTTGAAGGGACGCCCGCCGCTCTTCCTCCGGTAAAAGATTCCTCTCCTGCGTTGGTGCAGAACTGCGACAACGGCCTGCCGGGCATGGAAAAAGCCTCCGGCGGACAAGCCGAAGGCTCGGGGTGCGCTTCCCTGACGCTGGGAAGCAGCGGTTTCTTCCAGAGCAACTTGCCATTCTCCGCCATGAATGCGGCAGACAAGGACGCAATCGCACTGGACGTCTACCTTTCCAACGCGCAAAAAGTTCTGGGCAATATGACCGTGTTCATCCTGGAACTCACCTCCTCGGGCACCATAGACAAAGAAGAGTACGAGTGGTACGTCGGCATAGACCGCAAAGCCGAAATGCACGACGGATGGAATACGGTCTACCTCTATTTCGACGAAGCCAAACAGACGGGAAAAATCCGTCTGTCCTCGGTCAACTTCATCCGGCTGTTCGCCTATTGGACCGCAGACGCGGTAGGAGAGGAAATCCGTATCGACAACATCCGCCTGTCAAAAACCGGCGGCAGAAGCGAAGAAGCCTACGGATTTTCGGTCATCAGAGGAACTCCGTTTGAAGACGACATCCGGATTCCGTAATCCGGCAGAACGGCAAGGCAAAACGGCCCGCAAAAGTGGTCCGCACTAAGGGATTTTAATCCTTAAAAGAATAACGGCATGTCGGTATGTGATAGCATTGAACAAACAGTAAATACGGCTCTTTTGCAAGCCGAAGCCATGCGTCAGAGCATACTAAAAGAAGCATTTGAAGGGAGATTGTAATATGCTGATTAACAGCAATGAATATATCGATCTTGTCAATGAGATCAAGCGGCAGATACAATCGGCACAATATAGGGCCGCACTTGAAGTGAATACCGAGCTGGTCATGCTGTACCATAATATCGGCAGCGAGATCAACAAGCATAAGGTCTGGGGCAATAAATTCATTGACAGTCTTTCTGCTGATCTGCGCATGGATTTCCCCGGAGTAAAGGGCTATTCTGTCCGCAATCTGAAGTACATGTCAAAATTTGCCGAGCTCTTCAGTGAAGAAGAAATTGTGCAAGAGGCACTTGCACAAATCACGTGGTATCATCATGTCACGCTGATGGACAAGGTGAAGGATCATAATCAGTATATCTGGTACGCAAAATCCACGGCGAAAAACGGCTGGTCGCGCAATGTGCTTGTACACCAGATTGAAAGCGGATTGTATGAGAGGCAGGTTATCTCTGATAAAATCAGCAATTTTGAAAAGCGTCTGCCCTCTCCGCAGAGCGAGCTTGCGCTCCAGACCATGAAAGATCCCTATGTGTTCGATTTTATTCCGTTCAAGGAGACGATGCTTGAACGTGATATCGAAGAAGCGCTTGTCAGAGATGTGACGAAGCTGCTGCTCGAACTCGGAACCGGATTTGCTTTTCTGGGGAATCAGTACCACCTTGTTGTTGGCGGAGACGATTTCTATCTGGATTTGCTGTTCTATAACCTCAATTTAAGATGCTATGTCGTTATTGAACTGAAAGCCGGAGATTTTAAGCCTGAGTATGCAGGGAAACTGAATTTCTACCTGTCTGCGGTTGATGGCATCCTGAAAAAAGAGAATGATAATCCAACGATAGGACTACTGCTCTGCAAGAGCAAAAACAACGTGGTGGCGGAATATTCCCTGAAGGATATCTCAAAGCCGATTAGCGTCAGCGAATATAAAATCACGAACAATCTCCCGGATGATTTAGGAAAGCAACTGCCTTCCGTGGAAGATATACAGAAGCGCATAGGAGGAACGGAAAATGAGTGAGATTACATCAGCAATAGTATGGATGAGTACGGTAACTATGTATTTTCAACTGATGCTGTCATAAGTGAGCCTAACACAGCATATGGTTCATCATGTGGGTTTAAATACCTTACCCGCATCAATAATTGGTAAGCAATAAAAAAGGCCATGCAAGAGCATTTCTACTCTTACATGGTCTTTTTGCGTCCGCTTGAAGACTGTCACTCAAAGCCTTTTCGTTCAATCCCTAAGTGAAGCCCTCCAACGCAGGCCGTTTCTGTTTTCCGTTACGGCTTTCAAAGCATACGTTCCGGACCTTTGGCCTATCCATCCGACAGCCGGATGCCAAACAGTCTTTGCGCGTTATCCGTGGTCAGACGGATGATTTCCTGCACGGACTGCCCCCGGATCTCAGCCAGTCTCTCGACCGTTTTCCTCATCTTTCCGGAATGATTCAGACTGCCCCGGTAAGGCTCGGGTGCCAGATACGGGCAATCCGTCTCCACCAGAAGCCTGTCGTCCGGAACGGACAATGCCGCCTGGACCGGTCTGCTGGCATTGCGGAATGTCAGGACGCCTGAAAAGGAAATATACCAGCCGAGCCTGACGTATTCGCGGACCATTTCCGCGCTTCCGCTGTAGGAATGCATCACGCCCCGCACGCCCGGATGAGCGGCAATCAGGTCGAAACAGTCCCCGTGCGCGTCCCGGTCGTGAATCACAACCGGCAGACCGTACTTCCGGGCCAGTTCCATCTGCGCGCAGAAGAAAGCCTTCTCCCGTTCCTTGTCCATCGGGATTTCCCCGTACATCGGATAATGGTAGTCAAGACCGATCTCCCCTACTGCCACAATCTTTGACCCGTCCGTCTTCCGGTCCTCCAGAATCATCTTCTCGAGCCGCCGGACGCCTTCCTCGGGTCCGTAATCCACCGTATGACAGTCCTCGGGGTGAATGCCCACCGCACAATACAGTCCGGGAAAAGCCCGGGCCTGTTCCAGGGCCAGACGGGACGTTTCAAGCTGGGTGCCCACATTGACCGCACCGCAGATTTCCTTTCCCAGAAGAGTTTCCAGCAGCGCCGGGGCGCCTCCGGGATATTCCCGCTCAAACCGGGAATCGAAATAATGCGCGTGGCTGTCAAAAGGCAGCCGGTCCGCGCCCGATTCAGAATTCATTTTTCAACGGCCTCCGCAAAAGCATCTCCATGCCCAAACGGGGATCCAGTCCCTCAAACAGGACCGAATAAACCGTCCGGCAAATCGGCAGTTCGACTCCCAGATGCGAGGACAGAATCATCAAAGCGGCCGAGGTGTCCCTTCCTTCCGCCAGGCTGTCGTAAGGGACGCCCCTGACGAACGCCTCCCCGTATTGCCGGTTGTGGCTGTAAGGAGAAAACACCGTCGCTTCGTAATCCCCCAGATGGCACAGTCCGTAAGCCGAAAGTTCGCTGCCTCCGGCAGCCGCAATCAAGCGGGAGATTTCCCTGGTTCCTCTGGAAATCAGCGGGCCTTTCAGGGTCACATACCCCATGCCGTCCAGCATGCCGGCCGCGATGCCGATGACGTTCTTTGAAGCCGCCCCGATTTCGTTTCCGATCAGGTCCTGGCCGTAATAGAAGCGGATCAGGTCGGAGGAAAACGCCTCCACCAGTTCCTTCTTCACATCCCGGTCCCGGCTGTCGATCACCATACAGTTGGGGATGCCGGCATAGAATTCCTGCACGTGCCCCGGCCCAAGCCATACAGCCGTTTGATTGTCGTCGGGCAGAAAGGACTCCACAATCTGCGTCAGACGCAGCCCGGTCTCTTTTTCCAGCCCCTTCATGCAAAGAACGACTTTCTTGTTGTGGATACCCTGCCCGGCCAGCTGCTGCGCCAGCGTCCGCAGGGACTGCGCTCCGACGGCAATCAGGATCACGTCGCTCCCGATCGCTTCTTCCAGGTCGGTGCTCAGCGCGACCGAGGGCGGGAGCGTCAAAAGGTCGTTGCTGCGGCTTTCCAGGAACCGTTCCATATGCGAAGATCCGGCCCGGCCGTACAGGGTCACTCGATGACCGATCCGGTCCAGATACCAGGCAATCAGGGATCCCCAGCGGCCGCAGCCGATTACGGTAATATTCAAAACAACTCCTCCGATTTCTCTCAGCGGACCCGCTCGCCCAGGGGCGTATCGTCCGCCAGGAAGACAACCCGGACCTGCTCCTCGCCCGAAGCGAGAATCATACCGTTGGATTCCATGCCGCAAAGCATCGCAGGCTTCAGGTTCGCCACGACAATCACCTTCCGGCCGATCAGATCCGCAGGCTGGTAGAACTTGGCGATGCCGGACAGGACCTGTCTCTTCTCATACCCCAGATCCAGCTGCAGGCAAAGCAGTTTTTTGGCTCCGGGTACTTTTTCGCAGGACAGAACCTGGGCCGTGCGCAGTTCCACGTCCATAAATTTCTCGATGCCGATCTGCGCCACTCCCTCGGGCTTTTGGGGCTGAGCCTTCTGCTCTTCGGCCTGTGCCTGCTTCATCTGGGCCTGACGCTCCTCCTCAAACTTCTGCAGCTGCTTTTCCTCATCAATGCGGGCGAAAAGCACCGTGCTTTCCTCAACCGTTCCGCCTGCGGGATAGGCATAATATTTGTCGTCCGAGCCGAAATAATGCTCCAGCAGAAGGTATCCGTGCTCATTCTTTGTCGCCTCCAGTTCAGCCAGCGCCGCCTTGTCCCCGATCTGGGTCAGGATGGTGCGGGCGGTATCCGGAATGAACGGGTGCAGCAAAACGGCCGCACAGCGGATGGTCGCGAGCAGATGATAGAGCACCGTTCCCAGCCGCTCCCTCTTTTCTTCATCCTTGGCAAGGGTCCAGGGAGTCGTCTCGTCAATGTATTTGTTGGCCCGGGTCAGAAGGGCAATGATATAGGTCAGCGCGTCGGCGACATGGTAGGAATCCATTTCACGAACCACCGCTTCACAGGTCTGTCCGCACAGCCGCACCAGTTCCCCGTCCAGTTCCTCCTTGCAGGAAGGAGCCGGGATGACGCGGTCGAAATACTTCTTGTCCATATCCAGCGTCCGCTTGACCAGGTTGCCCAGGTTGTTGACCAGGTCTGTATTGTAGCGCTTGATGACCGACTCGTAGGTGATGGAACCGTCCGCCGCATAAGGCATCTCGGCCAGCGCGTAATACCTCACGCCGTCGGCCGTAAACACGTCGGCCAGCGCGTCCGCGTAAATGACGTTGCCGCGGGACTTGGACATCTTGTCCATGCCGAAATTGAACCAGGGATGGCCGAAGACTTTCTTCGGAAGGGGTAAATCCAAGGCCATGAGGAAAATCGGCCAGTAAATGGTATGGAACCGCAATATGTCCTTGCCGATGACGTGCACGTCGGCCGGCCAGTAAGTCCTGAAGTGTTCGCTCTGCTCCTCGTAGGTCTTGTCCGGATCATAGCCCAGAGCGGTGATGTAGTTGGTCAGGGCGTCCAGCCAGACGTAGACGACGTGCCGGTCGTCAAACGTGACGGGGATTCCCCAGGAGAAGGAGGTGCGGGATACGCAAAGGTCCTGCAATCCGCCCTCCACGCGCAAGAAGTTGTTGACCATTTCCTTCTTGCGGGATTCGGGCTCGATGAATTCCGGATGGGAATCGATGTGCGCCAGAAGCCGGTCCACATACTTGCTCATCCGGAAGAAATAGGCCTCTTCCCTGGCCTTCTGCACGGGTCTTCCGCAATCCGGGCACTTTCCGTCCACCACCTGCGAGTCGGTGTAGAAACTCTCGTCCGGCGTGCAGTACCAGCCTTCGTAATACCCTTTATAAATATCGCCCTGATCGTAAAACCGTTTGAAAATCTTCTGCACGGCCTGTACGTGTTTTTCATCGGTGGTCCGGATAAAATAGTCGTAGGAACTGTTCATGCGGTCCCAGACTCCCCGGATCTGCCCCGAAACGCCGTCCACGTACTGCTGCGGGGTAATGCCCGCTTCCTTGGCGCAGTTCTCAATCTTCTGGCCATGCTCATCGGTACCGGTGCAGAAATAAGTCTGCTCGCCCTTGGCGCGGTGATACCGGACAACCGCGTCCGACATAATCACCTCGTAGGTGTTGCCGAAATGCGGCTTGCGCGAAGCATAGGCAATGGCCGTTGTCAGATAAAATTTGTTTCTCTCTTTTTCTTTCATTGTCGTTCCTTTCCCGCAGACGGACCAGATGATTGCCCTCTGCGCGGCATCTAACCAAAGATTTCAGTTTCAGTTCCGGGCATCAAAGGATTCCCCGGGCTTCAAACACGGCCCGGATCGACCAGCCGTGCTCCTCCAGCAGGGCCTGTGCCCTTTCGTATTCCACCCGGCAGATTTCGGACACAATCCGGATCATCCGGTCGCGAAGTTTGCGGTTGGTGGGTCTGAGGTTGATCATCAGGTTCTCATACACCTTTCCGGTCTTGACCATCGCGCAGGTGGAAATCATGTTCAGCACCAGTTTCTGCGCGTTGCCCGCCTTCATGCGGGTCGAGCCGGTAATCACCTCGGGACCGGTTTCGGTCACAATCAGGATATCGGAATACGCTTCCATTGCGCAGCTGCTGTTGCACACAAGACCCGCGGTCGTGCAGCCGCACTGCCGGGCGGCGCGAAGCACGCCGACCACGTAAGGCGCGTTTCCGGAAGCCGAAAGCCCCAGGACAAAATCATCCGGGGAGGGGGCCAGAGCCATAAAATCCCGCATGCCGTCTCCGTCCGAATCCTCGGCCCCCTCGACCGCGCGGACAATGGCGTTCTCCCCGCCCGCAATCAGGGCCCGGACCTGGCATGGGTCCGTACCGAACGTCGGCGGGCATTCGGATGCATCCACCACCGCAAGACGGCCCGAGGTTCCGGCGCCCGCGTACAGAATACGGGCTCCTTTGGAAATCGCCAGCGCCGCCGCGTCCACCGCCTTCTCAATCTGCGGCATGGCCCGGTCGACGGCCTGGAGCGATTTGTAATTCTCTTTTTGTATCAGGGCCAGCATCGTTCCCGTATCTGCCCGGTCGATGTGCATCGTGTCCGGATTGCGGCCCTCTGTCCATTCCTTATTCATGTTCATCCCTGCCGCAGAGAACTTCTTTGCCCTGCGTTTCTTCCGCGCGCTCTGCCTGCCGCTCAAGCAGGGTGCGCGCATACAGTTCCTGCAAAACCAGATACCGCGGAACCAGCCAGATGACCGCCGCAATCCAGAGCGTACCCATGGTCAGAAGAACCCAGAACAGATGGTTCATCCGGAACCCGAATACCTCGCCTTTTGACCGCCCGACGGCTCTTGCGGATTCTTTGCGGGCCTCCTTGTACGAACGGCCCGACCGATAAAGAGGCAGGTAGCAAAAACCTCCCTGTTCCAACACAGACACCAGAATGACCGGAAGCGAACACACAAACGCAATAGCCGCGGTCAGCCATCCGAAAGCGGACACCGTCAGGCCGAGTTCCGCCCGGTTGAAATACAGCAGGACAATGCCTGCCACTCCCGCGGCGCAAAGAAGGACGGGACCGATCAGGCGCAGGACAACCCCCGAAGTAAAGCGGAGCGCCTTTTTGTACTCCCGCTTCGAAGAAAACGGAACAAACAGTTCCTCCAGGGGAATGACCTCCCCGTCGCACATTCGCCCGGTCATCCGTTTCAGGCCGTACCAGAGCGGCATGGCCAGGAAGAACCAGAAGGCGCAGGCCAGCGCGGCTCCGGTCCAGCGCAGGACCAGGACGGCTGCTTTTGCCCCGTACCAGTTCAGCACCTCAAACGAGGAAAAAGCCAAAAGAATCAGTCCTCCGACTGCAAAGGCCAGTGCCGTCAGCAAAAAGGCGCCGATCAGCCGGATGCGGTTCTGGTCCTGCCCGATGACCTCCCGGGCCCGGGGCAGGAGTTGTTTCCACAATTTCTTTTTTTTCATGCTCAGACAGAACTTGCCGGATCAAAGGGCGCGCAGGAACGAAACCAGTTTTTCGGTCAGTTTGGCATGCCCCGCGTCGTTGGGGTGCAGACCGTCCGGAATGTAACGGGTCCGGATGGCCTCCACGGAAGGCTGAAGGCCGCTGATGGAATACAGGTCGCAGACCGGAATCGCATAGCGCTGCGCGATCGTTTTCAGATTGTTTACGTACTCAATCAGGGGCGCGACGTCGGCGGGCTTGCGCGTGCCGTTATCGCCTCTGGGCGAGTCCTCAAGCAACCGATGCAAAGGAGTCATCACGACAATCTGCGACTCGGGATATTTGGTCAGCAGTTCCTCGAACAGGACCCTGCAGGCTCCGCAGAACGTATCCGGAGTCGCATCCCCGGGCTGTCCCATCGGCGCGTCACCGTGTCCGTAGTCGTTTGTGCCTCCGAAGACCAGAATCAGATCCGCGTCCGGGTCCATCTGCATGGCCCGGTCCACATAATTCGAGTGTCCGTCGTCCGACTGCTGCTGAGGCGTAATCCGGCTTCCGGAAAGTCCGTAATTGCGAACCTCCGCGCCGCACATGCGTGCCATGCGTTCGGTAAAGCGGTTCTCCCGGTTGGCCACGCAGGACCCCGCCGTAATGCTGTCTCCCAGGACGTTGATTTTCAATCCTTCCAATTTCATGATTTCATGACCGGATGCCCAGGCATCCGTCCTCCTTCGTTTGAAAATGATTCTTGACAAATGACATAAAAAACCCTATAATAAGGGACTGCAGATGCACTCGGGCTCGCACCGGCTTTCGACGGGGGTTTTGAGGCATGATAAGCGTGGCAGGCCGAGCAATCCTGTAAAAGGCTCAACCTTTAAAAAATAAACGACAACAGAAACGTTGCTGTGGCTGCCTAACGGCAGTGCCGCGGAAGTGTTCTTCCGCCCGTCTCCTTCTGCGCATCGCAACAGAAGCTAGGCGTCATTTCGCGATACATGTGCATCGGTAATTCGCCATTGCGCCGGTCATAAACAAAATGGCTACTGAAAGCAAGATCCGTCTGTCGATGTTGCCGTAGGGAATGTCACAGGCAGACTGCCCACGGAGAAAGTTGTGTCAAGAGGCTTTCGGACAGGGGTTCGACTCCCCTCGGGTCCACTTATGACGAATGAAATCCCTGATTTGACTCAGGGGTTTTTTCTTTTTCCGGGGCCCGGTATCCCTGCTCCCCTGCCCAGGCATAAAACTCCTCCCGGGACATCAGATACCGGCAGGCTTCCAGCAGCGGGTCTGCCCGCATACCGCCCGGCAGCGAAAGCCGGACGCAAAGATTGTCCCTGCGAAGCTGCGCGCCGGTTCCGCCGGTCAGACCGCAGCGGTAGAAATCCAGTTTGGCGATGGGATCGGACACGCCGGTATATTCCTCGTTTTCGAACGGTTCGAGAAGGCGGTACAAAAGTTCCTCCTCCATCCCCTCGACCCCGAGCACACCCTCGGCACCCGGCTTGCTTTTCCGCTTTTCCTTCCCCGGAACGCGGGGAATGTAAACCGGTATCCGGCGCGGTTCCGGAATCAGGTCGCAAAGCGCGCTCCGGATCATCCTGCCCCCCGCGTCGCTGTCGGTCAGGACGATGATGGGCGTCTTTTGCGCCAGTTCGCGGACAAGGGCTCTCTTCTCGGTCCGGTTGAAAATCCCGAATCCGTCGGTTGTGAGAACCGTCCCGTCCACGACCCGGTCCAGTTTGACCCGGTCGTATTTTCCCTCTACCAGAATCGGATAGGGGATGCGGAGCCTGCGGCGCGTCATCCTCTGACCTCAGCCCGGTCCGGAGGCCGCACGTCCAGGCCTCTGGAAAGACCGGACCGCATGATATCTCCCGGGTGAACCGCAAAAGGCACCCGCACGTAAAAATACATATTCGGATGAGGCACCGAATCAATCGGCGCGCCCGACTCATCGTACATCTCCCGGATGACGAAGGGCTGCCCGACCGATCCGGGCGTGAGAAGCTCGACCCGTTCCCCGACGCTCACCTTGTTGCGCTGGCGGAACCGGAAAAGAGTTCCCTCCCCGTCCGACAAAACCTGCCCCGGGCATTCCCCGCCCTGCTCGGCCACAGCGTAATAGGCCTTTTCGCGGATGTATCCGCACACCTCCACCAGCTGCGGGTTCTCCATGGGATGGTCCAGATAGAATCCCGTTCCGTACGTCCGGTGGGACACGCTTTCCAGTTCGGCCATCCAGTCGGGGTTCACCCGGAAATGCTCCGGATCCTCCAGATACGCATCCATCGCCATACGGTAGGTGTTGGTCACAACCGCGGTGTAGTAAGCGCTCTTCATCCGCCCCTCGATTTTGAACGAGCGGATTCCGCATTCCATCAGTTCGGGGATCAGGCCGATGGTGCACATATCCTTTGAGGACAGAATGATAGTTCCGTTCTCGTTCTGCTCGATCGGAACGGGCGCCTCGGGATGTTTCTCCTCGACCAGCACGTAATTCCAGCGGCAGGGCTGCGAGCAGGTGCCCCGGTTTCCGTCCCGTCCGTTGAATTCGTTGGCCAGAAGACACCGGCCCGAAATCGAAACGCACATGGAACCGTGCACGAACGCCTCCAGGTCCACCTCATCCGGCAGTGCCTCCCGGATTGCGCGGATGTCCCCCAGGGTCAGTTCCCTGGCCAGGACAAGCCGCTTGAATCCCATGGAAGCATACGCCAGGGCGGCGGCCGGACTCATGACGCTGGCCTGGGTGGAAAGATGAATCTCCATGCCGGGGATGATCTGCCGCACCGTCGCGATAACGCCCAGGTCGGTCGCAATCACGGCGTCAATGCCCGCATCCCGGATATCGTAAAGGAATTGGCGCAAGGCAGGATACTCCTCGGTCCGGGGAATGGTGTTGACCGTCAGGTACAGTTTCTTTCCCCTTTCATGGGCGTAGGCACAGGCCCCGTACAATTCCTCCACCGTAAAATTGTCGGCCGCGGAACGCATGCCGAACTGCTTTCCTGCGCAGTAAACGGCATCCGCTCCGTAAAGAAAAGCAGCTTTCAGTTTTTCAAAATTCCCAGCGGGGGACAGCAATTCATAGTCCGCTCTTTTCTTCGGCATATCAGGTCCTCAAATCTTCTGAAAAAACTTATTCCTCCGACTCGGAGAGAATCTGATCCTTTGCGCTCTGCGTCAGGCTCAGTCCGAGTTCCTCCAGCGCCGCGGGATCCGCCGGCGCCGGGCACTTGGACATCAGCTCGCTTGCGTTCTGCACCTTCGGGAACGCGACGACGTCGCGCAGACTGTCTGCGCCCGTCATCACCATGGCCAGACGGTCCAGACCCATGGCGGAGCCCCCGTGCGGAGGCGCGCCGTATTTGTATGCGTCCACCAGAAAGCCGAACTTGCGGTCAATCTCCTCGGGAGAGAGGCCCAGGGCCGCGAACATCTTTTCCTGGAGCTGCCAGTCGGTGATCCGGATGGATCCGGACAGAAGCTCCGTTCCGTTGAGCACCATGTCGTAGCACTTCGCCCGGACCTTTCCGGGGTCGGTTTCAAGATACGGCAAACATTCCTCCATCGGCATCGTGAAGGGATGATGCGCGGCGTCCCAGTGACCGGTCTCCTCGTTCCATTCGAAGAACGGGAACTCGACCACCCACAGGAAGTTGAACGCACCCTCGGGAATCAGGTTCAGCTTGCGGCCCAGAAGCGTCCGGAGCGCCCCGAGAACCGGGAGCACCACACGGGTTTTGTCGGCCACGATCAGGGCGACGTCTCCCCGCTGCATGCCCAGTGCCCCGCAGAGTTCCGAAAGGGCCTCGGGGGTGTAGAACTTGCCGAACGAGCAGGACGGAGCCTCCTCGACCCAGCGGATGTATGCCAGTCCCTTGGCTCCGATGCCGCGGGCGTGTTCGGTCAGTTTGTCAATCTCCTTGCGGGTCAGGGTTTCGGCCGCGCCCGAGGCCACGATGGCCCGTACGCTGCCGCCCGCTTCCAGCGCTCCGGTAAAGACCGGGAACGCGCTGTCCTTCACCGCGTCCGAAATGTTCTGGATCAGCATGCCGAACCGGGTGTCAGGCTTGTCCGAGCCGTATTTCTCCTGCGCGTCGGCATAGGTGATCCGCTGCATGGGCAGTTTGACCTCCAGGCCGAGCACTTCACGGAAGACGCGCGCAATCAGGCCTTCGTTGACCGCCATGATGTCCTCCTGCGTTGCGAAGGACATTTCCATGTCAATCTGGGTAAACTCAGGCTGACGGTCCGCACGAAGATCCTCGTCCCGGAAGCAGCGGGCCAGCTGAATGTAGCGGTCAAAGCCCGCCAGCATCAGAAGCTGCTTGTAAATCTGGGGGGACTGCGGAAGCGCATAGAAAGATCCCTTGTGAATCCGGGACGGAACGATGTAGTCCCGCGCGCCTTCGGGCGTCGGCTTGATCATCATGGGCGTCTCGATTTCCATAAATCCGTTTTCGTAAAAATAATCCCGCGCGACCCGGGCAATCTCGTGCCGGATTCGCATGTTGCGCTGCAATTCGGGACGGCGCAGATCCAGATAGCGGTATTTCAGCGCAATCTCATCCCGCACCTTCTTGGCGTCGTTGATTTCGAAAGGAGGGGTCTGCGCCGCCGACAGCACTTTCAGGGACCGGACGAAAATCTCAATCTCGCCGGTCGGCATGTTGGGATTGACGGCCCCTTCTCCGCGTGCACGGACCGTGCCGTGCGCCGCGATGACATACTCGCTGCGCAAAGAGAAAGCCTTGTCGAATACGGCCCGGTCGGTCGTATCGTCAAACGCGAGCTGGACTATGCCGGTCCGGTCGCGCAGATCGATGAAAATCAGGGACCCCAGGTCGCGCTGTCTCTGAACCCAGCCCATGACGCAGACGTCCCGGCCGATGTCCTGAGCCCGGAATTCGCCGCAGTATTTGGTTCGTTTGTCTTCATTCGTTAAAAATTCCATGGTCTAATCTCCTACGTTTTCCCGACGGGTCTTACGCTTCAATCGGCTGTCCGTCCTTTGTGAAGAGCGGAAGCTTTTCCAGATAAATCAGGTCCGAACGGGACTGCGCGTCTCCCTCGGCCAGAATGGCCATACGGCCGCAGACGATTCCTCCGGCACGCTCCACCAATGTTTCCAGCGCGTGAAGGGATTCTCCGGTGGAAATGACGTCGTCCACAATCAAAATCTTCTTTCCCTTCATCTCGTCCGCGTCCAGCTGATCCAGATACAGATGCTGGTCGCGGGCCGTCGTGATGGACCGGACCTCCACGTCCATGACTTTGGTCATATAGAGTTTGGGCGCTTTGCGGGCAAGGAAATACTTCCGGTTTCCGGCCAGGCGCGACATCTCGTGCACCAGCGGAATTCCCTTTGCTTCGGCCGTGATCATATAATCGTATTCCGGGGCGCGCTTCAGCAGTTCCTCGGCGCAGGCCGTAGTCAGTTCGGGATCGCCGAAAATCACGAATCCCGCAATGCTGAGTTTGTCGTTCAGCGGGCAGATCGGCAGCGCGCGGTCCAGGCCCGCGATGTTCATATGGTAATACTTTTGCATGATAATCCTCCCTATTTTCAGCCCCGGCAGTCGTCCTGCTTCGGCTCGTTGTTTTGCATGGTTGGTTCCGGGCGCTCCAGCGTTTCGTATCCTTCGCTCCCGACCCGGACGGTATAAGCGCCGTCCAGCGCTTCCTGTACCAGGGCGTCGAAATCCAGTCTTGCCTCCTCGGCCGCGACCTGCTCAAGCTTTGGCCGGGTGCGCGGATGACGGGGCGTGAAGACGGTGCAGCAGTCCTCGTACGGCTCAATGGAAACGTCGTACGTTCCGATCCGGCGGGAAATCTGGATGATCTCCTCCTTGTCCATGCCGATGCACGGACGGAAAACCGGCAGGGTCGAACGGGCGTTCGTGACGGCTATGGCCTCGCTGGTCTGCGACGCGACCTGACCCAGACTCTCGCCGGTGATCAGGGCCTGCGCGTGAACCTGCTGCCCTACGCGGGAGGCAATCGCCATCATGTACCGGCGGAGCAGCAGCGTGAAGAAATCTTCCTCGCAATGCCGCATCAGCTCTTCCTGTATTTTCGTCAGGGAAACCACATGAACGTAAATCTCCCCGGTGTATTCGGTCAGGATCTGCGCCAGGCGGAAAACCTTCTCCCTGGCCAACTCGGAGGTATAGGGGAAGGATTCGAAATGAACCGCCTCGACCCGCATGCCCCGCTTGGCCAGCATGTAACCCGCGACCGGAGAATCGATACCGCCCGAAAGGAGCAGCAGCCCCCGTCCGTTCGAACCGACGGGCATTCCTCCGGCGCCCTTGCGCTGTCCGGCGTGAATGTAGGCCTTTTCCCGGATCTCAATCCGAACTTCCATATCCGGCTGGTGCACGTCCACCCGCAAATGGGGCATCGCCTCGAGAATGGCTCCGCCGACCTCGGAGACGATTTCCATCGAGGTCAAGGGGAAGCGCTTGTCCGAGCGCCGCGCGTCGCACTTGAAGGTTCGGATGCCTTTCATGTACCGGGGCAGATAGCGGACCGCCATCTGCTCGATGGCCTCCATGTTTTTCTCGCACTCGGCCGCCCGGGTCACCGCGATGATGCCGAAGACTTTCGAAGCCGCCTCGTACATGCCGTCCAGGTCGGCCCGGTCGTCGTCGGGTTCGATGTATATAGTGCTCTGCGAGCGGCTGACGGTAAAATGTCCGTACCTCTCTGCCTTGCGTCTGAGTTCTCGGCAAAGCATATCCTCGAAATACTTGCGGTTCGCGCCTTTGAGGATGATCTCGCCGTATTTACAGAGAATAATCTCCCGGATCCGTTCACTCACCTGCAGATTCCTCCGCCTGTGCTTCCCCGTCTTCGGGTTCCTCTCCGTCCCCGGGTTCGCCCTCGCCTTCCGGATCCGCGTCCAGGATGGCGTAGAGCAGTTCCCTGGCTCTTTCCTCATCCGCCTTGTCCACGAAAATATCGGTTCCGTATACCGAGAAACCGGTGATGATTTTGACCGAGCTGCCGACCATCCGCTCCTTGATCAGGTACGGAATCTTTTCGGCGCGGAGAACGCTTTCCACGAACGAAAGCTGGACGTTGTCGTAAACCGTCCTCACGCACACGACGTTGTCGTATTGCGCATGAGGCTCATTTCTGCCGAAAAAAGAATTCATGGGCGCTCCTTTCTCAGTCGTCGTAGCAGTGCGGGAACAGTTTGTTCCACACGTCCTTGCAGGCAATGGTGTCCGCAATCGACGTATGCGGAATTCCCTCGCCCCAGGAGATTTCGAGTTCCTGCATCGCATCCTTCAGGGACATATGCAGCATATCCGGGTCGTGCTCGTGGGCAAACCGGACGAACTCGGCCGCGCAGTCCAGCGTCTTGGATTTGAGCTGTCTGCGTTCCTCCTCGGTGTCGTAAATGTATTTGATATGGCTGTAGTCGGTGGAAACGCCGTATCCGATGACAGCGTCCGCTCCGGCGAACAGTCTCTTGATCTCGGGAATCAGATCGTCCAGTCTGGGGGCGTTGACCACCATGGCCGGCGTGATGCCGTGGATCTTTTCGGTCCGGGGCCATTTTTTCTTGCGCAGCGGCTTGACCAGCGTATCCATCAGGATTTTCCCCGCCCCGTCGCAAATCGAGATGGAGATGATTTCGTCGTGGGTGTACACGTCGGTCAGTTCAAGGTCAAAGAACAGCGTCCGTTCCCGCTTCATGTGCTTGTACTCGTTCCGGTATTCGTCCCCGACCTCCCGGCGCGCGGCCAGATCCTTTTCGAAGCAGTCCCGGCAGAGTTTGTTGCGGTAGCGTTCGTTCTGATGGCAGCGGACGCAGGGCAAAGGCTTTCCGTTCGCCGTCTTGATGTCGTAAAAATAAATGATCTGCTGGTCGTGCCCGACGGTATAGGCAACCGGCTCTTCCTCGACCGTATAGTTCTTGGACTCCAGTTTTTCCTTGGTGTAGTACCCGAGAGACGCGGCGCGCCGGATACTCATCCGCTCCACCGTCGTCCCGGACTGAAGCACCATTTTATCCTTCCTGGCCTTAGGGAAGAACCACTGCTCGGGATCCGCTTCGGTCACCCGGGAGGGATCGAAATAATACGTGATGGACCCGTCCTCGTTCATATGGTAGGCCACCGGATTGCCGACCGGCTTCAGATGCATCTGGGCCAGCATCGCCCGGCTGATGTACTTGTTCTTCTTTGCTTCTTCCTGCGAAATCGACGGAATCTGTGCTCCGTTGCGGAGTCTCTTTTTCTGTTTTTCCAATGTCTATCCTCCCGCGTGCGCCCGCGCGCAACGCATAATATCACATTATAAAATTATAGCACAGAAGAGAGGAAAACTCAATACAAAAACGAAAAAAGAGGCCGCGGGACAAGCGCACGCGTCCGGCACCGCAGCCGGAAGACGGCAAAAGAGCGTTCCTTCCTCCCATCGGATGAATAATTTTGAATCTGAACTATTCATTTTTCGTCTGAAAGCCAATCCAAAACAAGATATTTATTCCTTAATTGACTTTTAAAATGAATTTTTTGATTTTCTATCTTGCAAAATCGAAAGCCTTGTGCTATAATGACAGAACCCTCATGAGGAGGTATGAAAAATGGACAACTATCAACTGAGCGATTCCGCGGAACAGGATATCAACGCAAGTCTGCGCCTTTTTTTGGAAAAGGCCAAGGGCGCGTATGAGATTCCCCCCGAATCCTTCGACACCTACCGGGTCAAACGCGGATTGCGCGAAGCCGACGGTTCGGGCGTTATGGCCGGGGTGACCAAGGTGGGTTCCGCGCACGGATATATTCTGTATGAAGGCGAAAAAATGCCGGTAGAAGGAAAACTGACCTACCGGGGATACGACATGTCCGAACTCGTGCGCCATTTCGCGCAGGAGAACCGGTACGGATTTGAGGAAACGGCGTTTCTTCTCTTCTTCGGTCATCTTCCCTCCGAGAGCGAACTCAAACAGTTCAACGACCTTCTTTCCGAACAGCGCCATCTGCCGCCACGGTTCACCGAAGACGTGCTTCTGACCGTTCCCTCCCCGAGCATCATGAACAAAATGCAGGCCGGCGTACTCTCCCTGTATTCCTATGACAAGGATCCGGACAACACCGAACTGAGCAATCTGTTCCGCCAGAGTCTGGAACTGCTGGCCCGTCTGCCCGTCATCGCGGCCCACTCCTACGCCATCTACCTCAACCGCTTCAAAAACAAGAGTCTGACGCTGCACAACCCCCGGGACGATCTGTCCACGGCCCAGAACTTTTTGCGGATTCTCAGAGCGAACAAATCCTACACCGAAGAGGAAGCACATCTGCTTGACCAGTGCCTGGTCATCCACGCCGAACACGGCGGCGGAAACTGCTCCACCTTCGCCTGCAGGGTTCTGGCTTCGGCCGGGACCGACACCTACAGCGCAATCTCTGCCGCAATCGGCGCCCTCAAAGGTCCCCGTCACGGCGGAGCCAACATCAAAGTGCAGGAAATGTTCGACGACATCAAGGCGCACGTGCCCCAGACCCACGACCGGGATGCGGTCAAGGACTATCTGGTCAAGATTCTCAACGGCCAGGCCGGAGACGGCTCGGGCCTGATTTACGGCATGGGCCACGCGGTTTACACCAAATCCGATCCCCGTGCGGTCATGCTGAAATCCTGTGCGAAAAAGCTGGCGTACGAAAAAGGGTACGGGGACGATTTCGAACTGCTTGAACTGATCGAGGAACTCTCCCCCGACCTGATCAACGCCAAGCACTCCACCTCGGTGGAAATGTGCGCCAACGTCGACCTGTATTCGGGTCTGGTCTACCGGATGCTCGGCATTCCGAAGGAAATGTACACTCCGCTGTTCGCCATCGCCCGCACGGCAGGCTGGTGCGCGCACCGGATGGAAGAATTCGTGACCGCCAAGCGCATCATCCGCCCGGCGTACAAATGCATTACGAAAGAAAAGCCTTATATCCCGATTGAAGGACGCTGAGCGCCCTTCCTTCCGACAAAAAATGCCACCCGCCGGTGGCATTTTTTGTCGCGGGGCACGCCCGTCAGTTTGCTTTTTTCTCAATCAGAAGGATCGAGTTGGCGCAGGGCCGCACGTCTCCGTCGCTCGGATGCGTCATGACCTCAAGCTCACCCGTCTCCCCGTTTTCAAGATAGAGCACGCTCGATCCGCCTCCGTCCAGGTTCAGGGCATCCGTCGCGCCCAGATACCGGAAAATGAGGGCCATATCCATGAACGAGGCGCCGTTGGATATCTCAGGCTGACGCCCGTCGATTTCCACCAGGTACAGCGTTCCTTCCTTGTCGTATCCGATGGCCGTACGAGGATGGTTGGTCACGAAGAAATCATCGTTGATGGGAACCTCGATTTTGCCCCCGCTGATGATGATGCCCTCACCGCCGACCAGCTGCGTCCAAAGGTTGCTCTTCATCTGTTTGCCGATGTAGAAGGATCCGTCCTTCTTGATGCCGAAGCAATGTTTGGTCCAGGCAGGCTGCCCGTGTGTATCCACGTATTTTTCGGCGATTTCCACCCCGTTCTGATACATGGGGCCCAGAGGACATTTGTCAGTATAGTCAAACAGGTCGCCGTTGGCGGCCGCAATGACATTCACGCCCCATTTCTCCTCGGCCGCCTTGGCCTGCCCCAGAGGCGTCTGCAAGACGTTGATATAGTCCTGCGCATTCGGGCTGCCGATCAGGACGTCCACCGAGCCCTTTTTGGCGACAATTGCCTTGACAAGGACGGGCTTTTCCTTTTTGTTCGTATAATTCAGTTCGATGTAGGTGATTCCGTCCCTGACCTCGGTATCCTGCCGCCCGACCAGACGGAGCCGGTTGTCATACAGAGTGCCGGAAAGATAGGTCAGCCGGGTCAGATCGGAAGTTTCAATTCCGACCTTCTCCTCCCCGGAATCCGAAAGGTCAAGATACTCGGAAAGAAACGCCCCTACGGCTTCCTTCAGTCCGCCTGACGGCGCTTCGATCAGAACCGACTGCCCGCTGCGGTCGATTGAATAAAACAGTTCGCCCGATCCGCCGAGAAGGTAAATCCCGGGAAGGTCATATGAACCAGCCTTCCCCTGCACGAGTCTGGGCATATATCCCGTCAGGCTTGTCACGCGGTCCGTGATTTCCTTGCCTGCCGTCTTGCCCTCGTTATCCAGATAGAACACGGTCATTCCGCCGGCGCCCATTCCGTTGAACGTCAGCTCGGAAATCGGATACGAGCCCTGGCGGACCGTCTTTCCGGCGCCGACCTCAATCCCGGCCGCATGACCGGTTCCCGGTCCGGTGTATCCGTACTGATCCGAGAGGAAATCCCCGGCTGCCGAGCGCAGCGAGTCCGCATTCCAGCCAGCCAGGACGACAACGCCCTCCTCCGGAACGGAATAGAGGTAATCCTTTTCACGCAGCGTGGCCATGGCAGAAGCGGAAGCGCTGTCCGCCGTATCGCCGATCAGAATCCGATGGCCCCCGTCCGGACTTTTATCCGAATAGGAAGAACTCTCGACTTTCAGGGAAACGCCGAACAGTTCCTTTACCGCATCCCCGACGGCCTTTGCGGCAGACTCGGCTCCGGGAGCGCAATACAAACGGAACGTTCCGTCCAGAACCATTCCCGAAGGCTCCGGCTCGGTTTCATCCCCACCCTGCTGGTCGGTCTCGGTATCGGTCCCGCCCTGAACCGGAAGTGTGTCCGATTCGGACTGTGTTTCGGTTTTCGGGTCGGGAGTCGAACCGGCGCAGCCGGCGCAGACCGGAAGCAAAACAAAAAGACACAATACCGCGCATAAAAAGCGGATCCACGTACTCCTGACAAAACAATCTTTCATTCCCCATTGCGGCAGGAGCCCTTCGGGGGCCTGCCCTCTCCTTCCTTTCGGATAACCGCCGGACCCTGATACGGTCCGGGCTTCCGTCATCTTTATTATTCTGTTTTTCCGGGCAAAGCCGGTCTGATTACCAATACCGCTCCATCAGAAGAGGTTTCATCTGCGCTGTCAGACCGAACTCATGCGCCAGCGTCAGGACGGTATACCGGTCCCTGACGGTATACGCCTTCTCCAGCATCTCTTCCATGGTTTCTTTCCGGACGCCCATCTCGGAAAACCGGACGGGACAGCCCATTCCCTTCAGCCACGCCCTGACCTGCTCCGCTTCCGGCAGACCGGCCGCGATTCCGTCAATCCCCGCCTTGTATGGGAGGTCGAGATCGTGACTCCGTATATACCGATAGATTTCAAGCGAGACCAGGGTTCCCACGCCGACTTTGAACCCGTGCATGGGAATTCTCTCGCCCCGGCGGGCAAAATCCATCTCCAAAAAATGGGACATATGGTGCTCGCTCCCCGAAGCCGGCCTGGAATTGCCGCACATCGCCATGGCCTGACCGGCGGCAAGCAGGGCACGCATCAGCCGGTCCACCGCTTCCCCTTTTCCTTCAACAAGCCCGGGGTAGGCATCCATACAAGTGTCCCTCGCCTGCAGCATCCGTTCGTACGCGCCTTCATGAATCTCTTCGTTCCGGAGCAGATGCGCCAGCTGCCAGTCCGCCAGACACGTGTATTTGCCGACGATGTCTCCGAACCCGGCAGCCGTCATATCCCGCGGCGCCCTGCGGATGATGTCCGGATCCAGAAGCACGTCCGACGGAGCGTTGACCGGATCGGTCACCTTAAAGCCGTTCCGCATCAGCGCGGCGCCTTTGGAAAGATATCCGTCCATGCTCGCCGCAGTCGCCATCACGCCCGAAGGAATGCCGAGACGCGTCGCGACGGATTTGGCCATATCGTTCAGCGTTCCGCTCCCTACCGCCAGCACATAATCGCATCCGCGGGACTGCTCAAGGGCAAACGCGCACTCCCCCTCGCGGGGCAGCAGATCCGAGTCGTCAAACAGGACTTCCTTCACCCGGACTCCGCGCCGTCCAAGTTCGGCTTCAAGAGGAAGAGCCAAGGGGTGGGTGTTGAGGTCCGAAAGAACAGCCACTGTCTTCCCGTCCATTTTGGAAAAAAACCGCGGATACCGGCCCCCGGATCCATATTCGATTGACGCCTCACCTGAAGATACCATACTCCGCCCTCTTCTTTTTCATGCCTGTATTGTAGCCCAAAGGGAGCATTCTTGTCAAGTCAAAGCCCGGTTCCGGGCCGATTTTCCCCGCTTTGCGCGCCCGGCTTCCGGCAGCCGGATTCCGGCATTTCAAAGCAAGCGTTTTTTTCTGTTGACAATCTTTCTCTTTTTATGTATAATGGGAAAGCAAGTTTGTATCAGACGTACAGGCCTGCCTCCAACTCTTAGTTTTGAAAGGAGAGCGGCTGCGCATTTCCGCCGCAACTGCATAATTTTCATGAAAAAAATCATTCTGGTTGTCCTTTGCTTCGCTCTGCTGTTCAGCGTCGTTTCCTGCAAAAGCAAGGACGACGACAAAAGATCTCTGGCGGACGAAGAAATTCTGGAAGAAAAATATACAACCGCGGAAGGGGAAACCTTTCAATATGAGCCCGTGACTTCCGATTCGGTCAGAATCATCGGATACCGCGGAAGCGCCTTCAGACACGGAGTCGTCATTCCTTCTGTCATCAACGAAAAGCAGGTGGTGGAAATCGGGGATCAGGTCTTTTATTTCATGTCCAACCTGACTGAAATCACCATTCCCGATTCGGTCACTGCAATCGGCAAGTACGCCTTTGCAGGCTGCACGCAACTGACCTCAATCAAACTTCCCGCCGAACTGGTTCTTCTGGGCGAAGGCGCGTTCTATCAGTGCATCGGCCTTACCTCCGTCACGGCCGGGTCCAAACTGACAACCATTTCCGATAATGCATTTTACGGATGTTCCGCTATGAAATCCATAAGCGAAATGCCCGCATTGAAAATCATCGGCAAGGCTGCGTTCTTCAAGTGCGACAGTCTGACCGAAATGGTCCTGCCGGAAGGTCTGGAGGAAATCGGCGAAATGGCCTTCTACTATTGCCATTCTCTTGCCTCCATCAACATTCCCGCCTCGGTTGGAGAAGATAAAATCGGCGAATACGCATTCCGTCAGGAATCCGAAGACTCCGTAACCAAGACGGAAGGCGAGGACGGCGAACCTATGACCTACGTTCAGCTGGTCATCACCACGGTTCCCGGTTCTTACGGGGAACAATACGTGGAAGAAAACGATCTGCTTCCTCCGGAAGAAAAACCGGAAACTCCCCCTGAAAAGGAAAGCGAAACCGAGCAGGAATCCGGAGCGGAACAGGAATCCGGAGCAGAACAGGAATCCGGAGCAGAACAGGAATCCGGAGCAGAACAGGAATCCGGTGAAAGCGAGTCCGGAGAGAACGAATCCGAATCCGAGTAAGACCGGGCGAATCCCGCATTCCCTCATTCCCTATTTTCATAAGAGAAAGCCGCGCATGGAAGCGCGGCTTTCTTTTCTGATTTCCATCGGTCCCCGGATCATGTTTCGGGAACGCACAATTGCAGGAGCATGATCTCGGTTGGATTGAACAGACGGGGAATGCCCGTATTGTTCGACACGCCCGCACTGACAGCCAGACAGCCTTCCCCTCCCTTTCTGAAAAGGCCCCGGGTCCACTTGGGAAAAAGTCCCTGACCGGGAGAATAGAGACCCCGGCCAAAAAGACGGATCTGTCCGCCGTGCGCATGTCCGGCCACCGTAACGTCCAGCGCGTATCGGAACAGGTCCTGCATGTAATACTCGGGCTGATGGCACAAAAGGATTTTCACGCCGGGCAAAGAGGCCATCTTCCCGGCAAAGGCAAGATCCGGCCCGCTTTCGCGCAGCGTTCCCTCGGCGTCCCGGGCAAGGCCGGACGAAAGACCGCCGATGACCAGCTCATCCCGCAGAACCCATTCGTTTGTCAGAAGGCATACGCCGTCCCCGGCCAGACGCTCGCGATACCGTTCCACCGCATCTGCCTCCACGTGAAGAGAAGCGGGGTTCGGTCGGCTCGAATGGCATCCTCCGATTTCGTGATTGCCAAGCGATACATACGTCGGCGCGATGGCCGCGCACGCTCGGGCAAACGCAAACCCGTAGCGGGACGGATCCCGGATGTCCTCGGTCAGGTCCCCCGGAATGAGAATCAGGTCGGGCGAGCTTTCGGCCAGAGCTTCAAGCGCCCGCTGGCCGTACCGGGCCTGGTCGTGTACATCCGACGCAACTGCGGCAAGCCGGGGCTTTACCAGTCCCGGCACCGTTATGGAATAGCGCGTCTGACGCATCAGGCCCTACCGAAAAGACCCGCCGGATAAACTCCCTTCCGGCAAAGAGCCTTAAAATGTTCCTGCACCACAGGCGTGTCCGCCGCGTAGGTTACACCGAACCAGGTCGAGTCCGTATGAAGCACCCGGATGGAGGCCGTCTTCTCCTGCAGCATCTCGTTGAGAACCTCGGGAAGCAGGAACTCGGCTTTCAGGGCCGTCGGGGGCGTGTTCTGCAGGAACCGGACGAACTTCTCCTGCAGCACATCGAATATGCCAGGAGTCAGGCCCCACATGTTCATGGAAACCGGTGCACCGTATTCCACTTTGACCAGGGTGCCGTCATCCTGACGGGACGCGGCTCCGCCTTCCACCTTTTCTATGTGATGCGTCTCACAGATGGACTCCAGATACCCGTCCGGGCTGACCGAACAGATACCGCGTGATACGCCGCCGTTGTCGCTGAGCGTATTGCAGAGTTTGTAACCGCTCATACAGAAATTGAACACACCGTCCGTCTTTTCCTCGGTCGCGCGCAGATACTGCACCATATTGGCAAACACGTCCGTCCCGTAGTAATCGTCCGCATTGATGACAATAAAGGGACCGTCCACGATTCCCTTGCAGCTCAGCACCGCCTGGCCTGTGCCCCAGGGCTTGATGCGGCCCTGCGGAACGGTAAAGCCGTCCGGCAGATCGTCTTTCTCCTGGAACGCGTAAGCCACCGGGCAGACCTTGGCAATCCGGTCGCCGATGATTTCCTTGAAATCCTTCTCCAGATCATGGCGGATGATAAAGACCACTTTCGATACGCCCGCCTTCAGAGCGTCGTAAATCGCGTAGTCCATGATGATTTCGCCCTTGGGTCCCATCGCCGTCAGCTGCTTGATGCCGCCGCCGAATCTGGACCCTATGCCCGCTGCCATGACAACCAAAGTAATATCCTTCATATTTTCCTTCTTTCGGCCTTCCGACCTGTTATTTTTCAATCTCAATGCCGTATTCCGCCTTCAGCTTGGCAACGATTTCGTTCCGGTAAGGCATCGACAGCGAAGCGCCCGGCTTTGTCACCGACAAGGCGGCCGCGCAGTTGGCAAACTTCAATGCGACGTCGGGGGACAATCCTTCCGACAGAGCACAGGCAAACGCGCCGTTGAACGCGTCCCCGGCTCCGGTCGTATCCACAACCGGCACCTTCAGTGCGTCCAGCGTCGTTCCCTTCTTTCCGTCGTGCCAGAAAACGCCCCTGGAACCCAGCGTCAGAATCACATTCTTCACCCCCAGGGCAAAGAACTTGCGCGCCGCTTCCTCGCAATCCTCGGCCGTCCGGACCGGAACGCCGGTATACTGTTCGGCCTCGGTCTCGTTGGGCGTGACGTAGTCCACCCCGGAGAAAACCTCGGGCGGAAAATCCCGGCAGGGTGCAGGATTGACAATCAGGGGAACCCCGTAAGTCCGGGCCAGTTCTTTGGCCTCCAGAATCGGCTCCAGACCGGTTTCAAACTGAACCAGGACCGCGCCCGCTCCCGCGAACTCCTCCTCCGCCATGCGGACATCCTCCCGCGAGAGAACCTCGTTGGCACCCAGGAACACAGCAATGCGGTTCTGCCCGCTCTGCTGTTCCACTTCGATCAGCGCCATGCCGGTGCTTTGGTCGGGCGTTGCCAGGATGTACTTTTGGCTCATTTTCTCATTCTGGTAATGCTCCCGCAGAACCTGACCCGGAAAATCCTCTCCGCGACGGGCAATCAGACAGACGTCCGCTCCCGCACGGTGGGCGGCGGTCATCTGATTCGAGCCTTTCCCGCCCGGGCCAAACTGAACGCGGTTCCCCTGCACCGTCTGTCCGGGAACGGGAAAACGCTGCACGTATCCCGTCACGTCGGTGATGGCCGAACCCGGCCCTACTACTTTTCCCATATCGCTTTTCCTCTCTTTTCAAAAAAGACTCCGGCGTCTTTGATTTTAGCACAACCGGTGGGCAAAAACAACCCCCCCGCGGTGCTTGACAAAAGAGTGCTAAAAGAATATAATAAGCGCATTCTGTAAGAGATGGAATCCTAGAGGAGAGATCCAATCATGACCATTTACGATGAACTGGTTGCCCGCGGTCTGATCGCGCAGGTAACCGATGAAGACAAAATCAAGCAACTGATCAACGAAGGAAAAGCAACCTTCTACATCGGTTTCGATCCGACGGCCGATTCGTTGCACGTAGGCCATTTCATGGCTCTGTGTCTGATGAAGCGGCTCCAGATGGCCGGCAACAAGCCGGTTGTCCTGATCGGCGGAGGAACCGGATACATTGGCGACCCCTCGGGCCGCACCGACATGCGCTCCATGATGACGCCCGAAATCATCCGGCACAACTGCGAGTGCTTCAAACATCAGATGGAACGATTCATTGAGTTCGGGCCGGACAAAGCCGTTATGGTGAACAACGCCGACTGGCTGCTCAAACTGAACTACATCGAGTTGCTCCGCGAAGTCGGCGCCTGCTTCTCGGTCAACAACATGCTTCGGGCCGAATGCTACAAGCAGCGTATGGAAAAAGGTCTGTCCTTCCTGGAATTCAACTACATGATCATGCAGTCCTATGACTTCTACTATCTGTTCCAGAACTACGGCTGCAACATGCAGTTCGGCGGAGACGACCAGTGGTCCAACATGCTGGGCGGAACCGAACTGATCCGCCGCAAGCTGGGCAAGGATGCCTACGCCATGACCATTACCCTTCTGCTCAACTCGGAAGGAAAGAAAATGGGCAAGACCGCATCGGGTGCCGTATGGCTCGATCCCAACAAGACCTCTCCGTTCGACTTCTACCAGTACTGGAGAAACGTCGACGACGCGGACGTGCTCAAATGCATCCGCATGCTGACCTTCCTCCCCATCGAGGAAATCGAGGCCATGAAGGACTGGGAAGGCGCCAAGCTGAACGAAGCCAAGGAAATACTGGCCTTTGAGCTGACCAAACTGGTTCACGGCGAAGAGGAAGCGAACAAGGCGCAGGCCAGTGCAAAAGCGCTCTTCAGCGCAGGAGACGTTTCCAACATGCCGACGGTAACGCTGGACGCATCCGCCCTGAAAGACGGAAAAGCCGATATCCTGACCCTTCTGACAGCCTCAGGCCTTGTCTCTTCCCGTTCGGATGCCCGTCGTGCAGTGGAACAGGGCGGCGTTACGGTCAACAACGAAAAAGTCTCGGATATCCGGGCAGAATACGACGAAGCTTCCCTGAAGGAAGGCATCGTGCTCCGCCGCGGGAAAAAGAACTATATGAAAGTGACCCTGTAAAAAGGATTGCGCCGGCCTTAGCCCGATGTTCAAAAGAAAGTTTTGACAAAAATGCGCTGGGCATCTGTCTGACAAGGTTGACTGACAATCACTGGACTGTTGTAATTCGTTACGTCAGTCCAGTGGTTTTTTTCTTCCACCATTTTGCGAGATATGAATAGCCGGGGACTGATCGCGTGTCAGCCCCCGGCTATGTGAGGTCAGAATTCAATTTGATGGTCCCAACAAATCTGGAATTTGTGCTATCCTGTTTCAGAACTTTTTGTAGAGCTCGTAACAGTTGTGTCCTTTGGGACCGTCTTTGAGTTCGCCTCTGAGCAGATAGCCGTTCTTTTTAAAAAAGTCGACGTTCCCAGTCTCCCGCATATGTCAGAATCATAGACGTTCTTTTTTTCTTTCCAGATGTATCATTGCATAATCCTCCAATGTCTTTTTTCAGTCACAGCTTTTCGCAGGAGATGCCGTCAAACATCTGGCAGCCGTCGCCCATCTTTTTTTCCTTTATTCTTTCGCGTTTTTGAAAATCTCACAGGCGATGTTGTTCATCGCTTCATCGGCTGCTTCCGTAACATTGTTGTACATTATGGCAACGCAGACGTCTTTTTTTCGGGAGAAAACCCAGCTTGTCAAAAAGCCCCAATTCTCACCGCCGTGACCGGCAACGCTATCTTTTCGGGCTTCCGATTCCCAAACGTCGAGGCAAAGGCCATAGTCATCCATGACCGGCGTCATCATGCGCCGCGCGGTCTTCTTTTTGAGGATGCCGCCTTTGCGATAGCTCTCGGAAAGGGCAAGCCCGATTTTGACCAGTTCCGTCGGCGTGGTCCAAAGGCCTGCCGCGGCGTGCTCGGGGTAATAATGATACCCGTGGGCAGAGTCCTCCTTCTGCGCCAGCCTGAAACCGAAGGCGGCGTTGGCGACCAAGTCTTCGTCCAGGGGCTGGAAAAAGCCGGTGCGTTTCAGCCCCAGAGGCTCAGCGACCTCCTTTTGGAAGGCATCGCGGAGAGTCGTGCCGGTGATACGCTCAAAGGCGAGCTGTGCCAATGTGATGCCGCCGCCGGAGTACATGTGCTGCTTGCCGTAAGGACGAATCCTTCTGAGCTTCGGCGTAACGCCTTTGCCATTCAGCACATCCTCGAGCGAGAGCGGCTCGTGATCCGCGCGGTAGCCGGGGAAGCCGTGCAGGTTGTAGCCCGCCGTGTGGGAAAGCAGCGCGGCGAAGGTCACGGGGCCCTTTTTGACGAATTCCGGCACCACGCCCGAGATATCCGCATCAAGGTCGATGAGGCCCTTGTCCACATAGCGGAGCAGCGTCAGCGCAAACATGGGCTTCGATACGGAACCCGCCTGGAACAGCATATCCGGATTCACCGGGAAGTCTTCGCCGTATCGGCCGCTGCCGGAGCAGTAGGTGCTGAAATCGCCGTCGCCGTCGCAGACCGCGATGCTGACGCCGTAGCCCTTCCTGCCCCGGATGCGCATGGCCTTGTCCACGTCGACGCCGTAAAAGTCTTTGACCGTCTTGTTCGGCCCCTTCAGCATCCGCATCAGGACGGCCTCGTCACCGCTGACGACGCCGGTCTCCCGGAAGCCGGCCTTGCGGTACACGTGCAGGCCCCGCTCGTTCTCCGGCTCGGTGGACAGGAAGAGCCGGTCGGCGCCATTTTCTTTGAAGTATTTGATGATCTCCTGCAGGGCGGCCTGGCCGCAGCCCTTGCCCTGCTCGTTCTTGTCGATCATGAAGCGCCAGAGCCAGTAGCGGTCGTCCTCATCCTCTTCTTCCGGATTGAATGCGAACATGCAGAAGCCCACCAGCTTCTCATCTGCATAGATGGCAAAGGGCCGGGCCACGCCGGGCTGCTCCGCGTTCGCCTCGTCCGCCTGCCGCAGAGAGGTTTTATTGCTGGCCACGAAAGGCTGATCCTCCCGCACAGAAAGGGCCAGCACCGCCTCGCGGTTGGTATTGTCAATGGGTCTCAGTGCAATATTCATGGGAATATCCTCCGTCTGTGTCGTTTGTTTTCCTTACAGCTTTCTGCAGGTGAAATCGTCGTACGTCAGGCAGCCGTCGCCGAAGGTCAGCTTGAGCAGGCCGCCCTTGCGGCCGAACTCGTTTTCGCCGATCGGATAGAGCCTGAAGCGCATCTCATCCCCGTCCTCGTCGATCGACCTCGCATGAAGCTCGCCGTCCTCCATCCAGACCTCGTCGATAAGGAAATCGGCGTCCTCCGGATGCTCGTACTTGCCGCAGAGATCAGGCCATTTCGACTTGTCGGGATCCTTGAGCGCGAGATCCTCGATGCTTCGGACGGGCTCCGGCTCCTCGTCCCGCGCGACCGCTCTCATGCCGTTCCAGTAGCCCATATACGCCCTGACGTCCCTGTAGTCCCGGCAGCCGAGGATCACAAGCACCCTGTCCGCGTCGACAAAGCGCTCGAACCAGGTGGCGACGCCCGGCATGCCGCCGCTGTGACTGACGACCAGGCCAAGGGCCTCGTCGTGCCCGACGGCCCAGCCGAAGCCGTAGCCCAGCCCGTCGTCTTCGTCGTAAACGGCGTCCTCGCCGTTGTTCAGCTTCGCCGGGGTGTACATGAGAGCCTGTTCTTCCTTCGTCAGCACCTTGCCCTCGCGCAGCGCCCGGTCCCAGCGGAGCATGTCGAAGACGTCGGTATACACATAGTCGTCGCCGTTCAGGCCGTCGAAGGCGGCCACGTCGCCGTCCTCGGCGGAGTCCACGTCGGCCACGCATTTTCCGTCGTCGAATACCGTCGCCTGGGCATAGTTGGCAAAGGGCACGCCGTCCCTGCGGATATGGCAGCAGCGGGTGGAGCTCATGCCGGCGGGCTCGAAGATGTTCTTTTGCAGGAAGTCCTCAAAGGGAAGGCCGGAGCGCCGCTCCACCAGCAGGGCCAGCAGGTTGAAGCCGGTGTTGGAGTAGTGCAGGCCCTCC
>JAFTBN010000002.1 GCA_017455185.1 Clostridia bacterium
GAAGGAAAAGAAAAAATACGATTCATTTTTCGAACGGATAGGGTAAAGCTACGCTCACAGTAACACGGTGTGAAACTGTTGATAATCAGCGACATGCGTCGCAAAACTTATCTTAGTTCCAGATACGCTCTGGGAACTTTCGCCTTTGCCCACAGAACGCCCATAAGGCCTACCGCCACATAGGAACATCCCAGGATTTCCAAAACATAACCATCCACGCCCCGGAGCGCGCCCTTCGTGATCCTTACCCGGTCCCCCAACTTCAGGGGACGGTCCATCAGGCCGCCATGATCCTTGGAAAGGTCGAAGACCCGCTGGAAGTCGGACATCTCCTTCTCCGGCACGACCAGCATCCGGTGAGTCGCGCAGTCGATGATGTATTGCATGGGCAGTCCGAAATCCGCCACGAGCGCACAAGCGGAGGGCTTGTCTGTCTTGACGAATACGAGATTGGGTGCTGTGGGCTTTTCAATAAACTGTCTTCCGGCTTCTTTTACGCGCCTGCGATCGGAACGGACCGTCGGCACGAAATTCTCCACCCCGCGGTCGTTGAGCCAGTCGCGGATTTTCAGTTCCTGGCGGAAAAAGCGGGTCCGGGCAACGAACCAAGTCCTGTCAGGAGACTGTGCGGAGAGGAGTGGCATGCGTAGTTTAATTTGGTTAAATATTATACAAAAATAAAAATCAAATTCTGTTTTTGCAAACCAAAGTCCGCCCTTGAATGCAATAAATGCGCGTTTTGAACCATGCGGGGGGGGGAACTATCTTCCCCAATCCTCCGTCGTTGCCAAAGACAGGAGGTCTTTGGCCAGGGTGCGTGAATACAATTCGGCTCCTCGTCGATTCATGTGGGTCGCGTTGTAAAAATAGGCGGTATCCCTGCAGATGTCCAGGGTCGTGTAATCCAGGATCGGAATGTTGTACCGGCGGGCATACTTTTCATAAAATGCCCGCATTTCCTGTCGGTTTTCGATTTTTCGGAAGCCTTCTTCATAGAACGGCGCGAAGACAAATACGACACGGATTCCCTCTTTTGCGGTCTCTTGCAGGAATTCGTCGAACAGGGTTTCCGTTCTCGGGTCCACCACGAAACGGAAGCTGTCCAGATTCCGGAGTGCTTTCCCGTTCCAGTGCAGGTCTTGGGCATGATATCCCTTGTACAGGATGGGGGTGGTGTGCGGATCGTCTTCGGGCAAGGGCATCCCCCGGTAGCGGAAGAACGGCAGGTATTTGTCGGGGAAGGGAATGCTTTCGACGGAGGTGACTGCCTTGCGGAATACCGGGTTCCACAGGTAGGGATAGAACTGGCTGCGCTGATAACCGTCGGTGAACTCCATGGACATGTGATCGATGTTTTGGATGATCAGGGATGGCTTTGGGTTGTAATGTCGGAACAGACGGTATTTGACCGACTGTCGGTTGAAGGCGCTGCCGTCGATTCCGAGGTTATAGGAGGTCGTGTTGAGGACACTGTCCAGAATGGCGGGAGAAAGAAGCGCCCAGGCCCGGGAATTGCCGTTGACAATGACCTTTGCCTGAACCCGTCCGTGCATCAGGTCATACCACGCCGCGTAAAGAGGTTGGGCCGACTGCTGGTACCGCCGGGAAAACAGGAGGTCCATGCCGACGCAACCGGTCAGGCACACAAGTGAAAAGACGGCGAATTTGAGCAGGAAACGTTTCATGTTCAGAACTGGAAATAGATGAACGGTGTCCCGTCCGGCTCTCCGGTATAGATAATCAGGAGGACGATGGCTGTGTAGATGACATACCGTAGGAGGGGAGTGCGGATACGGTCGAAGCGGAGGGGGCATTCCCGGTCCCTTCCCGTCCATTCCAAAAGCAGCATGCAGGCGGCCCAAAGGGAACACATCCGGGTCTCCGGGAGCAGAAACAGTTTGTAGGCGGCCGTAAGGGTCTCTTGGGCGGGAAGCCGGCAGAAAACCGCCCAGGACTGTGCGAGGGAATCGGACCGGAAAAAGATCCACCCCAGGGAAACGAGCAGGAATGTCAGGCACATCCTGGCCAAGTCCGGGAATCCGGGAAGGAACCGCCCGGCGGCGGGAATGTCGGCGGGAAGACGCCGTTTCCCGGACAGGATGGCGGGAATGAACAGGACGGCATGAAAGGCGCCCCAGACGATGAAGGTATAATCCGCGCCGTGCCAGAGTCCGCTGGCAAGGAATACGATGAACGTATTGCGGATTGTCCGGAGTCTGCTTCCGTGGCTGCCCCCCAGGGGAAGATAGACGTAATCCCGAAGCCAGGTGGTGAGGGAAATATGCCAGCGCCTCCAGAATTCCGGGATGCTTTGGCTGAAAAATGGAAGATTGAAGTTGCGGATCAGCCGGATGCCGAACAGCCGGGCGGAGCCGATGGCGATGTCGGAATAGCCGGAAAAGTCTCCGTATATCTGAAAAGAGAACAGAAGGATTGCCATGAGCAGCGCGCTCCCGGGCTGTGGCTGGGCGGCGTTGAAGACGGAATCGACATAACGGGCGCAGGTATCCGCCACGACGACTTTTTTGAAAAGGCCCCATAATATGAGCCGGAGGCCGTCAGCGGCGGCCGAACCGTCAAAATCCCGTTTGTGTTGGAATTGGGGCAGGAGGCTGGTTGACCGCTCGATAGGACCGGCGACCAGCTGGGGGAAGAAACAGATGAAGGCAAGGAAGGCAGCCAGGTCCTTGGTGGGTGCAATTCTGCCCTTGTAAACGTCCACGGTGTAGCCGATGGCCTGGAAAGTATAGAAACTGATTCCGACCGGCAGGATGATACGCAGCACCGGACCGTCGGACCCGATCTCCGGAAACAGGGAGCAGAAAGAACGGACGAAAAATCCGAAATATTTGAAAAAGCCCAGGATGGACAGGTTCAGGAGGACGTTCAGAAGGCAGATTCGTCCGGGGGCTTTTCCCTTGCCGCGGTACCGGTCAATCAGGATTCCGCTCCCCCAGCTGCAGATAGCGGTGAAGACCAGCAGTCCCAGGAACCGCCAGTCCCACCAACCGTAAAACAGGCAGGATGCTGCGACAATGAACAGATTCTGATGCTTCAGGTTTTTGTTGAAGACGAACCAGTACAGCAGGAAGACTGACGGCAGGAAAATCGCATATGCAAGGGAATTGAAGGTCATGGACGCCCTGAAAACTACGCGCCCCGAATCAACGGGGACGCGTATCGTAAAGTGCGGAATGACGGAGTCAGAACGTGGGCACTTCGAACAGGGAGGCGTCCACGGGACCTTCCTTGAATTCGACGACCGTCTGCGTGACACTCAGGCCCATCGTCTCCGTGACGGTCTTCATCGGGATGCCTTCCCAGACGGAAGCCTTGGACTTCGCGGTCTGGCC
>JAFTBN010000022.1 GCA_017455185.1 Clostridia bacterium
AGGCGAATTCGGGCGTACATCTGGAAACAATGGAAGAAACCAATGACGAAATATGATAATCTTCTGAAGCTTGGAGTGGCGGAAAAGTATGCTTGGATGGCTGCAATGAGCAGAAGGAAGTACTGGTTTATGTCCAAAGTCGCTACCGTGGAAGTAGCCATAACAAATGAAAGGCTCGCAACCGCCGGATACTATGATATCCTGGAAGGTTACGAGTCTAGACACTCTGCTGATTGTTGAACGCGCCGTATACCGAACGGTACGTACGGTGCGGTGAGAGGACGGGGGCTAATCACCCCCTCCTACTCGATTGCTGTTTTCGGGAACAGGGTCTGAGAATGTGGGACCGAAAACACTTGACTTGTCCCTTTTTCTGTGGTATCATTTTGAGTGGATATCTATTAGCATAGTATATCCTTCAAAGAAAACAGATTCGGAAACATGGAAAATCAAATTCAGAATCAAAAAGGAGAAGACATGAAGAAGTTTTTAGCCTTGCTTCTGGCGCTCGTCATGGTGGCCTCTATGGTCGCGCTGAGCGGATGCGGAAGCGAACCGACAAAGTTTGATACACCCGAAGAACATTTCGAGTATGTGGCAGAGAAGAAAGTGAAGGAAGTCGTTGCCAGTCCACTCGCTCAATACGATGAGGCAAAGACCACCGTGGACACGGCCAGCCTGAAGAGCACCGTTTCGGTGGAGCTCGGGCCCGAACTGCAGACCTTGCTCGGCAACGCAATCGGCTTGGAAGACACTTCCGCGCTCGGAGCGATGGAGGTGGCCCTTACCACGGGCAGCGAGAACAATCTGACCCGGGTGGCGGCTGATATCAAAATCAATCAGGTCAGCATTTTGACCGTGGAAATCATCGCGGATATGGAGAACGGGACGATCTATGCCAAGACCCCGGTTTTCAGCGAGGATTACATCCGGTTCGATCTGGCGGAAGTGATGAACTCGGGCATTGGCTCTAGCATCGGCGAAGTCGGCGGAATGGATCTCAGTTCCGTGACCGGTATGCTGGCGGGCGTCTCGGACGCAAAGATCAATCTGCCTGATCCGGATGTTCTGCAGCGCATCATCCTGCGGTACGTAGGCATCGTGCTGAGCAAATTCGCAGGAGGCCAGGAAGAGAACGACGTGGACTATACCGTCGGTTCCATGACCGAAAAGGTAAAGACGGTTACGGCTACCATCACCCAGAAGTCGGCGCAGAACGCCTTCCTGGAAGTGCTGCGCACCCTGAAGACCGACGAGGATATCAAAACCATTCTGAACGCTGCGGCTCAGGAGGGCGAAGACAACGCCGACTCTTTGTACCAGACGTTCCAGTCTCTCCTTGACCGGGTGATTACACTCGTGGAGAGAGAGCAGACCGAGAATGTCGATCAGAACGGCGCCTTGGTCGTCAAACTGTACACCAACAAGAAAAACGAACTGCTGGGTGTGGACGTCAGCCAGACCTCTGTCGATGAGGATGGTCAGGAAAGTCGTTCAACCATAGCTGTTGGTTCGCTGGACGACGGCAAGAACTATGCGTTCAAGGCGGATGTGGGCGAAAACGGCGAGTCCAAGTTCTCCGTTGTCTCCGAAGGAACCCTGAACAAAGGCAAGAAGACCGGCAACGTGACGCTGACGGCCGGAAAATCTTCCCTTACGGCCAAGGTCGAGAATTTCGACACGGAAGCCTGGAACAAGGAAGGCGTTCTTTCCGGACGCATCACCATTCCGTTTGCCGACATCACCCGTTTCATCTCGGCGCAGGGCCAGAGCAATTCGGATATGGGTTCGGTGACCATGGCTCTCGCGATGCTGGCATCCTACAATCTGGTGATCGACGGCAAGCTTGACGCAACCGAAACCGATCTGAAGATTGCCGTTGAAAACGAAAACTCCGTCTTTGCGAAGATCAACCTCAAAACGGCAAAAGAGAAGGCGGAAACCATTGTAAAGCCTGGTGAAGCGACCGATTTGCAGACGCTGTTGTCCGAGGATACGACCGTGAAGTTCGTCAACCTGATCAACAATCTGGATGCGAACCTGGAGCAGGCCGGATTCCCGAAAGACTTCATCGTCGGACTGCTTGCCAAAAATCAGGAACCCACAGACCCGACGGGAGCTCCTTCCTACGGAGAATGAGAATCAGATGAAAGGCAGAAGGCCGGCCGCATAGTGCCGGTCTTCTCTGTATCGAAACAACTTGACATGGACCTTGAAGGGGGATAAGCAGATGAATCGTTTTACCGTTCCGTTCTGGCAGGATGAGCCCGAAGAGAAGAAGGGTGCTCACCCGGTTGCCTCGTCTTTGGCGGCTGCTGCCGCACTGGCCGCGATGGGAGCGGCGGCCGCGTATTTCACCACCAAACTGTTGATGGGCATCTCCCTGGACCGCAAAGTGCCGCCTTTGGCCAAGAAAATGCCCAAGGGTATGATTGCGGGATCCGTGGTCAAGGAGGAATACAGGGCGCGCAGCGATGCGGACGCGGCCGAGCTGGCTGCCCGTCCTACTGAAACGGTCACCCTGACCGCTCCGGACGGAGTGGAACTGGTGGGACATCTTTTGCAGGCGGACAAGCCGCGCCGGATTCTTTTGGCGATGCACGGATGGCGCTCGACCTGGTCCCATGACTTTGCCTCAGTGGCTAAATTCTGGGAGAAGGAGGGCTGCACGGTCCTGTTTGCCGAACAGCGCGGGCAGAACGATTCCGGAGGAGCGTCCATGGGTATGGGCACTCTCGAGCGCCGGGATGTGAGCGTCTGGGTAGACTATCTGGTTTCCCGCTTTCCGGGGCGGCTTCCGATTTATCTGACAGGCGTTTCCATGGGCGCAACCACCGTGCTGATGTCCGCGGCGGAGACGTTTCCAAGTCGCGTAAAGGGCATCATTGCGGACTGCGGATTTACCTCCCCCAAGGCAATCTGGAAGCACATCGTCGCGCACAATCTGCACCTTCCTTACGGCCTGAACAAGCCGTTTGTCGACCTGATTTCCGAGCAGAGACTCGGACAGGGGAACGCACAGGCTACCACCCTGACCGCGATGCGGGGCGCCAAGGTTCCGGTGTGTTTCATCCACGGATCGGCCGACACCTTCGTTCCGGTTGAAATGACCTATGAAAATTACGCGGCCTGCGCAGCCCCCAAGGAACTGCTGATTGTTCCCGGTGCCGGACACGGTCTTTCCTATTACGTGGAACAGGAGAAGTATGAGGACTTTGTCCGCTCTTTCTTCGCCAAATACGACAAGGCCGCACCGACGGCGGTTCCGTCTGCCATTGCGGCGGTTCTGGACGGCCGTGAGGACGTCGATCTGGTCCGCACCGTCCCGGCGCAGAAGGCAGAGAAGACGGACAGTTCTGAAAAGGCAGTGCAGTCGGAGAGCGCAGAAAAATCCGGATCGGAGAAGACATCTGTAAAGGCGCCCGAAAAGGCGGCGGTCCGCGGCAGGGAAGAACCGGAAAAGAAACCCGGGAAGATACAGCCGGCCGCCAAATCCGCACCAAAGAAGGAGGCAGCCCGGGGTGAGGCCGGACCCGCAGCGGTTCCGGGTCTGACCAAAAACGAGGGAAAGGTTCTCTCTTTGCTTCGTGAAAAGCCCGAAAGCACCCGTGAGGAGATGGCCGAGCAGATCGGCAAGACGGTCAAGACCGTACAGCGTACGCTGGATTCTCTCAAGGAGCGGGGCATCATCGAACGGGAAGGAACCAATCGGCGCGGGTCCTGGAAGATCGACGAGTCCAAAATCTGAACGACAACAGTCCGGACGCTTTTGCTTACGGACGGACCATGATGCAAGGCAGGTCTTACAAGGCCTGCCTTTCTTATTCTGCATTTTGGGTATGTTATCCAAAATCTGGGGGGGTAAATCCGATTTGTCAGGATAGTTGACAAAAAACAAGAGTTCTGTTATACTGTGGGCGGAAGGGAAGAATTTCACGCTTGCCCAGAGAGCGTTGCGGTGCTCTTTTTTCGGTTTTGTACAGCGCGGATTCGGACAGGTTTCGGACCGCTTTGCAAGGAACATCAGGATGGACGATTGGAGGATTTGTGAAATGAAAAAAGTGTTAATCTGGTTATGCCTGATTGTCGTTTTCATTGGCTGCTGTGCCGGTTGTTCGCGGAACAAGGAGACTTCCGGACCGGCTGAAAAGGCCGACTATTCCCTGATTCGCAAAGGGGAAAATTCCTACCTTGTTTTTGACAATCCTGAGAATTATCCGCCGGTTCGGTATGAAGGCCTAAGCATTCAGGAGGAAGAGCCCATCGATTTCAAAGACATGGATGAGTTTTACCATACTGTTACAAAAGGGTTGCTGAGCGAACAGCAAAAAAGACATGTTAATACGGTTTTTGCCAAAGACGAAGAGGGAAACGTTCTGATTTGCGATTTCGACCATCTGTACAATTTACGGGGACCGAGTCGGTATCGGACCTATGAAATCGGTTGGTATGGTTCCTACTATGCTTTCCGTATCCGGTGCGAAAACGCCGAAGACGGTCATGTGGTGCTGTTTCCGGACAAGGATCTCTATGACCGGGTTTTCAAGAGGTATTATACAGATGAATTGTCAGATTCAAAGCACTATGGGATTCTGAAAACCGAGCAAAAGGACGGCATAGAGTATAGGATATACAGTTCAGAAAACGGATTTGATGTGAATGTGTGCTATACTTTGACTCAGGGTGATAGAACGGTGCAGGTAAAGAAGTATTACCGGACTGAAGCCGCGCCCTATTCCGGAACATTGGAGGATCTGCATCCGATGTTCAGGCGTTCTGATACGATTCCCGCCAACATTAAGCTGTTCAGCGAAGAGGATGGCAAATGGATGATGGTCGACATTTGGGGCCCGATGACGGATATGACGGATGAGGAAATCCTGCAGTTTGACCTGGTTCCGTATACCCCCGGTTCCTGACAGAAAACAGACGGAAAAGCAAATCAATTTGCAACCCGTCTGTCTGTATCCCGTGTAGTTTTGAGATCGGGACGAATTAACAGTAAGAGGGCCCGGCGCCTGAAAAGGCGCCGGGCCCTTGTTTGGGCACGACGGGCATGATACAAATCTTGCGGGTGAAGTTCCGGCCCAATATCGGAAAGGATGCATTTGCTTTTCAGGGATCAGGGTTCTTATGGTTCCGATATGGTCTTCCGCATGGGATCTGACCTGCATGCCCCTTTTGCAGCGGAAAAGCGGGTTCCCTTGGCCGGCTACCGGCTCTGCACGGCGAACAGGATGTTGCGGTTGCGCCATTGAGGGTCCCGGATGTGATCCCTTACGCTGTAGGCATGCTTTTCCAGGTCGGCGCAGATTGCTTCGCTGAGTCCCTGATCCTGCAAATCGGCAATCAGCATCGAAGCGACTTCTTCCATCTCCATATAAAGGTCGAACGCGTTCTCGGGGGTGGTGGCGGCGCAGAGCAGGGTCTGCAGCCGGTTTGCCAGATCGCTCTTTCCTGGCACTTCGCGCAGGGCGCGGAAACACCATTTGTAATAGGGACGATAGGCCCGGCCGAGCAGGAAGGCGCAGGAAAGGGCGTGGTCGCAGAACTCGTCCTTGGCCAGGGCCGCGGCTCCGTACTCGTTGTGTTCGAGACACCGGGTGAAATTGTACTGGCCGGACTGAGCGCAAAGGAGAAGATGACCCGAAAGACGGCACAAACGCACGTCCGCGGGCATCCAGGCCAGTGCGTTCCGCACCCGGCTCAGTTCTCCCAGTCCTTCGTGGAAGATTTCGCCCCGGGTCATTTCAAACAGGTAGGACTCGGGCAGCCGCAAAAAATCTTCGGGCGTAAGGTTTCCGTCCGGGACTCCCAGATGGGACTGCAGGTATTCGGAAAGCCGGAGCACGCCCCGCCGATCCGCCCCGACCGGGGACAGGGGCGTACGGGAAAAGCCGAGGTATTCCCGCGGGAGTTTTGCGTAGGCACGCTCGAGCGCGAAAGCGGTTTTACGGTCCACGACATCCTCGCCGGGCAGAAAAATCTGAAAACCCGGTTCGAAATCATGGTCCTGCGAGACTTCGTCGTCGTATCCGAAGCATTCGGAGCCCGAGCCGATCAGGGCCACGTCGCAAAGCGGGAGAAGTTCCGGAAAGTTTTCCTGCAGCATGGGCAGCCCGTATTCCCGGAAATAGGAACGGCACAGTTCAAGTCCTTGCATGTTTGTAAATCTCCTGTGCGGTCCGGGCCAGTTCGGCCCCGTCGGCAAAATAGCCGTAATAGGTGAAGGTGGGGGCGCATTTTTCGCATACGAACGCAAAGTTTCCGTCGTGCGGGTTGGAGGGGTCAAAGAGAAGTTCTCTTGCCAGATTCAGATCTTCTTCAATCCGTTCCGCCGCTTCCTCAAGCCCCAGTCGGGCCTCTTCCAGATTGGCCAGGTTGAGGTAGGTGATAGCCCGCTCCGGCCCTCCGTCCGGGACTCGCTCCATGACGCGGAGCGCCTTGCGGTAGGATTGCTCGGCTTCATCGAATCGGCCTGCGTCGGTCAGGGTCAGGGCCATGTTGTTGTACAGGCCGCCCAGCCTTCCGTCGTCGGGCGCCAAATGGGCTTCGTACAGGGGAAGGGCCCGCTCGAAGCAGGCAAGGGAAGGCTCGGTCATCCCGAACCGTTTGTAGACCGTTCCGGCGTTGACGTAGGTGGTCCCCGCCGTTATGCTGGAAGTCATTTCCATTTTTTCGAGCAGGCGCATGGCCCGGCTTACGGCGTCCAGCGCCTTTTCCTTTTGCCCGGTCTTGCGGAACAGACCCATCTGTTCATTATAAAGGAAGAGGAGCCCCCGGTCGTCCCGTCCTTCTTCGGCCTCGCGCAGCCAATAGTCGTAGTGGCGTTCGGCACCTGCGTAATCGTCTGCGGCGAAGTAGGCGTTGGCCCGCGCCATGATCCGGTCGATCGGGACGCGGCGGGGCGGGGTATCCTTTTCAAATGCGTCCGTGCAGAACGGGCAGCGCGGGTCTGTGTAGTCGGTCGTTTCCATAGGGGGAACGTCCCGCAAGGTTTCGTAGTCCGGATGTGTTTCCTTTATCGTCATATACTGATTAATACCCCTTTTTGCGGTTTTTCCTGCTATGTTTGGCCTTTTCATTATACCACAAGGGATTGTGCCAGTCCACCCGTATTTTTAAAAAGAAACACAAAATATAGAAAAATTTTTGAAATGCCCTTGCATTCGTTTTTCTTCTTTGCTATAATGCTTTTACGGTTCTTCCCCTGCCCGGAGCAGGGGGCAAAAAACGGGTACGGGAGGACGGTCCGATGCGGATTCTGGGCTTTGCCAAAATGACCATGCTGGATTTTCCGGGCCGGGTTGCCTGCACGGTTTTTACCGGCGGGTGCAATCTGCGCTGTCCTTTCTGTCACAACGCCGGCCTCGTCGAGGGCGTGGGAGAGGAGTGGGCACAGGAGGAGATTTTCGCCTTTCTGGAGAAGCGCCGCGGACTTCTGGACGGGGTTGCCGTCACGGGAGGGGAGCCCATGCTGCAAAAGGATCTGTGCGATTTTCTTTCCGCCGTCCGGTCGATGGGCTTTGCCACCAAGGTGGATACCAACGGAACCTTTCCGGACCGCCTGGCCCGGGTTCTGGACCTGGGGCTGGCGGATTATGTCGCCATGGACATCAAGAACACCCGGGAAAAGTATGCGCAAACCGTCGGTCTTCCCTCGTTCGACTTTTCGCCCGTCGCGAGCAGCATATCGCTTCTGGCGCAAAGCGGAGTTGACCACGAGTTCCGCACCACGGTTGTCTCGCCTTTCCATACGGTCGAGGACATCGAGGGGATTGCGTCCCTGATTCCGGCGGATTCCCGGTATTTTCTGCAGAATTTCGAGGATTCCGGTTCTTTGCTCGGCACCGGTATGCAGTCGGTGGGTCAGCAGACCCTTGTCCGCATGCTGCATGCTGCCCGCACACATGTTCCGGATACCGCCCTGCGCGGCGTGGACGAACGCGCATAATCTCTTTTTTTGCCTTTTTGCGAGCAGATAAAAGAGGATAAAACGGATAAACCATTATTATTTACATATATATAGGAGACGCGTATGTACAACGTTATCAAGAGAGACGGCACCGTAGTCAATTTTGACATTGAAAAGATCAAGAATGCGATGGTGCAGGCATTCAAGGCATGCAAAACCGAATATCTGGAAGAGGTCATCGACTTTCTTGCCCTGAAGGTGACGGCGGATTTCTCCCCGAAGATTTCGGACGGGAAAATTTCGGTGGAAAACATTCAGGACAGCGTGGAAACCGTCCTGATCAAGGCGGGCTACGACGAAGTGGCCAAGGCATACATTCTGTACCGCAAATCCAGAGAGAAGCTGCGCGACGTATCGGGCACCCTTCTGGATTATAAGAAAATCGTGGACAACTATCTGCACATCAACGACTGGCGCGTCAAGGAGAATTCCACCGTCACCTATTCGGTCGGCGGTCTGATCCTGTCCAACTCGGGCGCCATCACGGCCAACTACTGGCTCTCCGAGGTGTACGATGAGGACATTGCGAAAGCGCACCGCAACGCGGACATCCACATCCACGACCTCTCCATGCTGACCGGCTATTGCGCGGGCTGGTCCCTGAAGCAGCTGATTCAGGAAGGTCTGGGCGGCGTGGTCGGCAAGATCACCTCCTCTCCCGCTTCCCACCTGTCCACGCTTTGCAACCAGATGGTCAACTTCCTGGGCATCATGCAGAACGAATGGGCGGGCGCGCAGGCGTTCTCCTCCTTTGATACTTATCTGGCACCTTTCGTGAAAGTCGACAACCTGTCCTACAAGGAAGTCAAGCAGTGCATCCAGTCCTTCATTTACGGCGTAAACACCCCGAGCCGCTGGGGTACGCAGTCTCCGTTTACCAACGTAACCCTGGACTGGACCGTTCCGTCCGACCTGGCCGAGCTGAACTGCATCGTAGGCGGCAAGGAACTGGACTTCAAGTACAAGGATTGCGAGCGCGAGATGGCCATGGTCAACAAGGCCTTCATCGAGATCATGATCGAAGGCGACGCCAACGGCCGCGGCTTCCAGTACCCGATTCCCACCTATTCCATCACCCGGGATTTCGACTGGTCCGATACCGAAAACAACCGGCTGCTCTTTGAGATGACCGCTAAGTACGGCACGCCTTATTTCTCCAACTACATCAACTCGGATATGGAGCCGAGCGACGTCCGCTCCATGTGCTGCCGGCTGCGTCTGGACCTGCGTGAACTGCGCAAGAAGTCGGGCGGTTATTTCGGAAGCGGCGAGAGCACGGGTTCGGTCGGCGTTGTCACCATCAACATGCCCCGCATCGCCTATCTCTCGGCCGATGAGAAGGAATTCTTCGACCGTCTGGATTATATGCTGGATATCTCGGCCCGCTCGCTCAACGTCAAGCGCCGGGTCATCACCGAACTGCTCAAGCAGGGCCTGTACCCCTATACCAAGCGGTACCTGGGCACCTTCAACAACCACTTTTCCACCATCGGTCTTGTCGGCATGAACGAGGTCGGCCTGAATGCGAAATGGCTTCGTGCGGACATGACCAACCGCAAAACCCAGGAATTCACCAAGAAAGTGCTCAACCATATGCGCGAGCGCCTTTCGGACTACCAGGAACTGTACGGGGATCTGTACAACCTGGAGGCGACGCCCGCCGAATCCACCGCGTACCGTCTGGCCAAGCACGACGTGGAGAAGTATCCGGATATCATCACCGCGGCCAAGAAGCCGGGCGATACCCCGTACTACACCAACTCCTCCCATCTGCCGGTCGGCTACACCGAGGACGTCTTCTCGGCGCTGGATATCCAGGACGAGCTGCAGACCCTGTATACTTCGGGAACCGTCTTCCATGCCTTCCTGGGTGAAAAGCTGCCGGATTGGAAATCCGCAGCCAACCTGGTCCGCAAGATCGCCGAGAATTACAAACTTCCTTACTATACGCTTTCTCCCACCTATTCCGTGTGCAAGAATCACGGCTATCTGGCAGGCGAAGTGCCGGTGTGCCCGCATTGCGGCGAGAAGACCGAGGTCTACAGCCGGATCACCGGATACTACCGCCCGGTCCAGAACTGGAACGACGGCAAGGCCCAGGAATTCCGTGACCGCAAGGTGTACGACGTGTCCCGTTCGCATCTGACCCACGAGGGTCCGCGGACCGACTGCCCCTGCGACGCGGCCGAGCCGACCGACGCGATGATCTCCCATGGCGGACAGGCTCCGGCCAGAAAGACCATTCTGTTCACAACCGCCACCTGCCCGAACTGCAAGATCGCCATGGCGACCATGGACAAGAACGGGTTTTTGTACGAGAAGGTTCTGGCGGATGAGAACCCGGAACTGGTGGAACATTACGGAATCCGTCAGGCACCGACCCTGGTGGTCGACGACGGAGCGAACGTGGAAAAGTTCATCGGAGTGAGCGCAATCAAGAAATATCTGGGGATCTGATATGCTTTACGATCTGATTGTCATCGGCGGCGGGCCTGCGGGCCTAACCGCCGCCCTCTACGCACGCAGGGCCGACAAGAGCGTGCTGGTCATCGAAAAGGAAACGTTCGGAGGACAGATTACCTTTTCTCCGAAAGTGGAGAACATTCCGGGTTTCCTTTCCCTCTCAGGCAATGAGTACGCCGAGAAACTGGTCGAACAGATTCTGGAACAGGGCGTGGATACCGAATACGCCGAGGTGACCGGAGTGGAAACCGACGGGGAAAAGAAGGTGGTGCACACCGATGACGGACATTCTTTCCGGGGCCGGGCCCTGGTGATTGCGACGGGCGCCAAGCACCGCCGTCTGGGTCTGCCCCGCGAAGAGGAGTTTGTCGGGGAGGGAATTTCGTTCTGCGCGGTTTGCGACGGAGCGTTCTACTCGGGCAAGACCGTCGCCATGATCGGGGGCGGAAACTCGGCTTTGCAGGAAGCCATTCTTCTGTCGGGACTGGTCAAAAAACTCTACCTGGTCCAGAACCTTGATTTTCTGACCGGCGAGGCCAGACTCTGCCGTCAGGTCGAGCAGAAGGAGAACATTGAAATCATTCTTGGACACGTCGTGGACGCGTATCTCGGAGAGAAGGAGCTGACCGGGCTGAGGATCAAGAGTGAGAAGACCGGGCAGACCCGCGAACTGGACGTGGACGGAGTCTTTCTGGCTGTGGGCCTTGAACCTCAGAACGGACCGTTTGCTTCCCTGGTGGAACTGGACGGCCGCGGATACGTCGCGGCAGACGAGGGATGCCGGACGAAGACAAGAGGCGTTTTCGTTGCGGGAGACTGCCGTACCAAACGGATCCGGCAGGTGACGACGGCGGCCTCGGACGGCGCGATTGCGGCGCTTGCCGCCTGCGATTATCTGGACGGAAGAGACTGAAGTCCCAACTGTGAAAAGCCATCAGGTCCGGCGCGATTGTGCCGGACCTGATTTTGTTCATGATATACAATATTTTTATTGCAAAAAAGAAAAAAGGCGGAAAATCTGTGTGTATTTTTTCTCCGCCCCGATTGCATCGGTTTTTTCTGTATGCTAAAATCAAGCCTGCATAGAAAAATAATCCGGGAGGTTAATCCATGAAAGCATTGCGTATTCTGTGTGCCGTTTTGGCCCTGGTTATGCTGGTTGCCGTATTTGCAGCTTGCGGCAATAACGCAGGGGGTCCCGAAAAGGGAACAAACGGTTCCGGTACTAAAGAAAGCGGCAATTCCGGCAGCAAAGAAACCGGAGGCTCCTCCAATCCCGACGAGACATCGGGAGAGTCATCGGGTGAAAAGGAAACCGATCCTGAGGACCCGTTTGTGTATACCGACCTGCCCGACGATATAGATCTTGGCGGATTCAATTTCAATATCTATTACAGCCGCCGCGGTCTGAACATCGTCAACGTCGCCGAGGACAAGACGGGTGACATCATCGAGGACGCTCTGTTCGATTCCACCTCGTATGTAACCGAGAAGTACAATTGCACGATTACCGCCGTCGAAAAGGGCGGCGACCAGGAATTTGCGAACGCAGTCAAGGTTTCGGCGCAGAACGGGGACAAGGATTTCTCCCTGTCCATCGGACACGATACCCTGACCATCAACAACGCGCTCTCCGGCTATTATCTCGATATCAAATCGCTGCAGACGCCCAACTTCGACAAGCCCTGGTGGCCCAAGGACGCGATGGACTCCATTTCCATCGGCAAGAAACTGTATGCTGCCGTCACGCATCTTTCCTACAGCAGCTCGGCCAACGCCAACATGATCGTTTACAACCGGATGCTGGCCAACGACAAGAACATCGAAATCCCGTACCCGGACATCTGGAAAGGCACCTGGTATCTGTCCAAGATGATCGATATGTCCAAGGAAGGATACAATGACGCCAACGCCGACGGAACCATCCAGATAGAAGACGGCGAGACGTACGGATTCCTTTGCGGAGTTTCCTGCACGTTCTCCCTGCAGGCAGGCTGGGGCGTTCTTCCGGTTCTGAAGGACGAGGATGATCTCCCGTATTACGGTCTTGACGGCGAGCGCGCCTTCAATTTCCTGCAGGCGTTTGAAGAACTGACAGGACCGGGCTCGGGCAGCTTCATCAAGGCCAACAACTCCGATCATGTGGCTATGTTCAAGGAGAACGGAAGTCTGTTCATTATCTCCAACGGTCTGTCCGTATACAAGGATTTGCGCGGAATTGACGGACTGAGCTACGGTTATCTGCCGGTTCCGAAATTTGACGAGTCTCAGGAAGATTACGCTTCCTGCGGTTCGGATATCCTGTGGGCCCTCGCAGCAGCGCAGGAGGAAAACAAGGAAAAGATTGCGGTCATCGTCGAGGAACTGTCCTGCCAGAACTACAACAACGTGATTCCGGCTTTCTTCGAGAGCACGCTGAAAACCAAGCTTTCCGAATCCCCCGAGGATATGCGCGTGGTGGAAATCGTTCGGGATACCTATATGCTCCCGTTTGCGTATTTCTACAATACCCGCCTTGGCGGTTCGGCTTCCATGAGTGAGCTGCCGCGCTACACGACTTCGAGCACGGTGAGTTCCTACATCGGAGACAACTGGGAAGCACTTGACGGCAAAATCAAGGATCTGATTGAACTGTTGGGTACACTGAACTGATCCCCGGTCGGTCCGGTTAAACAGAGAGGGCACGGCAGATTCTGCCGTGCCCTCTCTTACGGGGTCGAACAGGGAAAGGGAATCCCGCAAGGAGCGGGGCTGCTTCCCGAAAAAGAATCGGCACAGCCCGTTTCCGTCGCGCTGTGCCGTTGTTTTTCAATGGATTCCTTCAGTCCGGCAACCGCAGCGGATATCCTTTGCGCCGCAGTATTTCGGCTTTGATCCGGCAGCTTTCCGAATCCACTCCCAGGGAACGGGCAATCTGCTCCAGGGTATAGCCTGTTTGGGCCAGGGACAAAAAATCCCCGTCCGAAATCCGGACTTCGGCCGAAAATGCGTCGGCTTCCTGCTCGGCTCTGCCGGAAAAATAGGCAAGTCCGGTATGCCCTTTTGCATCAAGGGGCCCAAGTCCTATGTCCGCATGCAGTACGTCGTGCCCCAACTCGTGGCACAGAACCCGGCTTCGGGTGGCCCGGTCCAGACCTTCCCTGAGAAGGATGAAACGAAAGGCACCCAGGTTCAGGTAGAGCCCCTGCAGGCGGGAAAAGCTCTTTTCTCTGATCAATACGGCGCGGTGCCGCGCCAGCTCATCCGGGTTGCGCGAGCGGCATTCGTCAACGAGCAGGTCGGCTTCCCGGACACAGCGGTCCAGTGCATAAGTATAAATGAAAATCTACCTCTGTCAGTCTGTGGTTTTGCTCTCTTTTAACTTGATCCGGGTCTTGGCTTCGATGTAGCTTTCCTGAATGGCTTTCATCAAGGCATCCATGTCTTCTTCGGGCAGATTGCCGCCCGAGAAAAGAACGCTGACCTGGTTGATTACGGTTTCACATCCGCGACGGGTGTCCAGTTCGAGATCGGATGATCCTTCGAAAATCTGGTCGTCTTCGGTCAGCAGATAGTTGACGTTGACATGCAGCGCCTCTGCCAGGGAGAGGTAGCGGTGCTGATTGCCCGGACGGATTTTGTCTGCTTCGTACAGCGAGATAATCCGGCGGGAAACGCCGATGATATCGGCGAGATCCTCCTGCGTCAGAGACATTTTTTTGCGGCTGGCGCGTACTTTTTCACCAAAGGTCATACGAACTCCTTTCTGTCCGGCTTCCGGCCGGAGTCTGATTCCAACAAAGCTGTATTATTATATCATAGAATAAAATTTGTGTCAAGCGGAATTTCGCAAAATATTTATTATGTGTATAAAAATTATACTAAGGAAATCAGGCGACTTTGATTTCTGCGATTCTAACAACACTATTGACATCTTAACATGAATGGTAGTATAATGAGACCATCAAAAGAGACGGAGAAGAGAATATGGAGTCTTACATCGAACGCATTCTGGGAGCGGAGGTTGAAGCGCAGCCTTTTCGCCCGGACCGGATTCCGGAATACATCAGAAAATCCTATCGGTATGCAAAATACAGGATCATGGGGGTGGACTGCCTTTTCGTGGAACCCCTGGAATTCAATCTGCCGGCCTACAAGGAAGAGCACAAGGTTCTTTCCAAATGGTCGGACGGCATGCAGGTCGTGCTGCTCTGTGACCGGATTACCCCGTATCAGCGCCAGATCCTTCTGGAACTGAAACTGCCTTTTGCGGTGCGGGATTCCCAGCTGTATCTGCCTTTTTTGGGCACCTATCTGCAGGAACGCTATGCCAACCTGCCCAAGGAACCCGAGGCGTTCACCCCCCTGACTCAGCTTCTGTACCTCTATGCCGTATACAATCCGGGGCAGGAACTCAACATCATGCAGTGCAGCGCTCTGTTCCATTGCTCGGCGATGTCCATGTCCCGCTCCTTCAGGGAGCTGGCCGCGACAAAACTCTTTGAGATTGAGAGTCACGGCAGACAGAAGATTCTCAAGACCGCCAAGACCCGGCGCGAATTGCTGCTTGAGGCGGAAAATTATTTCATCGCTCCCCAGGAGAGCGAAATCTTTCTTCGCCGCGGGGCTCCGACCAAGGAATTCATGCGCAGCGGATACGCCGCGCTGGCCGAAAAATGCGGGCTTTCGCAAAAGGTCGGGGACGTAGTCTATGCCATTTCGAAGGAGCAGAAAAAGGCGCTGATGCAGGCCGGCCCCGAGGGGTACGTCATAGACGAGGAACGTTTCCAGAACGAGGGCGGCATCCGGGTGCAGGTCTGGGCTTATGACCCGACCGTGCTGGGCACGGACGGGCTGGTGGACGACCTGTCCCTGCTGTTGAGTCTGGGCAGCGTGGAGGACGAACAGATTCAGGTGTACCTGAACCGTCTGCGCCGCAGACTGATGGCATAAGAAACAAATACAAACTGAAAAGAGGAAGATAGAATGCTGACGGCAGTACCTTATTTGGACGGAATGATTTTTGAGCATTTCGGCAAAACCGAAACGTTCGCGCTTTGCCGGGTGGAAGAAGGGGAAATCCGGGATTTTTGCACCCGCTCGACCGAAGGACAGGGACATGCGGCCCTGGCGGACCTTCTGATCGGATGGGGCGTTCAGGCCGTTATCTGCGGCGGATGCGGGGACAGAATGATTGCCCTGCTGCAGAACGCGGGCATCCGGGTTTATCCGGGCAATACGGGGGACGTCAGGGAGGCGCTCCGCAAACTGGCCCGGGGAACGCTGCGGGCTGATTTTTCAGCGGTGGGGCACTGTTCCTGCCACGACCATACCGAACATTGAAAAGCAAAGGGCGTTTCCGCCCTTTTTTTGGAGGAGAACATGCACTCGTTTGATTTTTCCAGGATTGAAAGCCTGATGTCCACCATGCCGCAGCGGGGCATCCCCTGTGCCGAACTGGCCGTCACATACCGGGGTGAAACGGTCTATCGGGTAAGCGTCGGGTGCGCCGACGCCGAAGGAAAGGTGCCGCTGGGTCCGCAGCATCTGTACCCTCTTTTTTCGTGCACCAAAATCGCGACCTGCACGGCGGCGATGAAACTGCTTGAAGAAGGGAAGATGGGGCTGGAAGACCCCGTGAGCCGGTACCTGCCCGCATTTGAAAAACTGTATGTGCGTGAGGGGAACAGTCTGAGGCGCATCTCCCATCCGCTCCGGATCTGGCACCTGTTCACCATGACGGGAGGCTTCAATTACAGTTACGACGGAACCGTGCCGCTGCAGAACGTCATCCGGGTCAAGGGCTTTCGGACCCGTGACTTCGTCGACGCCCTGGCGCAGGGACCGCTGGACTTCGAGCCCGGGACCCATTTTCAATACAGTCTGTGCCACGACGTGCTGGGCGCGGTGGTGGAGGCGGTTTCCGGTCTGTCGCTGGGAGAATACATGAAGCGCGTGCTGTTTGACCCGCTGGGCATGAGCGATACGACTTTTCATCCGAACGCCGAGCAGAAGAGCCGGATGACGCAGGCCTTCCGCTTCGATTTCCCGCACGGGACAGCCGTGCCGTGTCCGGATACTTCGGATGCCTTTATAGAGGATAGGTGCGCGTTTGAGAGCGGCGGGGCAGGGCTTGTTTCCAAGACCGATGATTACATCCGCCTGATGACCATGCTGGCCAACGGCGGCAGGGCACCCGACGGAACCGTCGTGCTCAGGCCCGAAACCATAGCGCAGATGCAGGTGAACCGGCTGCCCGAGAACTGCCGGTACGATTTCATGTCGACCCGTCTGTTCGGGTACGGCTGGGGTCTTTGCGGACGGGTGCACGTCAATCCCGCGCTTTCGCTTTCCCGTTCTTCCGTGGGCGAATTCGGCTGGGACGGCGCCGCGGCGCCTTTTGCGCTGGCAGACCCGGAAAAGAAGGTGGCCCTGTATTTCGGCACACACGTCCATCATTGCAATTATGCCTATCATGTGCTTCATCCCCTGATCCGGGATTACACATACGAGGGACTCGGCTTCTGAACACGGCCGAACGAAAAACCCGGGGAACGCAAAGCGCTCCCCGGGTTTTTAACCATGACGAACCCGTCCGGTTCATAAATGAAGTTCGGAATAGGCGGAAAGAAAGTTGAAAACGATGGTCCGGATGATCTCGGCTCCGCCCTCCCGGTCACTTTCGATGTTGATCGGAAGGACGGGTTCGTGCAGGGAAAGACGGAGCAGGGCCCAACCGTCGCCGTGGTCCCGGTCGAAATCAACCCGGACGCCCTCATAGTTGGAGGGCGTGGGGGAAAGACCGGGCGTCCGGTCCACGTAGGCGGAAAAATCTGTCAGGATCTTTTCCCCGTATGCGCGGAAGTCGATGCCGGGCGTAAACGGCGGGCGGATCTCAATGGCTTCGCGGGGTTCCTTCAGATCTGAAATGAGATCGAGCAGCGCGCGGCCTTTTTCTTTCTGTTTGGCCAATGCAATGAGAAGACGGACCATCAGATAGGCGCCGTCGTCCAGAAAACCGTTTTCCAGAAGGGCCGCGTGCCCGCTTGTTTCTATGGCCAGGGGGGTGTAAATGCCCTTTTGGTTGAGTCTTTGGGCTTCCAGGATGACGTTCTTGTATCCCCGCTTGAACCGGTGGTGGACTCCTCCCCTGGAGGCGATAAATTCGGCAAGGCCGGTGGAGGTCACCGAATCCGTGACGATGGTTCCGGGCTTTTCTTCGAGCAAAATCGCGCTGATCAGGGCAATCAGACGGTTTCGGTTGATGGCCTGTCCGTCGGGCCCCACGGCGCCGGCCCGGTCCACGTCGGTGTCGAACAGAATTCCGAAATCCGCCCGGTTGCGCAGAACGGCAGACTGCAGGGAGGCCATGGCTTCCTTGTTCTCTGGGTTGGGAATATGAGCCGGGAATTTTCCATCGGGATTGAGAAACTGCGAGCCGGTTGTATCGGCTCCCAGAGGTTCCAGCACCCGGGAGGCGAAGAATCCGCCGCTGCCGTGTCCCGCGTCGACCAGAATCCGCAGGCCTGAAAGCGGCTTCTCTTTTCCGGTCGCGTCCCGCACGGTCCGGACCAGGTCCCCGGCATACGTATCCAGGTAGGATGGAGAAGGGGTGCGGACGCTTCCGCGCAGATTCAGAGGATTGTCCCGGACACCCTTGCGAGTCTGCTCCTGTTCGATCTGCAGGATGCGCGACAGGTCCGAGGACTCAATGGCGCCCTTTTTGGTCATGAATTTCAGTCCGTTCCATTCATAGGGGAGGTGGCTGGCGGTGATCATGATCGAGGCGTCGGCCCCAAATTTTTTGTCCTTGAGGATCCGGAACATTTCGGGGGTGGTGGAAAGACCGGTCAGCAGCACATTGTTGCCCCTTTCGCGCACGCCTTCGCTGACGGCATCCTGCAGGGCAGGGCCGGAAAGGCGGGAATCCGTTCCGATGGCGATGGTAGGGTTTCGCCCGAGCGTCGGATCCTGTTCTTCCAGCCAGATGCAGAAGGCGCCGGCCAGGCGGCGCGCAATGGCCGGGGTCAGATTGACCGGCGCTCCGTCCGGACGCCGGAGTGCAATGCCCCGGATGTCATTTCCGTTTTTCAAAGAAACCGCAGATTCCATGGATTTAACCTCTTGTATGCAAATGTTCGTCTCCGGCTATGCCGGATTGTCCCTTATTATACCAAAAAGGAAACCTTTCCGTCAATGATCACACGACCGGTTGGGAATGTGCCCGACATGGGCCGGCGGGAGGAAAACTCCTTTTTCGTCTTTGGTAGTTTCCTGCCTGCAAAGAAACTTTTTCCGCCGGGATAGAAATCAAAAAAATAAGAAGGGAAAAGAAAACCGAGTCGGATGCGTTTGCACATGATTTCATTGACAGATATGTTCTTTTTACATATAATTTGTATAGATGGATGAACCGGATAACAAGTGGAGGTATGACATGGCTTGCAAATCATCGGCAACGAGACTTGTTTGATACAATGGATGAAGCCGCTATAGATGCAGCTGTATATTTAGGAAAATTAACATGGAAAATACATGGGAGTATTCTACAGCGATATATACTGTATCTGTAACTATAAAAACATACGAAACCGTGACAAAAACACATAGGTTTTTATGGTGGACGTGGACTACTACATCAACAAAAACAGTAAGAACAAAAGTGACAAAATATACCTATAAAGCAGTAAAAACAGATAAAAAGAACAATTCTGTTGGTATACCTTATGCACCTCTGTTTAAAAAACGGGTGGCAGGACTTCATACACACCCTATGGGAAGCTGGGCAGGTATTACGAGGTTTTCTGATGGTGATAAAAAATGGGCGGATTATTACAAAATTCCGTTATATGTACATGGTCCAAATGGAGAGCTTAGAAAATATGATCCAGCAACAGGAGAGGATTTATTAATTTGTTCGGACCTTCCGATATCCCCCAAAACACCATGGCTGGAGTGAGGAGTGAAAATGATGAAAAAGAAACATGTTATTTTGATTGTTATTGTTGTAGTCTGTATAGGAGGTTTGTTAAGTTTGTTGTTCTTATTGCATGGAGCCGAAGTATTCAATACGGTTAAAGTAAAATCATTTTCTCTAACACAATATCAATGGGAAATACAAACTTTTTCAACAGAGCAAAATGTTGGGGAAGTTACTGACCAAAGTATTGCTATTAAAGATGCAAAATCGTTATGGTTAGAAAAATATAGTGTTGACATCCCTAAAAGAAAAATTGAAGTTGCCTATGATTCAAACGAAGAATGTTGGCATGTTTATAGTACGCAGCAGTCGAATATGGTTGGCGGTGTTTTGCATGCCATCATTCACAAAAATGGGGATGTTCTTGCTGTTTGGAGTGACGACTAAATGTATCTTTTGTGAAGTAGGGCATGGGACGTCTGCTTCAGTAGAATTACAATCCCGTTTGGGGAAGATTTATAAAGGAACTGCACATAGTGTGTCTATTCCTATCAATTGGTTTGGCGCGAGAAAAAAGGTCGCTGAAATTCACACACATGGCGCCTATAGTCCGGGTTATTCTAACGATAACTTTTCATCAGCCGATTTGAATAATTGGATTAATTAGGGTCTACTGAAAAACCTTGTTTTTCGGACCCCGGCCTTTCAACAAGGACAAAAATCCACATTTTGAAAGCCACTGCAAAAAAATGCGCAAAGAATCCCTAAGGACTCTTGCCAAGTTCTTTGCCAATATGCAAAATGC
>JAFTBN010000023.1 GCA_017455185.1 Clostridia bacterium
AACATATTACAAAAAGTTAAAGATTGAATGCCCGGTTAGTTTCACCCTCAATGAAGAGAAGAAGGTATGGGAAATATCTCAGAAACTACCCTCATACTCAGAAAACGAAATGTAGTTAGAAAATATACCCGTGAATTTAGGTTGAGAGCAGGAAGGTTTTTATGGATTGCGGGAACAGACAAAAATTTGAAGTGTATCTGCTGCAGCATGCGCACACCGATATCGGATATACGGACAGCCAGGATGAAATCATCAAGGATCATGTCCGGTACATACGGGAAGTGGTTCGCCATGCCAAAGAGCACCCAAAGGACGGGTATAAGTGGGTCTGTGAGACTTTTTGGGGAGTTGAGGAGTTTTTCAAGGCCGCAGCGGAAGAGGAAAAAGAGGATTTTGCCCGGGCCGTCAAGGCAGGTAAAATCGGGATTTCCCTATCCTATCTCAATCTGAACGAGTCCGCGCAGGGAGACGTCATTTCCTATGCGACCCGCCGGGTGCTGGATCTTTTGCTGCCTTACGGGATTGCTCCGCAATACGCCCTGACCTCGGACATCAACGGATATGCCTGGGGCATGGCGGACGTTCTGTGCGACCTGGGCGCCAAAGGCCTGATGTCGCAGCTGAACTCCACCCACGGAAGGGAACCGTTCGACCACCGTCAGACTCCCTTTATCTGGGAGAGCCCCCGAGGACAGCGTTTGCCGGTCTGGATCGGAGAGCATTACAACCAGGGCAACTGGTGCGGACTCGAACCGTATCTGGAGGAAACGCTTGAGGATGCGCTCAAACGAGCGGAAGAGCAGCTTCCTCCCTATCTGCAGCGTCTGAAGGAAAGCGGCTACCCGTATGATTTCTGTCCCTTGGGTATCTCGGGCGTCTTTACGGATAACGCGCCCCCCAATTTTGACGTTGCGGAATTGCTGGAACTGTGGAATGCCCGGCACGGGGATACGATTGAAGTGCATATGGCGACGCTTGAGGATTTCTTCTCCCGCGTGCGGGAGATTGAGAAAGACCTTCCGGTTGTCCGGGGGGACTGGACCGACTGGTGGGCCGACGGGGTCGGAACGACACCCGGCCCGTTGAAACTGTTCCGCGAGGCCCAGCGGATGTATCACGCCTCCCTGGCGGTGGATCCCGGGCGGAACCGTATTTCGCGTAAAGCCGAGGATGAACTGGTGCACAACCTGATGATGTACGCGGAGCATACCTGGGGCTATTATGCATCGGTTTCGGAACCCTGGACTTCGCTGTCCAATGAAATGGATTACAAAAAGACGCTCTATGCGACGCTGGCTCATGTCAAGGCAAAAAACCTGCTTATGGAACTGCTGGAACCCTGCGGAGCCGCCCGCAGACTCCGGGAAAACTTCCGGCATTTCGGCGTATGCAATCCGCTGCCCCATGAGGTGGAGGTTCCTCTGCAGTTTTGGGTGACCTACCCCCAGCATTTCCCCAAGGTCAACTGCCTTGTCGGAGAGGACGGGCGGTGCTTCCCGGCGGACATGGTGGACCGGAAACTGTACGCGGTGGTGAAAGTTCCCGCCGGGAGCAATTATCTGCTGCACGCCGAATACAGGGAAGGGGCCGATGCGGGTCAGCCTCTGCTCCGGTGTCAGGAAGACCGGTATACGACTTCAAGGTATGAATTGCAGATCGACAAGGCGCGGGGCGGAATCGTTTCCTTCAGGGACCTTGTCAGCGGGCGGAACCTGGCCGGCCTGTATCCGGACGATCCGATTTTCCGGCCGATTTACGAGCGGACCGACGCGCCTCTGGACGGCGGATCCCAATGCCGGGTCCGCGGAAGTCTGGGATACATCCGCCGCAACGGGGACACCAGACAGTATCCGGCTGAGCTTTGCGGGGTGAACGTCCTCCTCAATACCCCCGACCGGGCCGTGCTTCGGCTGCAGTACCGGATGGAAGGGGCCAAATTCGTGTATACCGACCTGACGTTCTACCGGACCCTGGACCGTGTTGACGTGAATCTGATTCTGCAAAAGGAGAGCGAATGGAGTCCTGAGGGGGTGTATCTGTCCTTGCCTTTCACCGGCGCGGAGGATACCGTGTATCTGGACAAGACGTCCTGCGTTATCCGGCCGGGTATGGATCAGCTGCCCCGTGCGTGCGCCAATTTCTATCTGACGCAGAACGGAGTGGCTTTTGTGGGACCGGACGGGCGGTATACCTCGGTGTATTGCGCAGACACCCCGCTGATCTGGATGGGCCGGCTGGATTCCACCCGGGTGGACGAGGCGGACGGAAGCGAGGCGCAGAATCGCCGGCCGGTCTATGTTTGGGTGATGAACAACGCCTGGGAGACGAATTTCCAGACTTCCCTGGCGGGTTTCTATGATTTTGCTTTTACACTCCGAACCGGAAAGGGAACAAAAGAGGAAATCTTTACGCAGATGAAGGAGGAGGCGGAACTGCCGCTGCCTTATCTGCACGAAGACGTCTGAAATCCCAAAAGGGGCAAAAGGAAGCCGTCGGCAATCTGCCGACGGCTTTTTTCAGGTTTGTTCTTTTCCGTTTTGCCGGTCGAGGGCCGCCTTGACAAAACCCAGAAAGAGCGGATGGGGCTTGTTCGGACGGGATTTGAATTCCGGGTGATACTGTACACCCACATAAAACGGGTAATCGGTCAGTTCCACCGTTTCCACCAGCGTTCCGTCAGGAGAGAGACCGGACAGGGTCAGACCGGCTTTCTGCAGAGCAGGCCGGTAGTCGTTGTTGAACTCGTAACGGTGCCGGTGACGCTCGGAAATCTTCCCGGACCCGTAACAGCGTTCCATCGTGGTTCCCGGGAGAATGACGCAAGGATAGGCTCCGAGCCTCAGGGTTCCGCCTTTGTCCACGGAGTCGTTCTGGCCGGGCATGAAGTCAATGACTTTGTCCGGGCAGGATTCGTCGAACTCTCCCGAGTTGGCCCCCGGGATGCCGGCGGCATGCCGCGCGTATTCAATCACCGCAATCTGCATGCCCAGGCAGATGCCGAAATAGGGAAGTCGTCTCTGGCGGGCGTATTGCGCAGCGGCAATCATTCCTTCGATGCCCCTGGAACCGAATCCTCCCGGAACGATGATTCCGTCCAGTCCGTCCAGGATTTGCGCGGCGTTTTCCCCGGTGATGGTTTCGGAATCGATCCAGTGGATCTTGATGTGGGTGTTGTGGGTGTAGCCCGCATGCCGCAGCGCTTCGGCCACCGAAAGGTAGGCGTCGTGCAGCGCGACGTATTTGCCCACCAGACCGATGTGAACGGTATAGGGACGTGCCTTGATGCGTTCCACCATGGCCGCCCAGTCTTCCAGATCCGGCTCGGGGGTCAGAAGGCCGAGTTCCCGGCAGACGACTTCGGAAAAGTGGGATTTTTCAAGCATCAGAGGCGCTTCGTACAGGTTGGGCAGGGTAATGTTCTCGATGACACAGTCCTGCTTGACGTTGCAGAACAGGGAAATCTTTTCGAAGATGGCTTCCTCCAGCGGCTCGTCGCACCGAAGGATGATGAGGTTCGGGTTGATGCCGTGCCCTTGCAGTTCCTTGACCGAGTGCTGGGTCGGTTTGGTTTTGTGCTCTTCGGAACCGTGGAGATAGGGGACAAGGGTCACGTGGATGAACAGACTGTTCTGCCGCCCGACTTCCAGGGAAATCTGGCGGGCCGCCTCGATGAAGGGCTGCGATTCGATGTCGCCGATGGTTCCTCCGATTTCGGTGATGACGACGTCGGCGTCCGAATGGAGGCCCACATTGTATACGAAGGCTTTGATTTCGTTGGTGATGTGCGGAATGACCTGCACGGTCGAACCCAGATATTCCCCCCGGCGTTCCTTGTTCAGGACGTTCCAGTAGACCTTTCCGGTCGTGAGATTGGAGTACCGGTTGAGGTCTTCGTCGATGAAGCGCTCGTAATGCCCCAGGTCGAGGTCGGTTTCGGCTCCGTCTTCGGTTACGTACACCTCGCCGTGCTGGTAGGGACTCATGGTTCCCGGGTCTACGTTGATATACGGGTCGAGTTTCTGCGCCGCGACTTTCAGACCGCGGGCTTTGAGCAGCCGGCCCAGAGAGGCGGCGGTGATGCCTTTTCCGAGTCCGGACACGACGCCGCCGGTCACAAAGATGTATTTGCAGGTTCTCATTTCTGCTTCTTGCTTTTGGGTTTGTTGTTCCATGGTCAGCTCCTCCGGTCTTTATTTTCCGCTGTCGCCGTAGTTGGAAAGCACACGGGCGGAAGGGTCGTTTACCCGGCATCCCTCCCAGTCGGGGTTGGGCATCCAGAATCCGGCAATCATGCCGGCCTGCCCGGGATAATAGGTTTCAAACAGTTCGCGGTAGAGAAGGGATTCTTTGGTAAAGGGACGGGCGTAATCGTATTTCGCTCTTTTCCGTTCGTACTCCTCGTCCGTATACAGGGATTCCGCATAGGCTTTCAGATCGTCCACCATGGAGTGTCCCACCGCATCCGAAAAGGCCGCTTTTTCTCTCCAGAGAATTTCGTCGGGCAGATATCCGAGCCCTTCGAACGCATGACGGAGCAGGTATTTGCCTTTGTTGTAACGGTTCAGTTTCCGCTCGGGATCGATGCGCATGACGTAGGAGACGAAATCCAGGTCCCCGAACGGCACGCGGGCTTCCAGCGAGTTGACCGAGATGCAGCGGTCCGCCCGGAGCACGTCGTACATATGGAGTTCGCGTACCCTCTTTTCGGATTCTTTCTGGAACGCCGCGGCGTCCGGGGCGAAGTCGGTGTATTTGTATCCGAAAAGCTCATCCGAGATTTCCCCGGTCAGAAGGACCCGGATGTCGGTCTGCTCGTGAATGGCCCGACAGACCAGATACATGCCCATGCTGGCCCGGATGGTGGTGATGTCAAAGGTGCCGAGCAGATGAATCACGGTTTCCAGATTGGAGAGGACCTCCTCGGGGGTCATATAGATTTCGGTGTGTTCGCTGCCGATGAAATCCGCGACCTGTTTTGCGTATTTCAGATCGATGGCGTCCCGGGTCATTCCGACGGCAAAGGTACGGATGGGCGTCGGGCTTTTTCTTGCGGCGATGGCGCAGACCAGTGACGAATCCAGACCGCCCGAAAGCAAAAAACCGACCTTTGCGTCCGCGTCCAGCCGTTTCTCCACGCCGGCAACCAGCTTTTCCCGGATGTTCCGGGACAGGGTGTCCGGGTCGTCGTAACAGACTGAGCCGACCTCGGTTATATCCCTGTAGAGGTGAAACGTCCCGTCTTTGTAATAGTGCCCGGGAGGAAACGGCAGGATTCTGTCGCACAGCGGAGTCAGGTTTTTCGGCTCGCTGGCAAACAGGACGGTTCCGTTCCGGTCATATCCGTAATACAGGGGACGGATACCGATCGGGTCGCGCGCCGCGATGTATTCCCCGGTTCTGCCGTCGTACAGAATGCAGGCAAATTCGGCGTCCAGCCGTTTGAACATGTCCACTCCGTATTCAAAGTACAAAGGCAAAAGGATCTCACAGTCGCTGTCGCTTTGAAAGGTATACCCCTTTTGCACAAGGCGTTCCCGTTCTTTCCGGAAGCCGTACAATTCTCCGTTGCAAACGGCATAGCAGCCGTTCCGTTCGAACGGCTGCATGCCGGATTCGGTCAGCCCCATGATGGACAGACGGTGAAAGGCGAGAAGGCCGTCGCCTGTCTTTGTGACACGGCTGCAGTCCGGACCGCGGGAGACGGTCTGACGGAATCCTTTTTCAAAGGCGGCTCGGTCATAGGGCTTTCCACAATAACCAAAAATAGAACACATGTCTTTTTCCTATCCGTTATTCCACATCCTGAAGCGCGTCGTAGCCTTCTTCGCCCGTACGGACTTTGACTACGTTCTCCACGTCGTAAACGAAAATCTTTCCGTCGCCGATGTGACCGGTGTACAAAACGTTTTTAGCTGTTTCGATCACCTGCCGGACCGGGACTTTACTGATGACGATATCCACCTGTATCTTCGGGAGCAGGTTGACTTCCAGGGGTACGCCGCGATAGTATTCGGGCTGTCCCTTCTGCACGCCGCAGCCGAGCACATGGGATACCGTCATGCCGGTGATTCCGATGTCCATCATGGCGTTTTTCAGAGCCTCGAATTTCTGTTCTTTGCATACGATTTCCACCTTCGTGAATTTCGGAGTCCCTTCCTCAAAGGACGGAACCCGCCTGACCGGGACGGCTTCGGCCGCAGGGATGTCGCCCGTGACGGCTGTCGCGGCTTCATAGCCGTAATGGAGATGCTCTACGGCAGGAACGAAATCCGCATAGGCGCTGGGAAGTCCGTGCTCGGTCTTGTCCAGCCCTTTGATTTCTTCCTCGCCCGACACGCGCAGTCCGACGGTCTTCTTGATCAGGAAGAAGGTGAGGGTCATCATGACGGCGGTCCACGCCAGGATGGCGCCGATCCCCAGCAGTTGGATGCCGAGCTGACGGAAACTGCCGGTGTAAAACAGACCGCTCAGTCCTGCGGGCGCCTTGGGGTTGGCCAGAAGTCCGACCGCAATCGTCCCCCAGATTCCGTTGGCCAGGTGGACGCCCACTGCGCCGACCGGGTCGTCGATGTGGAGTCTGAGGTCCAGAAATTCCACCACGAGGACCACGAGAAGTCCGGAAACAAGTCCGACGACGGCCGAGCCGACGGCATCCAGTGCGTCGCATCCGGCCGTAATGCCCACAAGGCCGGCCAGCGAGGCGTTGAGGCACATGGAGACATCCGGTTTTTTGTTCTTGATCCAGGTGAAGATCATGGTGGTGCAGGTGGCGACGGCGGGCGCGATGGTCGTCGTTACGAAGATGGAGGCCAGGGAATTGCCGTCCCAGGCTGCGGCCCCGTTGAATCCATACCAGCCGAACCACAGAACGAAGCATCCCAGTGCTCCGAGCGTGATGGAATGCCCGGGGATGGCGTTGACCTTGGTCACTTTTCCGGCTTTGTCCCGGATGTATTTCCCAAGGCGGGGGCCGACCATAATGGCTCCGATCAGAGCGGTGATTCCTCCGACGGAATGGATGGCAGCGGATCCGGCGAAATCATGGAAGCCCAGACCGAAAAGCCAGCCGGATTCGTTCCACACCCATCCGGCCTCAATCGGGTAGACGAACAGGGAAATGATGCCCGAGTAAATGCAATAGGACAGAAATTTGGTGCGTTCGGCCATGGCGCCCGAGACGATGGTCGCGGCGGTCGCGCAGAAGACCAGATTGAATACGAACGACGGGGCGCCTCCGCTTTTCAGAAAGCCTCCGAAGTCGGTCAGGATTTTCAGATTCGGAACGCCGATAAAGCCCAGAACGTAATCCTCGGCTAGCATCAGCGAAAAGCCGAGCAGGACAAAGGCAACTGTTCCGATGCAGAAGTCCATCAGGTTTTTCATGATGATGTTTCCCGCGTTCTTGGCCCGGGTGAAGCCCGTTTCGACCATGGCAAATCCGGCCTGCATGAAAAAGACGAGCGCGGCTCCGATCAGCAGCCAGACGCCGAACACTTCCTTAGAAGCTGTGGATTGGACCAGTTCGGTTATTTCTTCGGTAATCATGGAATCATCTCCTTTTTTCTTTCTGTATTATCTGACGCTGAACAGAATATCCGAGTAGGTCGGGAACGGCCAGAAGGATTTGGCCGTAATGGATTCGGCCTCGTCGCATGCGACGCGCAGTTCGCACATCAGGGGCAGAATGTCATCCCGGATGGCTTCGGATTCGGCGACGACATCGGGGACGTCGTGCAGGGCAATCAGTGCGCGTTCCAGATTCGAAACGCCCGAGTCAATCCGGTCGGACAGAGCGGACAGTTTTGCGGCCAGGGAGGTTTCGTAGCGGCAGGGGAGGGCGGGGTCAAGCGCCAATTTGGCCTGAGCGCCGCGGGCCACGTGCGCCGCAAAGTCGGACACGGCCGGGGCAATGAGCGTGCGGGCCATGTCGACCATCGTGTTTGCCTCGATGGTGACGGTCTTGCAATAGTTCTCCAGCATGATGTCGCGTCTGGAGCGGAGTTCGTCCGGGGTGAACACGCGGTGCGAGGTCAGCATGTCCACGTTCTTTTTGTCGAGCAGATGGGGCATGCAGTCCGCGGTTGTGCGGAAGTTGAGCAGCCCGCGGACTTCGGTGGCCTCCTTGATCCAGGCATTGTCATACCCGTTTCCGTTGAAAATGATGCGGCGGTGTTCCTTGATGGTCCGCCGGATCAGATTGTGCAGGTCGGTTTCAAACGCATCCGACCCTTCCAGTTCGTCGGCGAACAGTTTCAGGCTCTGGGCGACCGCCGAGTTGAGCATGATGTTGGCGCAGGCAATGGAGTTGGAAGAACCAAGCATACGGAATTCGAATTTGTTGCCCGTGAAGGCAAAGGGGGAAGTCCGGTTGCGGTCGGTTGTATCCCGGTTGAATTTCGGAAGAACGTCAACGCCGAGCTTGAGCTGCGTTTTCTTTGTCCCTTTATACGGGGTATCGCTTTCGATTGCTTCCAGAACCGCATTCAATTCATCCCCCAGGAACATGGAGATGACGGCCGGAGGGGCTTCGTTTGCTCCCAGGCGGTGGTCGTTTCCGGCGGTCGCGACCGAAATGCGCAGCAGATCCTGGTAGTCGTCCACAGCCTGAATCACCGCGCAAAGGAAAAGAAGGAACTGCGCGTTTTCATACGGGGTTTCTCCGGGCGAGAGGAGGTTCTGTCCTTCGTTGGTCGAGATGGACCAGTTGTTGTGCTTGCCGCTTCCGTTGACTCCGGCGAAAGGCTTTTCGTGGAGCAGGCAGACCAGACCGTGCCGGGAAGCGATTTTCTGCATCATCTCCATGGTCAGCTGGTTGTGGTCTGTCGCGATGTTGGTGGTGGTGTAAATCGGCGCGAGTTCGTGCTGGGCCGGGGCCACTTCGTTGTGTTCGGTCTTGGCCATGATGCCGAGTTTCCAGAGTTCGACGTTCAGTTCTTCCATGAATTCGGCGACCCTGGGTTTGATGGCGCCGAAGTAATGGTCATCCATTTCCTGTCCTTTGGGCGGTTTTGCTCCGAAGAGCGTTCTGCCGCAGAACCGCAAATCGGGACGGGCGTCATACATTTCCTTGGATATAAGGAAATATTCCTGTTCGGGTCCCACCGAGGAGACCACCCGCTTAACGGTCTTGTTCCCGAAGAGTTTCAATACGCGAAGCGCCTGCCTGTTCAGTGCTTCCATGGAACGAAGCAGAGGGGTCTTTTTGTCCAGTGCGTGACCGCCGTAGGAGCAGAAGGCCGTCGGAATGCACAGGGTCTTTCCCTTGATGAACGCATAGGAGGTCGGGTCCCACGCGGTATAGCCCCTGGCTTCGAAGGTGGCCCGAAGTCCGCCCGAGGGGAAGGAGGAAGCGTCGGGTTCGCCCTTGATCAGTTCCTTGCCCGAGAATTCCATGATGACGCCGCCGTCGGGGGAAGGGGAAATGAAACTGTCGTGCTTTTCGGCTGTGATGCCGGTCAGGGGCTGGAACCAGTGGGTGAAATGTGTCGCCCCTTTGGAAACGGCCCAGTCCTTCATGGCCAGGGCCACTGCGTCCGCCACGTTCGGGTCGAGCGGTTCGCCCTCGTCGATGGTGTGTCGGAGCGAGGCATAGGTTCTGGCTGACAGAGTCGCTTTCATGACACGGTCGTCAAAGACCAGTTCTCCAAAATAATCCGGTACGGTTTTCATGTTTGTTCTCCTTTCGTGTTGAACAGAGAAAAGGCGTCTTTCATGCGGTAGGACATGAAAGACGCCTTTGCCTTTCTGAGAATGATTTTGATGGGAATGAGAAAAGCGCCTTTGAACCTCAGTGATTCAAAGACGCCTTTGCCTTTAACGCACTTGTTATACACCCATCCGGGCGGCTTGTCAAGCCTTTTTTGAAAAATTTTTTCGGCGGTCGTCCGCTGTCGTCCGCTCCGGCCCGGGAGAGGGTAAGGATTCCGGTGCCAAAGGGTTTCACGGTTTCTTTCTCCTGTGCTGGATGATGTCCGGTTCATTTAAAAAGGAGGACTGTTTTTGTTGTATATGGAGTGGATCATCCTGTCAGTCGGTACGGCGGTTTTTCGGGCATTCGGAAGAGGCATGATTCATTTCGGCCGTCCGGCTGCGTTTTTTTCGTGTATGCTCCCAAAGGTTATGTTCGCTGGACACTGAATTTGTTGTATAATCAGATGATGGTGGTCCTGGAGAATATCTCAATAAGTCGGGCCACCATAGGGAGGACTCTCGTGAAAAATGAACTGCGCCCGCATCTGAATGAGTATTGGTGTATCCCTCCAGAGGAAGATGCTGAATTTGTTGCAAACATGGAAGACATACTGGATGTCTACC
>JAFTBN010000024.1 GCA_017455185.1 Clostridia bacterium
GCATAAATTAAAATCAATCAGTGGTTTATTGCTCTATCTATGGTACATTATACCACATATTGGTACTAATGTAAAGCGATTACGCAACATTTATTAAAATAATTGCAATTATTTTATGAGGGAAAATGGTATTTTTTAAGGTCAAAACCCGAAGTAAACGAGAATTATGTGTGATTAAACAGACCATTTTCTGGGCGTAGACCCGGAAAATATGGTACCAAAAATTGCGAAACTATTAATATATTTGAGTTAAGTGATTAATTTCGCTTGTTTTTAGCACATAATACTCATGAGCGCCAGCATACATTACATCTGTAGAGTTAGGTGAATGCCCCTTGTATCCTAATGCATGTCCTAACTCATGTGTTACTGTTTCTTTAATTGCTGCTAATGGTCTTGGGCTAGATGAATTGTGTATAATATACACTGTAGCACTTATTTGTTGATTGATAAAACGAGGCTCATTGTTATACCGCGCGTATCCATCGTTACTAAAAACACTAACTGTGAGTCCAGTGTCTCCGGGTTCCCAGTCATATCCTGTCATTTCCTTATATCGAGTTGGATTCAATCCATAGCATTTAATATCTGCTGTATTTTCATTTACTTCAAGGAATGTGGTATCCAGTACATCTTCCCACTGATTTTTTGCAGTATTATAGCCATCATCGTAGTAAAAACTATCATCTGGGTATAAACACACACTATATAAACTTGGGAAACTACTCCAATACCCAATTGTATCAGCATCACTGCACCAATAAGGCAATGAACCTTTATAGTCACTTGCTTTTAAAAGCACCCATTCGTCCTGATAGTATTGATCATCCGTGTACTGAAATTGAACAAGGGTTGTACCATTAGTATTGCCTGGCAACGGAATGGAAACTACTAAGTGATAGCTTTCTGAACATTTTGCCATGAATTTATAATAACCAGAAGTAGTTTTCAAGATTTTCCACTTGCATGCATCGGATATGATTGCTGTTTGGATAATCGAGCTGCCAGAAGAAGTTGAACCTTCCAAGACTCCTACATAGCGGTTGTTAAAAAATGATTGGATGTAATAGTACCCATTTCCACAGTAAGAAATTGCCCATTTAAAATAGGAACTATCCAAAAAATCCCATTGCACAATAGCACCGCCTTCAATCGTTGTTGGCCCCCCTAGCATCATATACTTTTTGGTGCAATAATTGTGAATAAAATACGTGTCCTCGGCGAAAGCTTGTCCTACTGCAACAAGGAATTCACAATGCCTTTCTGTAATTTTATGAACTGCTGAAATAACTACAGTGCCATTTGATACTGCTGTTATCCGCCCATTTTGATCAACTGTTGCTACAGAAGTATTATTACTTGTCCATACAAAATCAGATTTGCTTTTCCATGTAGCATTTGTTGGAGAAACAGATAACTGACTGTTTTGCGAAGAGCCTACAGCCATCCATTCTGGATATGTTACTGAAAAGGATGTCAAGTTGACATAATTGCTTTGTATTACGATTCTCCAAACGGTTTGTTTGTAATTTGGATCAGTTGATACCAAAGGACTTACAAGTTTTAAACCATCCACGTCTTGTGACAAAACCATTCCGGTTGCCTTGTTCTTGATTATTATCCCACCTCCAGTTGCTATTCGAACATCCCAAATAGAATAATCCTCTGGATAAATGGAAGGAAGAGTGAGTCCTACACCGTCGTCATGGGAGATTTTGGACAAGACATAATTGGAATTATACAAAGAACGAATGCGGTATTCATATGCTCCAAGATATTCAAACTTCCATAGAAGTCGGGAAGAACTTTCATACAAGGATGTAGTCAATAGATGGCCAGACCCGTTTTTCAAAAAGCGACCAAATGAAGCATTATTGATGTAATATTCTCCAACATAATCGCTATAATCAAGGACAACAGAAACACTGTCAGCATAGAATTCTTCAACAGCGGTAATATCACAGCATGTGCTCGTTGAACTGTTGCTAAGCAAAAAGCCATATGAAGGATTGTCATAGTTATTGACAGAGGTTCCGGCATTATATCGAGCCCATCCTTGCACTATTTCCGTAATATCAATGGAATACTCCCCTGTGCTTGAAATAGACTTAGATGATGAATGATTTGTAGAAAAAGAACTCCAAAGTGTTGAATCACAAAGTGCTATAGGATTTTCACCATAAATATTGGTGTTCCATGTGCTTGTCATTGGGTTCGCATTAATGGTAGAATTGCCCCAAGGCTTTGCTTTGATTTTTAATGAGACTTGGCCAATCTGACTGTCGGTCAATTGCGTATATTGTCCATGGTCTCCATAAAAATCATACAACTTATAGATAGCTTTTCCGTAGCCGTAAATAAATTCATCATATCCCACTATATGGATATCTGTTTCCTCTTGAGCAAAACTAACACCTGAAGGAGACGAATAAAGCCCTGTGTCGATGATTGAATTATATGGGAAATACATATAAGATCCATCATTATAGTATTCGTAATAGCCTCCGGTTTCCCAAATCGTCACAGATGGGTCAACAAATACTGGGTAAACGGTGTCCTCGGCTTCAAGAAACTGTAATGGAACCGTCACATACACTCGGTATGAACCAGCAGTTCCATCAGTGATAATATCCATAGATCCAATGACCGTTTTCCCTCCGGAATCTTTTATACGGATTGTTTGAAACTCTCCGATTACTTTATCGGTCAAGTTATACAAGTACCATTTGTCATTGACCTTTTTAGGAACTAATCCTGTCATATGCAACGCGAAATCAAACATATTGCTTTCAGGAATGTGGTTAAGCACAATATCTTCCTTGAGACCATTCAACAATGGCCTATACTGAAGTGAAATACCAGATTCATTCACTTCAGCGTACTCAATGGTATTGCTCTCGGAAGATAAAAATACGCTACTGAACAGGTTCGTTTCAGGGGTCATCGATAGAGAGTACCCTTTATATTCAAGTGTAACTCCGGAATCTATGTACTTAGGAAAAAACGCCTTTACACTATTATCCTCCATGGCGAAAATAAAACCGTTTTTGTTGGAAGGTTGGATAGTGGTTCTTTTGTCTCTGACATTACCCTCATCGTCAAAATACTTTACTGGAGAAGAAAACAAGTACGCTGTTTTCGTGCCGTCCTTGTTTTGGAAAGCAATTGAGTTCAATGATGACTCCTGTTGCGCAATTCGATTGACATGGCCTTTGCGAATAGCTGTTTCAGAATCAATCACTTCAGGCAATGATTGCGTATCCACTTCCATTTTTTGGAGATCTGATAAGGCTTTATCTCCTGGTTTTTTTGAAATGGTATCAACCAATGATTCTGATTCAACATCGTCATCTGGCAGAACAGGATCAATAACAATCTGATCCTCTTCACCTCCTTCAAAATGACTATCATTCTCGTTGTCTCCAGCTGTGGTGTAAATTGGCAACAACACGAACAAGATAGCTATTGAAAGAAGCACGATGGTCAGCCTGAATAAAATGGACTGCTTGACCGGCATAATACACCTCCACAACATCGTTTTTCCTGTCTATATTATATTAATGAATGTTGATTCTGTCAAGTATTATATTAATGAACATTGATTTTGTCAAGTGTGGGAGATCAAAGTGAAAAAGCAGGAAATACAGGCTCGGAACAGGGACATTTCGGGCCGTTTTGTCCCCATTCACGTCATTTTCCGAGCAAAACCTCGGCGTTTGTCCCGTAAAAAATCTCCTTGCGTCCGCCCAAAAGAGCGCACAGGCGATCGAAGTCCTGCCAGTTCATGCCGCAGTCGGCGTCCATCTCGTACGTATGCCCCCAGATATACAGCGTCAGGGGAACGTCGCCCGGCCTGGCGCGCAAAAATCGTTCCGCCACGTCAAACAGACATCCTTCGACATAGTGGGCGCTCGGGTTGAAACACAAAAGGTCCTGCTGGGGAGCGAAGTCGTGCGTTGACGTGATGGTCCTTGAGTAGCTGACTCCGGTCCGGGCGCGAAGAACCTGCGCCACCCGTTCGTCGTGATTCACCCCGCCGCAGGGATAGGCCATCCCGACCACCTCCCGACCGCACAGGGCGGAAAGCGCGCGGCGATCCTGCTCGACCTGCCAGACAATCGTCGCGTCATCCAGTGCGGGCAGAAGAGGATGGGTCAGCGTGTGCACGGCCACCTCGTGATCCCGGTACACCTCCCCGACCCGGTCCGGTCTTATCTTGGAATGATCCACCTCGACTCCGCCCACCGTCAGGGTCCCCTTCAGTCCGAGCAGCGAGGAATTGAGGTTGAAAGTTGCCTTCAGCCCGTGCCGGTTCAGGATCTCAATGGCGCGTTCGTCCTGGAGAACTCCGTCGTCAAAACTGAAGGTCACGCTCTTCCTTTTGCCGTCCCACATCATAAAATCCTTCTTTCTAAATTGAATTTTTGATCTATAATCTAAATTTGTTATTTTTAAAATTTTCCTGTTATTCTCTTTGTCGGCAACACTGCAGATGCAACGAAAAATACACTAAAGACATCTACTAAGATCTTTCATCATAATTCGTCCATATTCACGAAATCCCTGAACTGGATATGACGCACAACGCTGGTACTGAAATCAATATCGTCATTTGTAATGACAATCTTCTGACAGGAGTTGTCCAGCTTGGCAAAAGCCCCGAATTCCCGCTCGTAGGCCTTCTCTTCGGCCACAGAGTAGGCGACCTGGATATAGTATTGCTTATTCCCTTTATTGGCCACGAAATCTATCTCCCGGGACCCGTCGAGATATACCTGGAGGCTGTAGCCCATATAAAGGAGTTCGTTGTAAATGACATTCTCAAAATTGTGAGTCAAATCGTACCGTTTATTCATAACACGGATGGAATTCAGAGCGACGTCCTCATCGTAAACCTTGAAATAGTATTCCAACTCACGTTTGCATTTGGCTGAATACTTCTTTATGGTCCCTATTGCATAGGCTTGTTCCAAATATCCGATATACTTGGTAATCGTTGTGACGGAGCAGGGCAGACCCGCTCCTTTCATATATTTCTCCACGGACCTGGCAGAGAGAATTTTACCGTTTGACAGAAAAACAAAGTTGGCTAGCCGTTTGAAGACCTCGGTTTTTCTGATCTTATAGCGGTTAATGATATCGTTCAGAATAATAGTCTCATTCAGCTCATTCAGATAGATACGCTGGCCGCTCTCGCCGCTGTATTCGATTCGTTTGGGAAATCCGCCCCAGATCATATAATCGGTGAGGGTGATTTCTTTCCCAAGCTCTTTCCCGTATTCGGCTAGTTCTCTATAGACAAAAGGCCTGACCCGGAAAGGAACATATCTTCCAGAAAGTTCTTTCGTAAATTCCCTGGATAAAAGTTGGGAATTTGAACCACTGATAAAGACAGAGCAGTTTCTGATCCGGAGTGTTCGACATGCTCCAGCCCATCCCTCAACTCTCTGAACTTCATCAAGAAATACATAACATAAAGATTCTTTTCGATGGCCGTCAATATAGTTCAGCAAGGCCATCTCGTCTGGTATGGCATTAAGAACAGCAGTATCTTCGAAATCAAGAAAAACGATATTGTCTGACCGTTCCCTGATTTCATCCAGTATCTGCTTTAAGATTATGGATTTTCCACACCGGCGAATGCCGGTAATGACCTTGATCAGATCCCCGTCATAAAATTCCCGGATAGGCTCCAGATACTTTTCTCGTGTAATCATCTCATGCGCCTCCTGTCAAATGGTCTTGGCTCTACTGAACATTTTAACGCGAAAAATGATTTTGTCCACTGCTACTGGACAATTTTGCAAAAAACAGAAAAATGTCCATTAGGACTCGCTGCCACGGTCCCTTCGAGTCTATCATAGGGTCTACTCATAATAACTCATACGCGGCTTTTCCTTTCCAGCCTAGCCGCCTTTATCTCATGGTTTATATCATCTAACGTCATTTCGGAATTTCCATTAGCCTCTGAAATTGTCCTCATCTTGTCGACAGCAAGAATGGCCATTAATGTATCAGGGCTAATTCTGGGATCAAAAGGCAATCCGCCTTCCTGCACACTTTTTTTCAAAAACATTCGGATGGCGGTCGAAAGATCGATTCCGATTTCATTGTAAATTGCCGCAACCTGATTTTTTAATTCCTCATCAATTCTAACTTGCAAAAGAGCCATACTATCTCCTCCATATTGTAATTGCATTGTAATGCAAATTTAATATTTTGTCAACGCAAATTATTGTTTCGTTAAACACAAAACGAAAATGCACACTGTAGAAATGTAGAAATATGGAAAACAGAAGTGCCATTCGATTATGTGATTTGACCCTGGTTTTTCTATTTACAAAAAACAAAAACTGTGCTATACTTACAAGGTCTATTGTATTTATAAGACTATTAGTAGGAAAGGAGGAAGATTCCATGGAAAAAACCGATGCCCGGCCGCTGCTGGATTCATTTGCCGCTGTCCGTCTGCCCGTCTGGCGCACGGCCCTTCTGGCCCTGCTTTTGCTGGCCAATCTGATGATTCTTCCCCTTTCCGATCAGCCCTGGATGAAATACGTCTCGCCCTTTGTGGCGGTTCTCTCAGCCCTGATGCTCACCTTCCGGTTCAAAAACTGGATTACGGTGCTGCTGGTCTGGGGTCCCCCCGTCCTGATCGGGCTCTTCATGAGCACGCCTCTTTACGCGAGTCTTTACGTCGCCTTCGTCTTCGTCACGGGTGCCGGTACCTTTCTGGCCCTGGCCCTGAAGGACAAGGCTCCCTGGCTGTTTCTGCTCCCGCTTTGCGCGGTGGGTCTGACGCTGCCCTTCTCCACCTCCCCTTACGTTTGGATGTGGTGCCTGCTCTTCGTCCCGCCGGCCGTCGGGCTGTACGTCGCCGTACGCACCCAGACCCCCAGGGTTGGCTCAATCCTTTGCGTAGCGGTTCCGTTTCTTCTGACCCTGACCGGTCTTTTGCTGATCACGTTCTACCAGGCCAAAGGAACCCTGTCGGTCGAGGCAATCGCCTCCTATCTGGAACAGACCCGGGACAGTCTGTTCGGACGGCTGAAAGAAGCCCTGACGGCCAGCCTGCCCAAAGACGAATCCTCCATGGTCAATCCGGCCATGGTCGAAACCTATCTCAAGCAAGCCAGCTCACAGCTGATTGGCCAGCTGCCCGGTCTTGTCATCGCCGGCACGCTGGTGATCGGATGGATCATCCAGCCGCTGCCCTATCTGCAGCTCTTCCGGGAAAACCCGCAGGCCAAAGTGCCCCGCAACGCGCTCCGGTTCCAGATTAGTCCCATGGGAGCCGCCGTCTTTCTTGTTTGCCTTGTCGTCAGTCTCTTTACCGAGGCCGACTCCTCAGCCGACCTGATTTTTTCCAACCTGAAGCTGATCCTGACGCCCGGCCTTATGATTGTGGGCTTTTTCACCCTTTTGTCCGTGCTGCACATCCGGATCCGCTGGGAAACCTTCCCGCTGGTCTACATCCTGCTTTTGTTTTCCTGCTGCTGCGTTTCGATGGTCCTGTTCAGCAACCTGCTTCCGTCGCTCCTGGCGGTATTCGGGGCGGTTCATATCCTGCGCAGCTGGTTCGTAAGCACCATTCTGAAACCCGGAGGCCAAGGCCCCCGGAATCCGCCCGTATAAGGGCAGTCCGAAGCACAGAAAGGAGTCTCTATGGCAAATCTGCAACAAAAATACAACGCCGAAGACCAGGGACCGGACGCACGTCCCGTTCTTCTGACATCGGTCATCTTTGCCGTCTTTCTTCTTCTGGCGGCCCTGATCCTGATTGTCATCCTGCCCAAGCAGGCCTCCACCATCGCGGCCGTGGCTCTGGTTCTGTACCTTTTGGTCATCGGCCCGTTCTTCGGAGTCTATCTCATACGGCGATACCGGCAGAACAACATGGTCCGGGAAACCTTCCTGACCTCCTCCAGCATCGCCAACGTCCTCCACACCGTGTCGGACGTCCCCTATTTTCTGCTCGACCCGTCGGATGACGGAAGCGTCAAGCTTCTCAACGGCGAACTCCGCCGGCTGATCGGAACGCGCACCTGGACGCACAATTTCCCGCTCCGGGATCTGTGCTACGCTTCGGCCCGGCACATCTGCGCCAGCGCGGTTTGCTCCCGCGCCGACATCCTGGAAAGCTTCCGCGACGATTATTTCCAGCTGTTTCCCGGCGCCGCTTCGCCCGAAGACGAGGTCAAAACCGGCTTTGCCGAACCCAAGGACAGCCGGCGCAACCTGCAGAAAGCCTTTTTCTACGCAGGCTGGGACCAGAACATGTCCATGACCATCGGGCAGCGCAACTACCTGATGCACGCCACGCCCCTGAAGGCGCACAACCGCCTGTACTGTCTGGTCTGGCTGGACGACGTCACCGAGTTCGTCTCCCTGTGGACCAAGAACGACCGGGAATTCCCGGTCCTGAGCTACATCGTCCTGGACAACCTCGAGGAACTGGCCCAGTACGTGGGCATCAACGCCCGGGCGGCGGCCAACAAGATTGAGGTCATCCTGTCCGACTGGGCGGCCGAACTGCACGGCATCCTGCGGGAATACGAGCGAGACAAATACCTGCTGCTCTTCCCGAAGGAATACCTGGAAAACTGCATCAAGAGCGAATTTGACATCCTGTCCCGCGTCCAGAAAACCGGCGTGGGAGACGAAACCCCGGCGGTCACCGTCTCCATCGGTATGGCGGCCACCGGCGCGAACCTGCAGGAGCGCGAACGGGACGCCCGTTCGGCCCTCGAACTGGCGCTGCAGCGCGGCGGCGGACAGGTAGTCCTCCGCACGAAGGCCGGAACACTCTACTTCGGCGGTTTCACCAAACCGATTGAAAAGAGTTCGGCCACCGACATGCGCGTGGCGGGCATCGAACTGCTCCGCCGCATCCGGCAGGCCAGCAACATCCTGATCATGGGACACCGCAACCCGGACTACGACGCCATCGCTTCCAGCATCGGCATGGCCAGGCTGTGCATGTGCGCCAACGGCGGACGGTCCGACAATCTGCGCATCGTATCCGACCTGTCCTCCCGTGACCTGGGCCTGTGCGTCCAGCAGCTCACCTCATTCCCCGAATACGACCATCTGTTCATCTCCCGGGACGAAGCCCAGGAGGAAGTCCGGACCGATACGCTGCTCATCATCTGCGACGTCAACAACATCCCGATTTCCGAAGCGCCGTTCCTGGTGGATTCGGTGCGGAACATCGCCATCATCGACCATCACACCAAAGCGGCCGAGTTCAAATTCAAGCCCAACCCCGAAGTCATCCTGCCCGAGGCCTCCTCGGCCAGCGAACTGGTGGCGTCCATCTTCATGCAATGCCCCTATACCGATATGCTGCGCAAGGAGGAAGCCAACCTGCTTCTGGCCGGCATCATGCTCGACACAAAGAACTTCGTCATGTCCACCAGTTGGCAGACGCTGGAAGTGGTCCAGTATCTGTACAAGTGCAACGCGCACACCTCGGTGGCCAACAACCTGTTCAACCAGAGCCTGAACGAAATCGTCGTATCCGGACAGCTGGAGCAGAACGCGCGGCAATACCGCGGCAAGTACGTCCTGACCTGGGCGCAGTTCCCGCGTGAACTGAAGCCCGAGGACCGGGTCCTGGCCGCCAAGGCGTCCGACAAACTGCTCTCCACCCAGGATGCGCTGGCAACCTTTGCCATCATTCAGACCACCACGGGCGCGGTCATTTCAGGCCGCTCCAAAGGCACGGTCAGCGTCAAGCTGATCCTTGAAAAACTGGGCGGCGGCGGTCACTTCGACCAGGCCGGCGCGCAGATGCGCGAAAGCGAACTCGGAAAGACCGCCTCGGCCGTCAAGGACGCCATCGATCAGTACGAGAACGACGTGGCGCGCAGCTCAAAATAACAACCAATACCAGAAAGGAGTCGGAACCCGTTTCCGAGCACCTGCCATTATGAAAGTCATTCTGACACAGGACGTAAAAAGTCAGGGAAAGAAAAACGACATCATCGACGTATCCGACGGATACGCCCGCAATTTCCTGTTCCCCAAAAAACTCGCCATTCCGGCTGACGCGAACGCCGTCAACACCATCGCGCGCCGCGAAGCCGAAAAGCAAAGAAAGATTGAAGAGGAAAAAGCCAGCGCGCGAAAGCTCGCCCAGGATCTGGACAGCTGGCAGATCAAGATTCCCCGTTCCTCCAACGACGGCAAACTCTACGGCGCCGTGACCTCCCAGGACATCGCCGACGCGCTGCAGGAGCAGCACGGCATCGAGGTGGACAAGCGGAAAATCGTCGTCAAGGAACCGATCAAAAGCTACGGCAACTACAACGTGGACATCAAACTGTACGGAGAGATCAGCGGCGTCATTCATGTACTGGTCTGCGAGAAATAAGAAGTAAGAGGTTCACATGGAAGACTCCACTCTCCAAAAAGTCCCTTTTTCCGCCGCCGCGGAAAAATCGGTCCTGGGCGCCATCCTGATTGACCCCGAGTCCTTTACCCGGGTCGCGGATTTCCTCAAGCCCGAAGACTTCTACCTGGAAGTCCACCAAAAAATATACGAATGCATCATTGAGCTCTTCCAGAAGAGCAAAGCCATCGACGCCGTTACTCTGGCCGACCTTCTGGCGCAGAACCAGTCCATTGAGCAAAAGGAAGCCGAGGACATCCTGCTCAGGCTGGCCGATTCGGTGCCCGGAACGCGGAACATCCAGGACTATGCCCGCATCGTCAAGGATCACAGCATCCGGCGCAACCTGATTTCCGCCTCCCAGGAAATTGCCGCCCGGTCCATGAACGCGGATACCGAGATTACCCGTCTGGTGGATTACGCCGAGATGCAGATCTACAACGTGTCCCAGGGGCGGGACACCAAGAATTTCCGCAGGATGGCCGAAATCATCCAGGACGTTTACGAGGAACTGCACACCCTGTACGACAACCCGGATTCCGCCGGGGAACACCGGGTCAACACCGGTTTCGGAGGACTGGACAGCGTTCTGTCGGGCGTCAACGACACCGACCTCGTACTCATCGGGGCACGCCCCGGCATGGGAAAAACCAGCTTTGCCCTCAACATCGCGACAAACGTGGCCAAGACAACCGAAAAGGCCGTCTGCATCTTCTCTTTGGAGATGAGCGCCGAACAGCTGGTCAGCCGTGTGCTTTCCAGCGAGGCGATGGTGGACAGCAAAGCCATGCGGACCGGGCGTCTTTCGAACAACGACTGGAGCAATCTGGCCGAGGCCGTATCCGAACTTTACAAGACCAACATCCTCATCGACGACACCAGCAGCCAGACCGTCACCTCCATGAAATCCAAACTCCGGCGTCTGGGAGCGGGCAAAATCGGTCTTGTGGTCATCGACTATCTGCAGCTGATGCAGGGCGAATCCCATACCGACAACCGCGTGCAGGAAGTCGCCGAGATTTCCCGCGGACTGAAAATCATGGCCAAGGATCTGGGCGTACCGGTCATCTGCTGCGCACAGCTCTCCCGCGGCCCCGAAGGCCGTGAGGACAAGAAACCGAAACTGTCCGACCTGCGCGACTCGGGCGCCATCGAGCAGGATGCGGATACCGTACTGTTCCTGTACCGCCCCGAATACTACAAGAACGAAAAGGTGGAGGAGCAGACGCAGAACTCCATTTGCGAAGTCATCGTGGCCAAGAACCGGCACGGCATGACCGGGACCGTGGAAATGGGCTGGGTCGGCCGGTTCACCAAGTTCGTCTCGCTGGCCAAGAACGAGAACCTGCCCGAACCGCCTCCCGAACCCGGAAGCAAATAACGATGGCACCCCGGACTCAAAAAACTTCTCTTTCCGTCCCCGAAGGATTCGAAATGCCTTCCTTCGTCTGCGGCTACGAAGGAGAGAAAAAGTTGCTCCTTGCTTTTTCGGGCGGAGCAGATTCAACGGCTCTTTTGCACGCGCTCATCCCCTGGGCCGCGCAACACGGTTTTGCCCTCTTTGCCGCCCACGTGGAGCACGGCATCCGCGGGCAGGCCTCGCTGGACGACCGGGAGCATTGCCGGACCGAATGCGAAAAAGCCGGCATCCCCTTCTTTTCGGCCTCCTTTCCGGTTCCCGAACTGGCCCGGAAAACCGGCCAGTCGCTTGAAACCGCCGCAAGGCAGGTCCGGTACGACTATTTCAGAGAGCGGATGGAAGAGGAACGCATTCCCTTTCTCCTGACCGCCCATCACGCCGACGACCAGGCCGAAACCATGCTGTTCCGGCTGGCGCGCGGAACCGGCCCCGCAGGGCTTGCCGGCATCTCGCCCATAAGGGCTTTCGGACCCGGGCGGTATCTGGTAAGGCCCCTGCTTCACTCCACCAAAGAATCCCTGGTTGCCTTTTGCCGGGAGCGCGGTCTGTCCTACGTACAGGACGAGACCAACGCGCAAGACGACGCGGCCCGGAACCGGATCCGGAACCATGTGCTTCCCGCCCTGTCGGATCTTTTTCCTCAGGCCTCGCAGCGTATGAGCCGCACGGCGGATCTTTTACGGCTGGACGAAGAATATCTGCAGGACCGGACGCAACTCTACCTGGAAAGCCGCGGCGACCTTTTGGACGAGATGCGGCCCGGATACGTCAAAGGACAGATCCGGCTGATCCTGGATCCTCACCCGGCTCTGGGCGCGCGGGTGCTCATCCGCCTTTTGTCCGAAGCCTTTGGGGGGCAGACCGCGGAGGAGCGGCACATCAGGACCGTTCTTTCCCGCCTGGGACAGGAAGATTTCACGCTGGAGCTGCCCGACCGGATCCGTTTTTGTGCAAAAGGCGAGACCTTTGTGATGGACAGACCGACCGAATCCCCGATGCAAACCCGGTTTGACCCGGTCCCCCTTGAGGAAGGCTCCTTCCTCTTTGCATACGGCGGCGCGCGCATCCGGCTGAGTATGGATGCAGGTCCCAATCCGCCCTCTTTCCCGCCTGTTGACAAAGGTGTTCAGACAATTTTCACACAGCTTTCGCTTCCCGCTGCTATACTGGAAAAGGAGCAGCTGGAATTCCGGCCCCGCATTCCCGGAGACTGCCTCGGGCAGAACGGGATGCATCTTCCGGTTAAAAACATTTTTACGGATGCCGGGCTCGCTCCGGATGTGCGCAAGATCCTGCCTCTTCTGGCCGTGAGGGACTCCCGTCGGATTCTGTGGGTTCCCCTTCCGGAGAAAAACCCGTCCCGCGTGTGCGACGCCCTGCGTCAGTCTCTGCCCGGGACACCCCCCTTCTTCCATTGCGTCATTCAATTTCAATTCCACACAGATAGGACAGACCGATGAAACACAACGAAAACGAAGACATCTCCTCCATTCTGGTCAGTGAGGAGCAGATTCAGCAGATAACCGACCGCCTTGCCAAGCAAATCAGCGAGGATTACCGCGACGACGAGCGCCAGGTCGTTCTTCTGATCATTCTGAAAGGCAGCGTTCCTTTCGCCGCCGAACTGATGAAAAAACTGACCATTCCGGTCCAACTGGAATTCATGAAGGTCTCCTCCTACGGGGCGACCACCAAGTCCTCCGGGGAAATCAAGATTCACCTGGATATCAAGCGGGACGACCTGAAGGATCTGGACATCCTGATCATCGAGGACATCATCGATACGGGATACACCCTGAACCGGCTGACCACCCTGCTCAAAAACCGAAACGCGCACAGCGTCAAGACCTGCACGCTCCTGGACAAACCCAGCCGGCGGGAAGTGGATCTGACGCCGGACTACACCGGCGTCCGGATTCCGGACGCGTTCGTGGTCGGCTTCGGGCTGGACTACAACGAGAATTACAGGACCCTGCCCTACGTCGGCATTCTGGATCCGAAAGTATACAGCCACTGAAACGGCAAAAGCACATTTCAAAACGAAGGGAGTTTGAAGCCGGACCCGACGCGGGCCGGTCTTTGCCAATCATCCTATGAAAAAAATATTCAAAAGCGCCATTTTTTACATTGTCCTGATCATCCTGGTCGTCTTCATTGTCACCCGGCTGCTCAGCGGAATGAACAGCAAGCCGAAACAGTACAGCGACATCGTCAAGTACTTCCGGGACAAGCAGGTTGAATCCTTCACCATCTCCGGGTCGCAGGTCCTGACCCTGACCCTGAAAGACACGAAGGAAGAAGTCAAATACCAGATTGCCTATATGGATATCTTCTACTACGATCTGGGCGATACCATCCAGGAACAGCTGGCTGACGGGACTCTTGTCAGCGCGGACTATCAGGTCAGCTCAACGCCGTGGTACGTCACCTTCCTTCCCTATCTGGGTGTTCTCCTCCTTCTGATCATCCTCTTCGTCATCTTCTACCGGAGCATGGCCAAGAACGGAGGCGGATTGGGCAACCGCATCAACAATTTCGGAAAGGCGCGTACCCAATCCCAGGACGAGAACAACAAAACCACGTTCAAGGACGTGGCCGGAGCGGATGAGGAAAAGGAAGAGCTGGTCGAGATTGTGGACTTCCTGAAAGATCCGCAGAAATACACCCGGCTCGGTGCGAAGATTCCGCACGGCGTCCTGCTCGTAGGCCCTCCAGGGACCGGTAAGACCCTTCTGGCCAAAGCCGTTGCGGGAGAAGCAGGCGTTCCCTTCTTCTCCATCGCCGGTTCAGACTTTGTGGAAATGTACGTCGGCGTCGGCGCATCCCGTGTGCGCGACCTGTTCGACACAGCCCGCAAGGCCGGTTCCGCCATCATCTTCATCGATGAGATTGATGCGGTCGGACGCCACAGAGGCGCAGGCCTGGGCGGCGGCCACGACGAAAGAGAACAGACCCTGAACCAGCTGCTGGTCGAGATGGACGGATTCGGCTCACACGAGGGCATCATCATCATGGCGGCCACCAACCGCCCCGACGTCCTGGATCCGGCGCTTCTGCGTCCGGGACGCTTCGACCGTCAGATTACGGTCAACTACCCGGATATCTCAGGCCGCGAAGCCATTCTGCACGTACACGGCCGGAACAAACCGTTTGAACCCGACGTAGACTTCAAGGAGATTGCCCGGACCACCGCCGGATTCACCGGTGCGGATCTGGCCAACCTGCTCAACGAAGCTTCCCTGCTTGCCGCAAGGAAGAACAAGGCTCTCATCGGGATGGAAGAGATTCGCGAGGCCTTCATCAAGGTCATCGCAGGACCGAAGAAAAAATCCCTTCACATCAAACCGGAAGAAAAGAGAAAGACCGCCTTCCACGAAGCCGGTCACGCCCTTCTGGCCTATCTTCTTCCGACGCAGGACGCCGTCCAGCAAATCTCCATCATCCCGAGCGGTCGAGCCCTGGGCTATACGCTCAACCCGCCTGAAGAGGATCGGTACAGCGAGTACCGTGAAGAACTGAAAGAGGAGATCTGCATGCTGCTCGGCGGACGGGCAGCCGAGGAAATCGTCTTCCAAGATATTTCCGGCGGCGCTTCCAACGACATCGAGCGGGCCACCAATATCGCCCGCAAGATGGTCACCCGGCTGGGCATGAGCCCGACGCTCGGCCCGATCAATTACGCTGGTGAGGAAACCGAGGTCTTCCTGGGCCGCGACTTCTCAGCCGGTGCCGATCACTCCGAGGCAACCTCCGCCCTGATTGACCAGGAAGTACACAAACTGATTTCCGAAGCGTACGAACGGGCCAAGACCCTGCTCCGTGAAAACCGTGAAAAACTTGACTTCGTAGCAGGCTATCTGGTGCTGCGCGAAATCATGGACGGCGAACAGTTCGCCCGTGCAATGGAAGAGGGCGCCACCTACGATGAACTCGACCAGATCAAGGCTGAACGCGAGAAAAAGAGCCGTCAGGCCAACCGGGAAAAAGCCGAACAGGATAAGGCGGCTCAGGCCGAAGCCGAAAAGGCCGGCGAAACCGGCTCGGACGACGAAAACACGGAAGACCCGGAAGACCCGGAAGACACGGATGGCATGGAAATCATGGGCAGCGAAAGCGGTCCGGACGGGGACGACAGCACAAACGATTCCGGCGAGAACGGAAACTCTTCCCCCGACAATTACACGTAATAACAATTACACGTAATGGCAATTGCCTGTAATTCCAATTCCATGTAATCCCGTCGTCCATCCAAGTGGATACAAAAAAAGACCCGTAACGGGGATATTGCGATATCCGACCGTTGCGGGTCCTTTTGTCTGCTGTGCTCCCCTGCCCATGAAAAGCATGCCGCCGGTCACAAAAAAAGGGGGCTGTCGCCCCCTGAAATACAGGGTTTGAGCACCCCCTTGCCGGCTCAACCGTTCCCTGCCGGAACGGATGACCGTGGCCTTGCGCCTCAGTTCTTTTGGTCGGAATCGATCGGAACAGGCTCGGCAAACACGCCGGTGTAATACCCGTCAATCAGACGGACCAGCAAATCGTCGAGATACTCGACCGTCATCGGCTTGGCGTCCGGATCAAGATGTCCGCCGCCGATTCCCGAATCATCGGTGATAAAAACGGAAGTTCCGCCGGTATAAACCGCGCCCTGCCGGCCCAGATATTCACACAGCAGATCGGCTCCGCTCGCCAGAATCGGGCAGTACCGGATTCCGAGTTCAGCCGCCTTGCGGACAGCCTGCTCCAGCCTCTGCTCGTACTTATCCTGTTCCCAGGAGTTGGTGTGCGGCGGCGCGTCGAAAATGTGGAAAATCAGTCTGGTCGTCCGATCCTCTTTCCAGCCCGAATCCTTCACGGCCATGAGAAGTGCCTCATCAAACGCTTCAGGGTAATCTCCGCCGCCATCTGCCATCTGGTTGTTCAGAACGTTTCTGGCGGACGTGTAAGCCGCAGAAGATGAAATGTCCGCAAAAGGAACGAAAGCGAATTTTTCCCGGTCTCCATCGTCACGATAGAACAGGAAGGACACTTCCAGGGGCACGTTTCCGTTGTCCTTGCGGACACGGGTCAGGACATTGTCCACTTCTTTTTGCAAGAAGATCAGTTCGTCGGACATGGAACCTGTCACGTCCACCACAAACATCACCTGAATCCTGCCGGACTTTTTCGCCGCTGCGCCTTCCAGAACCACACTCTGCTCGAGTGTCTGCCGGCTGAACGTTCCCTCCTTGGTCCGTCCGTCCAGATCGACCGTATAGGTTCCGTCATACGTTTCGGGGAACAGGTACGCAACGCCCGAAGCATCCGTCCTGGCCGTAAAAATCTTTCCCCCGGCTCCGGTGCAGCTGACAACCGCCCCGTACAAAGGATCCGTTCCGTTGGTCACCTTGATCTTCAGACGGATTCTGGAATCCAGCCCCCAGAAACTGCCGCCGAGCAAATCCTCGGTGAAATGCGGTATCTCTTCGTCCTGGCGTCTCTCAAACAAAAGCAGCCAGTCCTCAAACGCTTCGTGATCGTTCAGGGCGGAGGCCGTTATCTGATGCCCGGTTATGTCATCCCGGACATCGTCTTTCCCATATTCGGCCTCTATGTCAAGTCCTTCCGCTGCCCCCTCAGACGAAGCAGGAGCAGCTTCCCCATATTCCACTCCGTCCCTATAGCCGTCTGCGGCAGCCGCATCTTTTGTTTTAGATGCTGCATAACTCCCGTTTTTGACATCGCTGCCATAGCCGATTGCTCCGGCTCCGTCGTGCATCTCACGGGAAGCAGCTGCCTTGCCGCACCCGATCGCGCTGAAAAGCAATCCGAAAAGAATCAGGCATACGCACAATCGTTTCCAACTCAAATGTTTCATTTTTTCCTTCCTTTCCTTCTTTCAAAAGCTATCCCTTACCGAAGCAGGGTCTGCAGCAGTTGAGCAAACCTCTTTCCCGGAAGCCTTTCCGCCGGTTCGGACTCGAAATGAAGTTCCCCGCTCCAAACGGGTCGCTCATCCCGTTCCGCCCAATACGGCGAGTCCAAGCTGCCGTCTTTCAGGACCATCCAGACGGACACCGACTCCCCGTTTTCGTCCGGGAGAATCTGTCCTTCATGCAGGCAGTTCAAAAGCCGTTCATACGTCTCCGGGTCAAGAGAAAGAAACCGATACGTCCCTGAGGATTTCTCATACACAATCAAAGCCGGTTCGGCAAACTCTCTCTCTTCGCTGTCCTCATAATGGTTCTCCGGTGCGAAGGAAACTTCGTCGGATTGTCCGTTTGGCACCAAAGAAGAAGGGTGATCCTTTCCCGACACCGCACTCTTTTCCGCATCGTAAGAATAGTCTTCCTGATCGTACTCGGGCGCCCGACTCTGTGACAGATTGGCAAACACGAACACGACGGCCATGGCAGCCAGGAGGAGCGCAACAGCGGCAACCAGCAACACGACTTTTCGGTGCGTGCGGAACGCAACGCTGCGGGGCCGGTAGGTCAAAGCTTCGGACAGCATCGGATCCTGTATGTGATTCAGGCTTTCAAACATCTGCTGCCCGTTCTTGTCAGAACCGTTCATATCAGGTATCCTCCTTTAAATAGCTTTGAAGCGCACGGCGCATCCGCAAAAGAATCATCTTGACCTTCGAGGAGGACATGTGCAGTTCCCCCGCAATCTGTCCGATTTCCTGCGCGTAAAAATATCTCCGCAGGAAAACCGCCCTTTTCTCGGGCGTCTGCCCGGCCAGGAAGCGCTCGATCCGTCCGGCCAGCTGCTCCTGCCCTTCTTCGGAGGAGAGCATGTACTCGTCCGCCTGGGCGATGGTCACCTCGTTCAGTTCCTCAAACAATCGGTTTGCGGTTCTTTTCTGCGCGTGCTCGCTCCTGTACTTCTTCAGTGCCAGGTTGCGGGCGATCTTCGTCAGGAACGCACCCAGATACACCGGCCTTTGCGGCGGAATCTGACCCCATGCGGCGAGGTACACGTCGTTGACCACTTCCTCTGCATCCGGATCGGACTGCAGAATCGAAAAAGCGGTACTTTGGAGCATCCGTCCGTATTTAATTTGAGAAGCCGCAATGGCAGATTCGTCCCGAGCCCAAAACAAATCTACAATCTGAAAATCTTCCATGGAATGCCCTTTCGTCTCTCACCCTATATGTACCTTTTCCGGATGGTCAGGTCACATCTTTTTTTGCTTTTTTCTGAAAAAAGTCCGGAAAGTGCAAAAAATCCTTATCGGCCCCGGCTGATAAGGATTTTTTGTTCATCCGTCACTCGGAAAGAATATCCATCCCCTCAATGACGATCGGGGTTGCAGGCACGTCATCGTACCAGCCTACCGAACGCGTGCGGGTCGAAGCGATTTTGTCCAGAATGTCAAATCCGTCTGTCAGCTGTCCGAAGGCGGCATACTGTCCGTCCAGATACGGAGCGTCGGCGTGCATGATAAAGAACTGGGATGAAGCCGAATCCGGAACCTGCGTGCGGGCCATGCTCAGGACGCCCCGTTTGTGCTTCAGATCGTTCTGCGCCCAGCCGTTGGAAGCAAATTCTCCGCGGATGCTCGACGCTCTCTTCTCCTTCATATCCGCATTCATACCGCCGCCCTGAATCATGAAGCCGGCGATAACACGGTGGAAAATCAGGCCTTCAAAAAAGCCGTCCCTGACCAGTTTCAAAAAATTTTCCACGGTCAAAGGTGCCTTCTCGGGATACAGCTCGGCCTCCATGGAACCGAGATCTTTCACGCGAATCCGAATCTTTACATCGTTCATTTTTCTATTCCTCTTTCTTCCTTATATTTTATCTTTAAGTTTTCTTTTCTTCTTCATATCCCGCAAAGAACAGCTCTTCGGCCCGGTCCATGCGATCGCTCAGATACAGATACGCGAACAGCACTTCCATACCGGACGCAATCCGGTAGGTTTCCAGCGAAACGGACTGAGGCGGCCGCAGCCGCTTGAGATTCTTCCCGCTCAGGAATACCTGTCTCTCCTCTTCGCTCAGCCCGGGCAGAATGCGTTCCATCGCGCGGGCCTGGCTGGCAGCCGTCACATAGTGAAGCGCTTCCCGGTTCAGGTCCTCCGAATGGGTCAGGCCCCGCAGAAGAAGCGTTCGCCGTGCGATGATCTCCACGACGCTGTCGCCCAGATACGCCAGAGCCTCCGTACTGGTCTTACGCAAATCAAACATGCCGTTACCTCAGTTCTTCAGGGAGTGAATCGGGGCGGGAATCCGTCCTCCCCGGCGGATGAATGCCGCGGGAGAATACGGACGGAGCGCCATAATCGGCGCTTCTCCCAGCAAGCCGCCGAAACTAACCCGATCTCCCTCCTTCATGCCGTAAGCCGGAATGACGCGCACGGCAGTGGTCTTCGTATTGGCCACACCGATGGAGATTTCGTCGGCGATGATCCCGCACAGCACCTCCTCGGGCGTGTCTCCCGGAACCGCAATCATATCCAGACCGACCGAGCAGACCGCCGTCATCGCCTCGAGTTTTTCGATGGAAAGGGCTCCGCGATTGACCGCCGCGATCATGCCCGCGTCTTCGGAGACCGGAATAAACGCGCCCGACAGGCCTCCGACGTGACTGGAAGCCATAACACCGCCTTTCTTCACCGCGTCGTTGAGCATGGCCAGAGCGGCCGTCGTTCCGTGCGCACCGGTTGACTCAAGTCCCATATCCTCCAGGATCTGCGCGACGCTGTCCCCGATGGCAGGAGTCGGCGCAAGCGACAGATCCACAATGCCGAAAGGCGTATCCAGACGGCGGGCGGCTTCACTGGCCACCAGTTGTCCGACCCGGGTGATTTTGAACGCGGTCTTCTTGATGACTTCGGCCAATGCGGAAAGATCGCAATCCCCGGCCCTGCGGATGGCGCTGCTGACCACTCCGGGTCCGCTGACGCCCACATTGATCACCGCCTCGGGTTCCCCGACGCCGTGAAATGCGCCGGCCATGAAAGGGTTGTCCTCCGGCACGTTGGCAAACACAACCAGTTTGGCGCATCCGATGGACTGCTCGTCCCGGGTCAGATACGCGGTCTGCTTGATGATAGAGCCCATCTGTGCGATGGCGTCCATGTTGATGCCCGCCTTGGTCGTCGCCACATTGACCGATGAGCAGACCAGCCTCGTTTGCGCCAGCGCCTGCGGAATCGCCCCAAGCAGATTCCGGTCGCTTTCCGTCATTCCCTTGTGCACCAGTGCGGAAAAACCTCCGATGAAATTGATGCCCAGCTGTTCCGCGGCGCGCTCCAGGGTCTGCGCGAGATGTACGTACCCGTCCGAGGTCAGCGTTCCGCCGATCAGGGAAACCGGCGTCACGGAAACCCGTTTGTTGACAATCGGGATTCCGTATTGCTTTTCAATCTCTTCCCCGACCGAAACCAGACGTTCGGCCCGGCGGGTGATCTTGTCGTATACTTTTTGGCAAAGCCGTTTTTCATCCTCGCTCACACAGTCGAACAGAGATATCCCCATCGTAATGGTCCGGATATCCAGATTCTCCTGGTGAATCATCTGAATGGTTTCCAATATGTCCCTTGTGTCCAGCATGACGGCTCCCCTTATATTTTATGCATGGAATTGAAAATGTCTTCATGCAGCGCATGAATGTCCAGCCCGGTTTCTTTTCCCAGCCTGGTCAGGCTGTCCGAAAACTCCATAAAGGAAACCGAAAGATCCGCGATGTCGCAAAGCATGATCATCGCGAAATACTCATGCAGAACCGTCTGCGAGATTTCCAGAATATTGGCCTTGTAGTCCGCGCATACCGCAGAGACTTTTGCAATAATCCCCACATTGTCTTTTCCCGTTACCGTAATAACCGCCTTCATACCGTATCCTTTCGCCCGCGGTCCGACGTCCGCGGCTTTTATTTATCTGTATTATACCCGATTTAGGCCTTCCGTTCAAGCCTGCTTCCGGGCAACTTTGCTTCCGACGGACGATACAGCCCCGGCTTTTTCTGCCCTTACGCCCGAAACGCCGGGCAAAAGCCCCGGACCGGGGCGAAAAAAGGCGAAAAACGCCTGCCATTTTTCAACCGACCCGGGTTTGCGGCGATTGACAAACCGATTGCGTACCGCTATAATGGAAACAGAAAACCGGCAAAGGAATCGCTCCTTCAAAAGAGCACGGGATCCGGAGATGGAGAATTTCAACCATATAGAACATGTAACGCAAACCAAACATCTGGCGAAATGGAAATGGAGAAAAGTCTTCATGATTCTGTTTTACGTCGTCTTTGTGCTTGCGCTCTTTTTTCTTCTGGTCCGTCTCAATCCCTACCTGATTGCCCTTCTGGCCATGGCCACCGTCATCCTGGTCTTTTTCACCTGGCGGTACGTCAGCGTGGAATACGAATACGTTCTGGATTCCGGCGCCCTGACCTTTACGTACATCTACGGCAACCGGTCCAAGAAGGTCGCCTTCACCGTCCCGCTCAAGGAAATCGTATGCATCGCCCCGGTCTCGGACGACGAAGCCTGGAAACAGGCGCAGTCCTATGCCCCGGCCCGCACGTATGACGGCATCGGGGACCTGAATCATCCGCAATGCTATTTTCTCCTGTTCGAAAACAAGAAAAAGGAACGGAGCATCTTCTATTTCGAAGCTACGCCCAAGGTGCTGAACCTGATGCGTTTCTACAATGCTCCCGCCCTGAGAAAACAATCCTGAATCAAAAAAGAAGAATCATCATTTATATAAGAAAGGAATATTCTTATGCAATTACGCGCACCTGCCGTCCCGCTGATCAACGTGGACCCGTTCTTCAATGTCTGGTCCCGCACCGACCGTCTGACAGACTCCCATACCGTACACTGGACCGGAAGCGAACAAATCATCAACGGACTTGCCACCATCGACGGAGTCACCTACCGCTTCATGGGGGCCAAAGAGGACGTTGAACCCCTGCCGCAGACCGACCTGTCCATTACCGCTCTTTCCACCACCTACACCTTCCGGGGCGCAGGCGTGGAACTGACCGTCATCTTTACCTCCCCCCGTCTTCTGACCGACCTCGAAGTCTGCGCGCAGCCCCTGTCCTATATGGAAGTGCTCGCACGCCCGACAGACCGGGAAGAACATTCGGTCAACATCCGGGTGGAAGTCTCCGAGCAGATCTGCCTGGACCACATCGGGCAGTACAAAGTCTCCACCAAAGCCGTTTCCGGCTCCGCCTTCTCGGGCGTCCGGATGGGATCCAGGAAACAGCCTTTGCTGGACGCGGTCGGAGACAACCGCCGGATCGATTACGGATATTTCTATCTGGCCGTCAGCGACGGAATGGTGGGCGCTTTCAACCGGCCCGAAATCCGCGACAAGGAAAACTTCGACACAACCTACGTCTTTGCCGAAGGTCCGGTCGACGACAGCCTGCTCTTTGTGTTCGCCTATGACAACGTACAGGCCCTGAACTATTTCGGGACCCCGGTCAAGGCCTATTGGACCAAGTACGCCCGCTCCATCACCACCCTGATCAACAAAGCCGTCCTGTCCTATCCGCTGGTCGCCTGCCAGTGCGACGAATTCTCGGATATGCTCTTCACCGACGCAACGCGCGCAGGCGGCGAGAAATACGCCGAGCTGCTTGAGCTGGCCTACCGTCAGTCCATCGCCGCCCATCAGCTGGCCCTGGACCCCGACGGCAATCTCCTCTTTGTATCCAAGGAATGCTTCTCGGGCGGATTCGCCGCGACAGTCGACGTCAGTTATCCTTCCATCCCGCTGTATCTGCTCTATTGCCCCGAGTTGGTTCACGGCATGATGCGGCCGATTTACAAATACGCCACCTCGGGCGTATGGCCTTTTGATTTCGCTCCGCACGACGCGGGCGTCTTCCCGGCCGTCACCGGTCAGCGCTATTCCGAAGGAATCAAGCCGGAAAACCAGATGCCGGTGGAAGAATGCGGCAACATGCTCATCATGGAAGGAACCTCGGCCCTGGCTCTGGGCAATGCGGACTTTGCCATGGAGCACATCGACCTGCTCCGCACCTGGGCCACCTATCTGGAAAAGCACGGCGACGACCCGGCCAACCAGCTCTGCACCGACGATTTCGCCGGACACCTGGCGCACAACTGCAACCTTTCCCTGAAAGCCGTTTTCGGACTGTACAGCCTGGGCCTTGTGCTCCAGCTGGCCGGACAGACGAAAGAGGCCGCCTCCTACTTTGAAAAAGCGCGCCGGATGGCCCGCAACTGGCCCGACCGGGCAAGGAACGAGGACGGGTCCTACCGCTTGGCTTACGACCGCCCCGGCACGTTCTCCATGAAGTACAACATGGTCTGGGACCGTCTGTTCGAGTCCGGCCTGTTCGAGGAGAAACTGATCCGCGCCGAAACCCAATCCAACATCCGCCGTTTCAACCCGTACGGCATGCCGCTGGACAACCGCAAGAACTACACCAAGTCCGACTGGCTGGTCTGGACGGCAACCCTGTGCCCCGACCGGGCGGATTTCGAAGCGTTCATCGCGCCGCTCTGGGAGGCATACAACCGCTCGGATTCCCGCGTGCCGCTGACCGACTGGTACGACACGATAACCGCCCGTCAGATCGGATTCCAGAACCGCACGGTTCAGGGCGGCCTGTTCATCAAGCTGCTCCAGTACAAGAAACTGCTTGCGCTGGAAAACCATGAGGAACTGGGCGACATGGAGGCCTGATCGGGGATGAGCGACTCAAAAAAGACGGAAGGCGCGAAGGCCCAGGTCAGGACCCCGGCTCCCCGCTATGTGCAGGCCAACTGCGAAAGCTGCGAATTCTACGAATACGATGAATACGCCGGCACCGAAACATGCTCCGTCAATCTGGACGAGGACGAAATGGTGGACTTTTTGAGCCGTCGGACCCGCCAGTGCCCCTATTACCGTTATTACGACGAATACAAAAGCGTACACAAACAAATATGAAGATTTCCCGGATGCCGGCTGCAGGCCGGCATCCGGGTTTGAAAGGCAAGACTATGAAAATACTGGTTATCTCCGACATCCACGGCTATTACGACGGGCTTCGGGCCGTGTGGAAACAGGAGCGTGACGCCGACGCCATCCTGGTGCTGGGCGACATTGTGGACTGGGGATTCAATCCTCATGAATGCGTTCAATTCTGCCGGGAGCATAACGTCATCGCCATCAGTGGCAACCATGACCTCAGCATCCTCGACGCCTACGACCGGGGAGTCCGGATGCCCGAAGACGGCAGCCCCTACACCTTCGCCGAACTCACCCTGGAGCGGCTGACCCGGGATGACCTTGACTATCTGCGTGCCCTTCCGACCGAACGGTATCTCACCCTGGACGGGATGAAAATCTGCATGCGCCATTACCCGATGGGACCCGAGACCGAAATGCACACCATTGAAAAGGCAGCCGCCGCTCATAACACCATCAACTGGGCCGACAAGGAGTGGAAGGAGATGACCGGCGAGGATCCCAACCATTTCGAAAACAGGGTCTTCATCCACGGCCACACCCATCAGTGCCGCATTCTGCTTCCCGGCTGCGGCTATACGCTGCTCAATCCGGGATCCCTGGCCTACCGTGTCTGCGCCGACTCATGCGCCAAAGGCGCGACCTATCTGACCATCGAGTCAGGCGTCGTCTTTCCTCATGAAATCCTGTACCCAACCGAACACCTGTTGAAAATGATTGACGAGCAGAACTTCAAACCCGAAGTGGAACAACCGGTCAGGGTCTATATGGCCCCGCAGGCGAAGAACTGAGAAAGAACGGAGGTAACGGGACGTTTTCCTGTCTGATTGAAAAATGAAAATTCTGATTGTTTCCGATATTCACAGCAATTATCCGGCCCTGCAGGCCATTTGGGAAAAAGAAAAAGACTCCGACGTCGTCCTGATTCCGGGAGATCTGGTCGACTGGGGGTTCTTCCCGCATGAATGCGTCACCTGGGCCCGGGAACACGACGCCATCATCGTAGCGGGCAACCACGATCACGAAGTGCTGGACGCCTATGACTCGGGCGTGCGGTATCCGACCGACGGAACCTCCTGCACGTTCCATCAGTACACCATCGGTCAGCTGACCGAACCGGACCTGAACTATCTTCGGAGTCTGCCTGAGTCCCGGTATTTCAAGCTGGACGGCCAGTCCTTTTTCATGAAGCATTATCCGCATTGTCACGTCAACATTGAATGCCCCCTGACTGACGAAATCTGCAAATTCGACACCATTGCCTACGCGGACCGGGAATGGCTGCTCGGAACCGGACAGGAACCCGATCACTTTGACAAAAGAGTCCTTCTGTTCGGACATTACCATGAATGCCAGATCCGGCTACTCGGCTGCGGCTATACCTGGATTGACCCGGGCGCCGTGGCCTACCGTCTGGGACCCAACGCGCAGGCCAAATCCGCCACCTATGTCACCGTGGAAGACGGCCTCCCCAGCGCTCACTCCGTCTCCTATCCGATGGACGTGTTCGAACCCTATCTGCGGGACGTTCCCTTTGCCGAGGACTCCATTTACAAAAAGCTCTCCCGGATTTTCTTTACGCCGCAAACGTAAGGATCCGGATCCCGCTCAAAAGACCCGTACGCCTGCCGGTTTTCCCAACTCCGGCCGTTACGGGCCTTTTTTCCTTTCAAGCACCTGCGCGCACCCTTCCGTTCCGTATACTTTTTGGCATTCCGGGCCAATTATTTTTGGAAAACGGTTGTAAAAACCTTTTAAATAGGGTATAATCTGCACATCCGATACCCCTCTTCCTCTGCGGAAAGGTTTCCCTCATGGGAAAAGTACAAGGGAGGTGGATTTTTATGTTACCTTTGAATACGTTCGACAAACATAAAGAGGTACGCGATGCTTTCCGATCTCACGGCATCGCGGATACCTCTATTTATTTTGCTTTTCAGGAAGACCTGACCTGTGACGGACACTTCGGCGAAGAGTGGCTGGCCGTGGATACGGACGGCAAGCACCTCTACCGTTATTCCGTCACAAGTCAGGCTTTTGATATCTTTGAGTGCGACAAACTGTACGAGCCTTACATCGACAACTACACGACTTCCAACCGCCTTCTGGCCCTGACCGACGACGAAAACGGAAACCGGATCACCATCGTGCTCGGAGCGTGCACCAACTCCTGCAAGCGGCGGCTTTCCGCCTTCGTAAACATCTGGGACCGCGTGCGTAAAGGGATGGAGGTAAAGGAAGACGACCCCATTTTCGAACAGTTCAACGCGAAATGCCCGAAATGCGGAACGGTCTATCCCGACCAGCAGCGCCGCATTTGCGAAAACTGCTCCAAGAAAAAGGGGACGATCGTACGCATGCTCTCCTATTTCAAGGAGTTCAAGCTGCAGTTCGCGGTCGTGCTCTTCTGTCTGATTGCCACCTCGGCCATTTCCCTGTCCGGCCCGATTATCTCGGGCAGGATCCTGTATGACCGGGTCATTTCCGAAAAGGGCGACCTTCACGAAGAAAAATACGTCTACGTTTTCGTCGGAGTCCTGCTTCTGCTCGGCCTGCTTTCGGTCGGAATCGGGATTCTGCAGAACCGGTGCAACGCCTATATGTCGACCCGCGTCACCAAGCGGATGCGCGACGACATTTTCACGGCCATGAGCAAACTGTCGGTCTGCTACTTCAACCAGCATTCCTCCGGACGGCTGTTCAACCGGGTCAACTACGACGCGACCCGCATCCGCAGCTTTTACATCGACGGGGTGCCCGCGCTGCTGATTCATTCGCTCAATTTCATCGGACTTACGTTTTTCCTGTTCTCCATCAACTGGAAACTGACCCTGATTGTGTTCATCCCGGTCCCGATTGTCTTCCTGCTTTTCAAGTTCATGCTGCCCAAACTGTGGCGCTCCTTCTCCAAGCTCTGGCGGAGATCGTCCTCCATGAACGGCATGCTGGCCGACACGCTCAACGGAGCCCGGGTTGTCAAGGCCTTCTCCAAGGAACCGGAAGAAACCAACCGCTTCTACAAATACGCGCACCGGCTGTATGACGCGAATATGCAGGTCAACAAAGTGGCCATCCTCATTTTCCCGGTTGTCGCGCTGCTCATCGGCATTTCCTCCCAGGCCATCTGGGGATTCGGAGGCATCGAGGTCATGCACGAACACATGACCTACGGTGAGCTGACCACGTATCTCGGCTATCTGGGCATGATTTTCGGGCCGTTGGGTTTCTTCTCCACCTTTACCAACCTGCTGACCGATACGATGAACGCGGCCACGCGCATGTTTGAGACGCTGGACCAGATCCCCGAGATCAACGACTCGCAGAATCCGGTGAAACTGGATTCCATCAAAGGAGAGATTGTCTTCGACCACGTCTCCTTCCATTACAATCCGAACAATCCCATTCTGAAAGACGTTTCCTTCGTGCTCCATCCGGGAGACAACGTGGGCGTGGTCGGACACACCGGTTCGGGCAAGTCGACCATCGCCAACCTGATCACCCGCATGTACGACGTCATTTCCGGCTCGGTCTCGATTGACGGGGTCAACATCAAGGAAATCGAACTGGCTTCCCTGCGCCGGAACATCGCCATCGTGTCCCAGGAGATTTACCTGTTCCGCGGGACCGTGGCCGACAACATCCGGTACGCCAAGCCGGACGCAACCCTGGCGGAAGTCATTGCGGCAGCGCGGGCGGCCAACGCGCATGACTTCATCATGCAGATGCCCGAAGGATACGAAACCTACATCGGCGCCGGCAGACGGGCCCTTTCGGGCGGAGAAAGACAGAGAATCTCCATTGCCCGCGCACTGCTCCTCTCGCCCTCGCTCCTGATCCTGGACGAGGCGACCGCCGCCATGGACAACGAAACCGAGCGGCTCATCAGCGAAGCCATTGAGAAACTGATTCAGGGCCGGACCACCATCACCATCGCCCACCGTCTTTCCACGCTGCGCAACTGCAACGTCATTATGGCCGTGGAAAACGGAGAAGTCGCCGAAATGGGTTCCCAGGAGGAGCTCATGGAGAAAAAAGGCGTCTATTACAAACTGTACACGCTGCAGAACGCACAGATGCAGCAAGTGATGCAGGGTCAGTAAAAAAGGAGAACCGTCATGCAGGATACAGAAGAAATAAAAGCGTTGTTTGACAAACGCGAATCCATTCCGCTCACTCCGAAAAACGCGACGTTTACCCGTTCGGAAGGAGGGCTGATTTCCCTAACCCTCCATTATCCCGACAAAGAGGACGAATATTTCGAGCGCGTCGTTCCGCTTCGCGCCTTCCCGATCACCGACCCCGAGGACTACATTTCCATCCGGGAACCCGACACCATCGACAAAGGCCACGGCGACGAAATCGGTCTGATCGACCATATGGCGGACTTTGACGAAGAAACGCAGAAGATGCTCCGGGCCGAACTGAACCGTCATTACTTCACCCCCGAGCTGACCAAAATCCAGAAAGTCACCGAAAAATTCGGCTATCTGTATTTCGAATGCACCACCTCGGCCGGTCCCGTCACCTTCGTTATGAGCAACCCCTATTCCAACTTCCGCTCCTTCGAGGACGGACGCGTCTTCCTGTACGACATAGACGGGAACTGCTTCCAGATTACCGATCCGGCCAAGCTGGACAAGGCAAGCCTGCGGAAGATTGAAATCTACCTGTAAGCCCGGGAGGCTCTCACGCTATGAAACTCATGTTTGATCTGCCGCCGGCGGACGAAGCCGTCATTCCGGCCCCGGAACCCGGCGAAAAACGCATGTACTGTCTGCCTTTCAACTATCTCGAAGGCATGATCGTCAAAGGGTATATGCTCTTTACCAACCGGCACATCTACAAAGTGCTCGAAGGTCTTCTGCTCAACACCTGGGACGTGTCCCGCATGAGCGAATTCACCATCGAGCAGATGTTCGGCTGCAGCGGGCTGTATGCCCATGTGGACGGGAAAAGCCATTGCCTCTGCCTGTTCAATTCGGGGCGGAATCTGCCCCGGTATTCCGTCGTGCTCACCTCCTTCCAGGCAATCGTGGAAGAACACGACGAAACCATCCTGACCAGCGAGGAGCCCGAACGGTTCTGCCCGAAATGCGGCCGCCCGTTCGTGCAGCACACGACCATCTGCCCCTTCTGCCAGGACAAAAAGAAAATCTACAAAAAGCTGTGGGGCATGACCCGCGGACTCCGTCTTTTGATGTTCTTCCCCCTGGGCGTCGCCCTGCTCTCCCTGGTCTTCCGCTTCGTCGTCCCGGCCATTCAGAGAGTCGCCATCGACGAATACATCATCCCGCAGAACGACGACCCGACCTCCATCCGCTCCTTCATCCTGATCATCGTCGCCATTGTCAGCATCGACCTGATCCAGCGCGCGGTCGGCGTCGTCCAGTCGCGGATATCCGCCACCTCGGCCAACCGGTTCACCCTGATGCTCCGCTCGGTCCTGTTTGAAAAGATTCAGACCCTGTCCCTGTCTTCCGTTCAGAAGAAATCCACCGGCGACCTGATGGGCCGGATCAACAACGACGTGGCCGTTGTACAGAACTTCATCACCAACCTGCTTCCCAGCTACCTGTCCATGCTGTTCTCCTTTGTGTTTGCGCTGGTCATTTTGCTGGTCATGAGCCCGCTGATGAGTCTGTTCGTCTTCATTCCGATTCCCTTTGCCCTGACCGGTATCATTCTGTTCCGGAAAACCGTCAACCGGCGCAATGTGCGCGCCTGGATCCTGACCCGCCGGACCGACACCCACCTGCAGGACACGCTGGACGGAATCCGGGTCGTCAAATCCTACGGAAACGAAGAAAAAGCGGTCCGGGACTTCAAGGCCAATACCACGAAGCAGGCCCGCCAGGAGGAAAGCAACGCGTCCCTGTTTGACACGGTCTTCCCCCTGTTCGGTTTTCTGCTCCGCTTCGGCAATTACCTGATTCTGCTGTTCGGAAACCTGTGGGTATTCGGCGGAACGATGACCATCGGCGAACTCAACCAGTTCAACACCTACGCCTCCATCATCTACGAACCGATTCTGCAGATTACGGTCATCCCCCGTTCCATTTCGGCCTTCTCCACATCCCTGGGCAAAATCCTGGAAATATTGGAGGAAGAACCCGAGATTTACGACGCTCCGGCCGCCGACCATGTCAAGCTGAAGGGAGAAATCAGCATTCGCAACGTCACGTTCGGCTATTTCAGTTATCACCCCATTCTCAAACACATCAACGTTGACATCAAGAAGGGGGAAATGATTGGAATTGTCGGCCATTCCGGCTGCGGCAAGACCACCCTGATCAACCTGATCATGCGTCTGTATGACGTGACGCAGGGCGCCATCTATATGGACGGAAAAGACATACGGGAAATCTCCCAGGACAGCCTGAGAACCCAGATGGGCGTCGTCCTTCAGGAAACGCACCTGTTCTCGGGGTCTGTGCGGGACAATCTGAAATACGCGATGCCGCAGGCCACAAACGAAGAAGTCATCCGGGCGGCAAAACTGGCCAATGCCCACGACTTTATCATGCGGCTGCCCGAAGGATACAATTCCATGGTCGGTGAAAAGGGCTATTCCCTTTCCGGAGGCGAGCGCCAGCGGATTGCCATTGCCCGAGCCCTGATTCACGACCCGGCCCTTCTGATTCTGGACGAAGCAACCGCAGCCCTGGACACCGAAACCGAGAAACTGATCCAGGACGCCATCGACCGGGTCGCGCACGGACGCACAACCCTTGTGATTGCACACCGTCTTTCCACCCTTCGCAACGCAGACCGCATTCTGGTCCTTGACCACGGGAAAGTGGCGGAGTTCGGAACGCATCTCGAACTGCTGCAATCCAAAGGCATTTATTACAAACTGGTTATGTCTCAGGCGCGTCAGGCGCAGGAAAAGGACTGAGTCCCATTTTTTACAGATGGCAATGAAAAACAGCCCCGGAAGCCTTTTACAGCAAGGTTTCCGGGGCTGTTCCGGTGATTCAGAAAGTGCGTCATGTCCATCGGTTGCCCGGCTTGCCACACATTCCTCAGACATACGGATTCCCTCCCTGATACAATAGAGCCGCAGACCATTCCGTGTCTGCGGCTCTATTGAATCCAGCCAGGCTGGATGCCCTGTTTGAAAGGTTACTTCCCTTGTCCGGTGACAAAACTCAGACCGTTTCCCCTTCATACACAAATTCTGCGGGACCCGTCATGCGGGCATTTCCCTGCCCGTCCACCGAAATCCCGAGTTCACCCCCGTCCAGCTCAACCTTTACGGGCTGCCCGGCGGCGCAATACCCGGCCTTGACAGCCGCGGCTGCCGCGGCGCAGGCGCCGGTTCCGCAGGCCATCGTAATTCCGCTTCCGCGTTCCCAGACCCTCATCCTCAGTTTCCTTTCGCTCAGCACCTGTACAAACTCGGCGTTGATTCCCCCGGGAAACATCCGGTGTTTTTCCACCTGAGGCCCCCAGACTTCGAGCGGTACCTGTCCGATATCCGGAACAAAGAAAACGATGTGCGGATTTCCGACCGAAACCGGAATTCCCTGTAATTCGGAGCCGTCCAGACGAACCAAAAGAGGCTCGTCGGCACGCGTCTGTCCCATATCGACCTCCACGGCCTCCACTCGTTCTTCCCGAAGAATCAGGCTCAGATTGCGGATTCCGGACAAAGTCTCGATGTTTAATTCGGTCTTTTGCGTATATCCCTTTTCGTACACATACTTTCCCACGCACCGGATGCCGTTGCCGCACATACGCGCCTCGCTTCCGTCCGCGTTGAAAATTCTCATGCGAAAATCCGCCTTGTCCGAGGGAGAAATAAAGATCATGCCGTCCGAACCCGCCCCAAAATGACGGTCCGACAGCCTGCGGCACAACTCCTCCACCTGCCCGGGCACTTCCCCGTATACATACAGATAATCGTTTCCAAGGCCCTGCATTTTGGTAAAGTGCATCTTTTCCATCCTTTCCCGTCCGCCAGAACGGCTCCGCGAATCACGTCAAAGAATCCGGATTCCGTTTTCCGCACAGCGGCGTACGACTTCAGGATCCCACAGACTGACCTGAACCTCTCCGATATGCGCGCATCCCAGCATCAGAAGGCAGAGCCGGGACTGTCCGATTCCTCCGCCTATGGTCAGAGGAAGTTCTCCGCCCAGAAGCATCCTGTGGAACGGAAGATTTCTCCTCTCCTCGCATCCGGCCTCCTTCAGCTGACGAGCCATGGACTCCTCGTCCACCCGGATGCCCATGGAGGAAACCTCCACGGCACGCTGCAGCACCGGGGACCAGAACAGGATATCGCAGTTCAGCTGCCAGTCATCGTAGTCGGGAGCTCGCCCGCTGTGCGGGATACCCGAGCGAAGTTTGTCCCCGATCTGCATGATGCAGATGGTCTTATGCTCTTTGGCGAGTACGTTCTCGCGTTCCTCTGGCGTCAGGTCCGGATACAGGTCTTCCGCTTCCTGTGCCCTAATAAAGAACACTTCGCTGGACAATTCGCTCTTCAGCTGAGGAAATTTTACATGCAGCTGGTCACAAACGTCCACGATGGTCCGGACAACCGCCTTGACAATCAGCTGAAGGAAAGGAAGATTGCGGTTTTCCCGTACGATGATTTTTTCCCAGTCCCACTGGTCGACATAGACCGAATGGAGATTGTCCAGTTCCTCATCCCGGCGGATGGCGTTCATATCCGTGCATACGCCCTCCCCGATATGGAAACCGTATTTTTTCAGCGCCAGACGTTTCCACTTTGCAAGAGAATGCACCACCTGCGCGTCGGCGCCGATGGCGGGAATATCAAACGTAACCGGACGCTCGTATCCGTTCAGGTTGTCGTTCAGGCCCGAAGTCTCGGTCACGATCAGTGGGGCGGAAACCCGTTTCAGGTTCAGATTGGCGCAAATCCCCTTTTGAAATTTCTCTTTGACAAAATCGATGGCGCTCTGCATATCGTATTCATCCAAAGGTGTACGATAGCCTTTCGGAATAATCAGTTCAGACATTTTCTGCAACTCCCTAAAAAGATAGGTGCATTATATTCCTTTTGTCTTTTTTTGTCAATCGTGTACCCGGATTCCGGCTCCGGCCCCGGTCTGGCAGGACAGAACCGAAAAAACAAAGGCCCATGACAGCTTCAGACTGCTCAAGGGGCCTTTGTATCTCTGTTCCATCCGGGCGGCTGCTTTTATCCGTCCCGCTCATCCACAACCGTCATGCCGGCAGAATCGTGCGCCATCACCATAACGGCTTCCGCAATCTCGTACGCGGCGTCTCCGTTTTCAAAGGTATACGTTGCAAAGTA
>JAFTBN010000025.1 GCA_017455185.1 Clostridia bacterium
CATCACAGCACACACAGTCATGACCAAGATTCGCTTTGTTGTTCATCCTATCGGAAGAAAAAACAAAATATGTGTACGGCACACAGAATACGGATAGACCTGTTGGAGAAAATCATTCTGAACGACCTGCGAAAAGTCAGCGCGTACGTTTCCAATCACGAACAGGAGTTTATCGAAAACTATCTGAACTGCTCGCAGAAAGAAAAATTGAGACTGACAGCGCAAGCGAAAACGGAGTTGACAAAAGCCAACGCACGAAAGACGGAAGTTGACCTAATCATACGGAAACTGTACGAGGACTGTGCGCTCGGAAGAATAACGCAGGAGCGATACGACCAACTCGCCTGTTCCTATGAGAAAGAGCAAGCGGCAATCGTGGAGCGGATCGCGGCATTGGAAAAGAGTATCAACGACGTCGCGCAGGACAACGAAGACCTTGAAAACTTCATCCGGATGATGCGGTATTACATCGACGTGGAAGAACTGACGCCCGAAATCCTGTTTTCATTCATCGACCGAATCGAGATCGGAGAGAAAGAGAAGTACAGCAGAAAAGGCGACCGAACCATCAAAATCATTTATAACTTTGTCGGAGCAATCGACATCCCTCAACAATAACTTAATAGACACAACGGGCAGGCGAATCAACCCGCCTGCCCAAATGTGTCCCCACGAACATCTTATGAGGAAAAGGTTTTTGCACCCATTTTCGTACCGGGCTGTCTCATTTTTCAGGTAGCCGACAATAATATGACGGTTTATATTGACATTTTGTCGTGTTTGCTGCATGATAGTGCTGGAGGTGATTGACGTGACTTTTTTTGAGACCGGTGACGTTGAACTGAAGGAAAAGTTCAATGACAAATTTGTAAAAGAGAGCGTCGCGTTTCTAAATACAAACGGCGGTAAGATAATAATAGGTGTAAACGATAATGGAGAAGCCGTTGGCGTGGATAATATCGATGAAACATTGAGAAAGATCGCCGACGTCATTACAGACCAGATAGAGCCGCCCGCCGCGGATATGGTCGATACAAAAATCATTGCCGAAAACGGCAAACTCCTTATATTTGTATCGGTTGACAAGGGAATCAAACCGTTGTATTGTATAAAAAAGTACGGCTATTCTACTTCGGGATGTCTTTTGCGTGTCGGAACGACCTGCAAATCAATGACCGAGGAGCAGATTGCGTCGCGGTATAAACAAAGGTTTATTCTGAACGATCTTATCGTTGAGGCACCGACAAATCTTCCCGTGCTGTCGTTTCATTCCTTTAAACAGTATTACCTCGACAAGGGATACAGACTTAACGACAACAGTTTTGAAACAAATCTTTACCTTGTTACATCAGACGGAAGATACAATCTCATGGGAGAGTTGCTTTCAGACAATAACCGTTATTCCCTTATTTTTGTGAAATTCAACGGCAAAAACAAGGCGGCAATCTCTCAGAGAACGGATTTTGGCAAACGTTCATTGCTTTTTGCGTACGAGCAGCTTATGAACCGGATATCATCTGAAAACATCTGTGTTTCCGACACTTCGGTCAGGCCGAGAAAGGACACCTATCTTTACGATTTCAACAGCGTAAACGAAGCCATAATAAACGCCATCGTACATAATGACTGGACGATAAGCGAGCCTCAGGTTTTGTTCTATTCCGACAGAATGGAAATAATTTCTCACGGAGGACTTCCAAACAATCTGACAAAAGAAGAGTTCTTTCGCGGAATAAGCCGTCCGCGCAACCTTAAACTTATGAAGATATTCTCTGATTTGGATATTGTCGAGCACGCCGGACACGGGGTCCCGACCATAACCGAAAAATACGGGACCGATGTTTTTGACATTACTGACAACTACATTATGGTTACAATTCCGTTCAACGAAGATGTTGTTAAGGCCGGAAATGTCGGAATAAATGTCGGAATAAATGTCGGAATAAATGACGGATTAAAACCATGTGAAGAAGAGATACTCGAACAGGTTTTGAAAAACCCGAAGATACTGCAGGTTGAAATAGCCGCGAAAATAGGAAAAAGTGTTAAAACGGTAGAAAGATATCTGAGCTCACTTGTTGAGAAGGGATATATTCTCCGCAAAGGATCTAAGAAGACCGGTCAGTGGAAGGTTTTGAAATGATTGTCGTGTTTCATTTCGGGGCTCTTTCCATTGTATAATGTAGGCTTTTCAAGAAATGAAATGAGACAGCAGATCGTGATTGCCTCTCCACTTCTTGTGTGAAGGGTCAAGTCTTCTTTCCGGTCTACCTGTGCTTGCAATCCTGGAGTCGTCTCAAACCGAATAGTCGCTTTCCTGGTTTGTGCGTCAAGGTGCTTCTTACAATAATTCGCCAAGATTGAATATTTGTCTGGGAGAAGGTAGAAGTGGAAGTGATGATTGTTGTGCTTCTGAAAGGGGAGAAAGTACAATAAGAATAATTGAGAAAAAGGTGATTTTATGAAACAGACAATGGAAGAAGGCATTCAGAAAAACAAAGACTTGTCGTATGAGGCGATTAAGAAAAACGAGGTAGTCAACACCTATATCCGGCAGGCGGATCTTGCGCTATCTACACTTGGATATACCGAACACAGCTTTGCGCACTGTACGCTTGTGGCGGAAAAAGCCGGATACATTTTGAGAACACTCGGTTACGATGAGAGGATGATTGAACTTGTTAAGATAGCCGGGTATCTGCATGATATCGGCAACCTCATCAATCGAGTCGATCACAGTCAATCCGGAGCAATGATGGCGTTCAGAATTCTGGATCATCTGGATTTCCCGCCGGAAGAGATCGGCCTGATCGTTTCTGCGATAGGCAACCACGATGAAGGAAGCGGCGTTCCGGTCAGCCCGCTTGCTGCTGCGTTGATCCTCGCGGACAAAAGTGATGTCCGGCGCAACCGTGTCAGAAACAGTGATGAATCCACTTTTGATATTCACGACCGCGTCAATTATTCTGTTACAAAAGCCGAACTCAAGATCAACTCGGCCCATACGATCATCAAATTGAAACTCGCCGTTGACACGCACTACGGCTCTGTGATGGACTATTTCGAAATCTTCCTGCAGCGGATGATCCTCTGCCGTAAGGCGGCTGAAAAACTCGGCCTTCAGTTCAAACTTATGATCAACGAACAGCAGTTGATCTGAGAAGAAAAAAAACCTTTTTACGGGTTTTGTGTGCCATGATTCCGCTTTTGTGCAAAGGCGGGGAAGAAGCAGTTGGAAGGACCGATGGTTTCAATCTGTTTTCAATCTTGGTATGTAAGATGGAGGAAAAGGAGGGGCAAGGATATGAAATTGTTGTTGGCCGAAGATGAAAAAAGAATGAACCGGGCCCTTTGCGAGATTCTCCGACAGGAAAACTATGAGGTTACCTCGGTTGAGAACGGGGAAGACGCACTGACCGAATTGGAAAGCGGCCTTTATGACCTGGCTGTCCTGGACGTTATGATGCCCGGATTGAACGGATACACCGTGGCCAGAAGAGCTAGAGCATCCGGAGTGAAGACTCCGATTCTGATGTTGACTGCCAAGAGTGAACTGGATGACAAGGTGGAAGGGTTGGACAGCGGAGCGGATGATTATCTGACCAAGCCCTTTATGACAAAAGAACTGCTGGCACGTCTGCGTGCGCTGGGGAGGAGAGGAATTCCGACCAACGACGGAAGTCTGAAGTTTGAAGATCTGTCCCTGGACGTGAAGACCGCGACGCTGAGATGCGACAACGGGCAGAGCGTCAGATTGGGAGAGAAGGAACTCCGCATTCTGGAGTATCTGATTTCCAATCAGGGTCGCGTGCTGTCCCGGGAACAGATTGCTCTGAAAATCTGGGGATACGAAAACGACGCCGAATACAACAATGTGGAAGTGTATATGTCCTTTGCCCGGAAGAAACTGGCGTATATCGGCACACGGTGCGAGATCAAGGCCATCCGGGGGCTCGGGTATGAATTGAGGTGCAGGGATGTTCCGTAAAACCAAACGCAAAATCGTTTTCGCAGTCGTTTTCTCTCTTCTGATCCTGATGCTGGTGACGCTGCTGACGATTTATCTCTCCAACCGGCATGTGAACCGGAGAGAAAATGAGAAGCTGCTGCGCACGTATGTGGAGCAGTATTCCCCGGACCGGCAGCCTCTTCCTCAGTTTGATCAAGAGAAGCAGCCGGATCCAAAACCGGATCAGGGATTCGGTCCTCAGGAAGAAGGGTGGCGGGACCGGGATGAACCCCGGTTTCACCTGTCTACGTTCTATTCGGTCGCGTATGACCCCGACGGGAATGTTCTGACGGTCGACAACGGAAACAATGCGCTGCAAAGCGAGGCGGATCTGATCGGCATGGCGGATTCCATCCTGCAAAGCGGAAAGAAGAGCGGAAAAACGGGCAATCTGCTGTACCTGGTTGAGAAGCGTTCCGACTATACGCTTGTGGCCATGCTTGACGGAACCATCACGGACGATACTCAGTCGGCGCTGGTCATCCAGATGCTCGTAATCGGCTCCCTGGCCATGGTGATTCTTGCCGTGGTGGCGTTTTTCGTGGCACGCGGAATTGTCGCTCCGCTAGAGGAAAACGACCGCAGACAAAAGCAGTTCGTTTCGGACGCGGGACACGAACTGAAAACTCCGATTGCCGTTATTTCGGCCAACACCGAGCTTCTGACCCGGCAATTCGGAAACAGCGAATGGCTGGACAATATCGAGTATGAAAACGAACGGATGTCCGAACTGGTCCGTCAGCTTCTGGTTCTTTCCAGGGCGGAAAACCGGGAGATGCCCCGGGAGGAACTGGACTTTTCCAAACTGGTCGGCGGGGAAGTCCTTCCGTTCGAATCCCTGGCTTTTGAAAAGGGGAAAACCGTTCAGGCCGACGTAACCCCGGACCTGTTTGTCACGGGCAATGCCAATCAGCTCCGGCAGCTGGTGTCCATTTTGCTCGACAACGCGCTCGAGCACGGAACGGGTGAGCAGATCCAGTTGTCCCTGAAAAAGGATAAGCACATGGCCTGTCTTTCGGTTTCCAACGAAGCCCCGGCCATGACCGAGGAGCAGCTGGGCCATCTGTTTGACCGGTTTTACAGAGCGGAAGAGGCCCGGACGGATCAGGGGTCCCATTACGGGCTCGGCCTTTCCATAGCGAAAGCGGTGGCTCTTGCACATGGCGGAACCATCCGGGCGGACTTCCGTCAGGGAAGCCTTACGTTCACTTTTTCGATGCCTTTGAAAAAAATTTAAAAGTTTCAATCTTTCTTCAATCCTCCCCCGTACAATGGTAGATGTACAGGGGAGGATTTTTCTCTGTGCCGGGGCTTTGCTTGACTTGCGGGCCGGATGAATTCAAGAGACGAGGTGAGTAATATGAAAAAAGTATTGGCTTTGATTTTGGCATGGGCGGTTTTGTTGGCGCTGGCTTCCTGCGGAACAGCGGGAACGAACAGGGAGACGACCCGAACGGGGGCGGACACAAGTTCGGAAACGCAGGCCGTTTCTGAGACCGAGACCACGGTCGTTGAGGAGGCGGTAACGGATGCGGATATATCGGCACAGGAAAGTACGGATGCTTTTTCTATTTCCAGCGAAGACGGTGTCTTCAGCCGGACTGATTCGTTGATTACGATTGAATCCGCCGGGACCTATACGCTTTCCGGTCTTCTGGAAGGTCAGATTCTGGTGGAGGCAGGCGAAGAGGACGACGTTGTCATCGAATTGAACGGCGTTACCCTTATCTGCGGGACGGATTCTCCCATCAAGGCGTTGTCCGCTTCGAGTTTGGACATCTCGGCCAAAAAAGGAACGGAGAATGTGATTCGCGACACGCGGACGGTCAAAAAGACAGACGATGAAACTCAGGGCGAGGGCGCCATTTACGCCAAGTGCGACCTGAAGATCAAGGGCTCGGGGACGTTGGTGGTCGAGGCCGCTTACAACAACGGCATTCATACAACCAAGGACCTGACCGTGCAGAACCTTTCTTTGAAGGTCACGGCCTGCAACAACGCGCTCAAGGGAAATGATTCCGTGACCGTCAAAAGCGGGTCCGTCGTGGCCATCTCGACGCAGGGCGACGGGATCAAGACGCAGAATACGGACGCGAACAAGACCGGAGAAACCCGCGGCGACATTGCCATCCTGGGCGGATCCGTGACGGTCTACGCGGCCGGCGACGGCATTCAGGCGGCACACGATTTTGAAATGACCACTGGAGAGGACGCACAGGCGGCTCCCACTCTGACCGTTTATACCGGATCCTATAGCGGATATACCGCTTCGGGCGCATCCACTACTTCCTATAAGGGAATCAAGGTGCAGAACGAACTGAACGTGCGCAGCGGTTCTGTCGTGCTCAAAACGTACGACGACGGTCTGCACGCGGATTACGGTACGTCTTTCACCGACGGAACCAAGGGCGCGGGAACCATCCATATCCTGGGCGGCACAACCAGCATCAGCGTTTACTCTCCCGCGAACAAGACGGCCGGCGGCCGTCAGGGACCCGGCGGCTGGGGCGGTCAGCAGCAGGTGAGCGGAGCGGACGCCATACACGCGGATTCCGTTCTGAACATTTCGGGCGGAACCATTACCATCGACAGTTCGTATGAAGGCCTGGAAGCCAACACGATCAACATCTCGGGCGGTGTGACGTATGTGGCGGGCAACGACGACGGAGTCAATGCCTGCAGCGGCATTGCGACTCCTTCCGTCAACGTGACAGGAGGCTATCTGGACGTTACGGTTTCCCCGAGCGGAGATACGGACGGCATTGACAGCAACGGAAGCTACACGCAGACCGGCGGCATCGTCATTACCAGAGGTCCGAGCAGCGAAATGGCGGCTGCCATTGACGCCGACAGAACGGTTTCGGTCTCGGGCGGCACGCTGGTGGTTCTCGGGTACGGCCGGGTCAGCACGTCGGGGAGCGTAAAGTCCTCCTCGCTCAATCTGCATTCGTCCGGCAGCCATACGGTGAACATCGGAGGGACCACCTACACCTTCACCAACGCGTATTCGTACGGAAGAACCTACGTCTACAGCGATACGACGGTGAGCGCCTGACGTCGGGAGAATGCATATGCGCATCTTATTTGCAACGGCAGACCGGGATCTGAATGCCAGTTACCGGGACATCCTGGAGCAGGATCTGGGGCAGACGGTCACGGCGTTCGACGGAACACAGGTTCTGGATTTGCTGTTCCGGGAAACGTTTGATCTTGTGATCCTGGACCGGAATCTGCCCCGGATTGAAAACGCGGAACTCATTGAGCAGGTCCGTCGGAAAGGGATTCCTCTCTTTGTTCTGACGGACGAACCCGCATCGGTCCGCATGCTGACGCAGGAACCGCTTCCGAGTGTTTTCCTGGCGCATCCCTTTACGCCGCAGCAGCTGGAGACGCTGGTGTCGGACTTGAGAAGGTGTGCGGAATCCCGGGAAAAGCCGGTCTTTGCGGGACTTCCCGTGGATCTTTCCGGCTTTTGCTTCGAGTCGGGCCCCGGCCTGACTCTGGGGGAGATCCGGCTTCTTACGGATTATCTCCGTGGGCGGGAAATCGGGAAGGAAGACGGGGTTCTGATCGCGGCCCTCAACGGGAAACTGGCAAGGGCAGGCGCCGATCAGACTTTTCGGTACACAGGACAGAAAGGATTTCAACTGGTGGCGAATCATGGATAAAGCACAAAAGAAATTCCGGCTTCTGGCAATTGCGGGCCTATTCATTCTGCTGACCGTGCTTCTTGCGGTCATCAACGGGCTGAACTTTACCATGGCGGCTCACGACGCAGACGAACTGACCGGAAATATCGCGGGGCGTCAGGGGGCTTTTGCCCCGGGCAGCGGAACGGAACAGCCCGGAGAACCGGGATTCCGGATGGGAAGGATGGGCCCGATGGGCCCGGATTCTCCTGAAATGAACGCGTCCCTGCGCTACTTTACCGTGTCTTTTCCCGACGGGGGCGAGGCTGTCATGGAAGAATTCAGAATCTCGGCCGTGACGCAGGAGGAGGCCCTGGACTGGGCCTCCGGGTTGAAAAAGGAGAGTACGGGGTGGACGCGCGGCACGTACCGCTACCGGGTTTATCGGATGAATGACAAAACGTACGTAACGGTCATCGACCAGGGACGGGAACTGCTGCCATCTTTTCGGATCCTTGTAATCTCTCTGGTCGGTGAGGCGCTGGTCCTGGTGTCCGTGTGGCTCCTTTTGCGGGTCATCGGGCGGATGATCTACGCGCCGCTGGAGGAGACCGACCGCAAGCAGAAGCAATTCATTCTGAGCGTCAACCGGCAGTTCAGGCAGCCTCTGACCATTCTGTACGCAAACACGGAACTGACCGAACGGGAGAACGGCCCGGATGACCGGAGCCGCTCCAACCGCCGGCAGATCGAAAAGATGAACGGGCTGATTGAAAAACTGGGAACGGTCGGAATTTTCGACGAAAGCCGGATGGACCGCGAAGAGGTACCGCTTTCCGAATACCTTTGCGCGGCGGCCGACCGCGAAGCGCCGGAACTTCAGTCGGCAGGAATTGCATTTGAGACGGAAATCGAACCGGAACTGAAACTGGAGGCGGATCCGGGAGGAATGAGCCGGATGATCGAGGAAGTGCTCCAGAACATAAAACTGTACGCAAAGAGCCGCGCCGCTGTCCGGCTGTGCCGGGAGAAGGGATACATCCTGCTCGAAGCAAGAAACGACGCGGATTTGCCCGACGGGGAGGTGAAACAGGTCTTCGACCGCTTTACCAAACTGGAAAACGGCAAAGAGGACCATGCGGGAATCGGGCTTTCGTATGTGAAGGGAATCGTGCTTGCGCACAACGGACGCGCCGGGGCCGAAGTTTCGGGCGGAGAGTTTATCCTTCGCATCCGCCTGTGACGCCGGAGGTGACAAGATGGCAATAACGGTCATGCAGCGCTATGAATTGAAATACCTGCTGAGCGGCGAACAGACCGAATATCTCAGGAACCGGCTCAGGGGTCATATGGAGGTGGACCAGTACGGAAAGACGTCCATCGCCTCGCTGTACTACGACACGCCGACCTACCGGCTGATCCGGACCAGTTTGGAAAAACCGCTCTTCAAAGAGAAGATCCGACTCCGCTCCTACGGAATCGCGACCGACACCTCGCCGGTGTTCCTGGAACTGAAGCGGAAGGCTTACGGCATCGTGTACAAACGCCGTGTGCAGACCACCATTCCGCTGGTTGAAAAATTCTTTTCGGGCGACGGCGACATTTGCGACGGCGGGCAGATCAACAGCGAAATCAAGACGTTCCGGGATTATTACAAGACCCTGGTGCCCGCCTGCCTGATTATCTACGACCGAGTGGCCTATTTCGAGCCCGGCGGAGACCTCAGACTGACCATCGACGAGAATCCCCGCTATCGAAGCGAGCAGCTGACCCTGTCCCATTCCATGGAAGGCATCTCCCTTTTGCCTCCGGGATGGACCATTCTGGAAGTCAAAGTGCAGCAGGCGATGCCCTTGTGGCTGACCGAAATCCTTTCGGCGGGAAACATCCGCAAGGGCAGCTTTTCCAAATACGGGGAAGCCTACCGGCAGCAGCTCCGGAAAATCCAAAACTCTGACTGAACAAGGAGAACACTGAATATGTTTGATTCCATTTATTCCTCTACGGTAACACCGGCCCAGTTCTTTATCATGGCGGCGGTCGCGCTTGTTGCCGGATTTCTGTATGCCTGGATCATGAGCTTCCGCATCCGTTCGACCAAGCGTTTCTTCATCGTGACCGCCCTGATACCGTTTGTGGTGGCTGCGGTCATCACGTTCGTCAACGGGAACATCGGAGCCGGCGTCGCCATCGGCGGCGCGTTCAGCCTGATCCGTTTCCGCTCGGCACAGGGAAGCGCGGATGAAATCGCCGCCATTCTGGTGGCGATGGGTTCGGGAATCGCGTTCGGAATGGGATACATCGGATACGGGATTGTCATTCTGCTCGCGCTGTCGGTGCTCTTCCTGGCGTTGAGTTTCGTGCCCCTGTTCGAACACCGGAAGATGGCGGCAGACCAGCTGCTGCGCATTACCATTCCGGAATCCCTGGAATACAGCGGTACGTTTGACGAGATCTTCGCCCATTACCTGAAGAAGGTCGAAAACGCCGGCGTGAAGACCACCGGAATGGGCAGCATGTTCCGGCTTTCCTTCAAGGTCCAGCTCAAGGATCCGAGCGAGGAAAAGGCGTTCATCGACGAATTGCGTACCAAAAACGGCAATCTGGAAATCGCGCTTCTCCCGTATACGGAGACGCAGAATCAACTGTAAAAGCCGGACGGAATCCGGCAAAGAAGGCTTGCCCCTGCCATTATGGCAGGGGCTTTTTCGCCGCCTTTTTTGCGTAAGCGGCAGGTTTTGCTTGACTTATATGGCAAATAAATTATAATAGATTATCAGATAGATTCATAAATCCGGTCGGCAGACAGCCGACCGGGACAGGAGATATATGAAATCGGACAAACAGAAGCCGGACGGGAACGAAAAGGACGCGGAAGAGGTTCTCTTTTTTGAACCGGAGGGGACAGATTTCGGACCGAAGGAGCAACTTGATTTTGCCTGTGCGGTTGTGAGAGCCTTGAAACTGAAACCCAACCTGAGGAATATGGCAGACCGGACGCCCGGCCGTCTGGCCGAAACAAAGCCGTTTTGCAGGACGCTGGAACTCTTTTTTGTTTATTGCACGCAGACGCTCGGAATGAGTCCGCAGGACCTGGAGACTGCAGCAGGCGGAAAATCCAGTCGCGACAAGACCTCGAAAGAGGCATACAAGGCATTGCTTCGGGCAGGGCAGACCTATCTTAAGGAGCGGTATGCGGACCTGTCCGCGCAGGCGGACTGTGCCGGGCGGACCGAGGAGATCCGAACCCGGGTGATTCAACCCTTCCTGAGCCAGGCAAGGCAAAGGAATTTTCTTTTCGGGCTGGTTCCGCCCGGACTGTATCAGAAATACTGGAATGTGCGGATGGATCCGGATTCAAAAGAACTGTTTCTGCTGCTGCTCCTGCGGGACAAGCCCGACCTGTTTTATTCGAGAGTAAAGCCGCACCTGCATCTGAAGAAGGTCTACCGGGACATCTGGCTCCGTGCCAACCGGGAGGATCCGACGGAATGGCTGTTCCGCAATTCGGAATGGGAAGGATTTGCACCGGACGAGGCATTTGAGGAGGCGACCAAAACGCTCTTTCTGCAGACGGTGGACCAGGCCCGGCTCATCGATCTTTTCATAAAGCTGACGAGGGCTCCGAAAAAGGCGGCGGCCGTTCTGGACCGGGTGGAGAAGGAAAAGAACCTGAACAGCCGGATTCTGGAGAAGATTCCGGAAAAGGTGATCGATCTGTATCCGCACGCACGCTCCATCCGGAGGCATTTTGTCCTCCATCTGGGGCCTACCAACTCCGGCAAGACCCATGACGCCATCGGGGCGCTCGGACGGGCCGAAAGCGGTCTGTATCTCGGACCGCTCCGTCTTCTGGCCTATGAGCAGTTCGCCTATCTGAACGACCAGTGCTGCCCCTGTTCTTTGCGGACCGGGGAGGAATACAGGGAAGTGCCCGGAGCCCGTCATCAGGCTTCGACCGTGGAGATGTTCAATCCGACCCAGTATTACGACGTGGTGGTGATCGACGAGGCGCAGATGCTCGAGGACCAGAGTCGCGGCGCAGGCTGGACGGCAGCGGTGCTCGGGGCCTATTCCCCCCTGATTCATGTGTGTGCTGCGCCTGCGGCCAGGGATAAGCTGGTCTTCATGATCGAGGCATGCGGGGATACCTATGAAATCGTCGAGCATGAACGGCTCGTGCCCCTGGAACTCGAGGAGGAAATCGTGCACTTCCCGCGCGAGATCCGCCAGGGTGACGCCTGCGTCGTGTTTTCCAAACGGGATCTGTACGCGGCCAAAGAAGCGCTGGCCAAGTATCAGCGGGCCAGCCTGATCTACGGAGATCTTCCGTATGACGTGCGGGAAAACGAGGCGCGCCGCTTTCAAAGCGGTGAGACACAGATCATCATCGCGACGGACGCTATTGGGATGGGACTCAATCTGCCCATCCGGCGCATCGTCTTTCTGACCTCCGAAAAATACGACGGGGTCACGCAGCGCGACCTGCGGGTGGAGGAAGTCAAACAGATTTCCGGCCGGGCCGGTCGCTTCGGGCAATATCCCGTGGGGCGGGTCGCCTGCATCTCCGCGGACGATTTGATGGTGGTCAAGAATGCCTTCTGGGGGCATGAAAGACCGGTGGAGAGCGCCTATGTGGATTTCCCGACCATTCTTCTGGACCTGCCGGCCTCGCTGTCGGACCTGCTCCGCCGCTGGGACGAGATTCCCGTGGAGGAGGGCTTTACGCGGGTGCGGAAGGAAAGGGAACTGAAGCTGTGCGAGATGCTGGAGCAGAAATCCGGCGACAAAGAATTGATTTACCGTTTCATCTGCATGCCGTTTGACGAGCGGTCCCAAAGTCTGTTTGCTTTGTGGATGTTCCTGTTCGATTGCGAAAGAACGGGAGAGAAAGTGACGCTGGGCAAAGTCCGCAACATCTTCGGAGGCACCATGCGCGCCGAGGGAGGAGTCAGCGAACTGGAAGTCAGCCACAAAATGTTCGATTTGTATGGCTATTACTGCCTTCATTTTTCTCACGAGGAGGAGATGGAGGAAATCGCACTTTGGCGCGGGAGAATTTCCACCCGGCTCATAGAACTGCTCAAAACGGGCAGAGCCGGGCTGAAAGGGCGCAGGACGGAAAGGAGACCAAGGAGATGAAAGAGAGCAAGAAATCGGGAATCGGCCGGGCGGCGTGGTTTGTCAAGGCACTGTGCCTGGCATTGGCGCTGCTTCTCATGGCGGGCGTGATGCTGTCCTGCGGGAAGTCCGGCGGGGACGGGGAAACCGAAAAGCCGGGCGATGAGTCAGACCGGGGATCCGATGTGCCGGGTGAAACCGAAACCGAAACCGAAACGGGAGAAGAGGAGAATGAGAACGATATGCCTTCACGTTTGAAAATCAATCTGTTGAAAGAGGCCTGGAATGTCGAAAGGGACAGCCTCCGCTTTTCCTGGCAGGTGCCCCTTATGGGCTCGGATGCCATGCAAAAGGCTTACCGCATCGTAGTGGGAACCGACAGCAGAGCCTTGGAACAGGAAAAATATGTCTATGATTCGGACTGGGTCGAATCCCCGGATTCCGTTTCGGTGGTTGCGCCGGGTCTGGCCGGAGCACTGAAGGACGGGCAGGGATACGCCTGGTCGGTTGCGGTGAAAACCCGGGACGGAAAGACGTCCGCCTTCTCCGAGCCGATGCCGTTTGTCACCGCATCCTCCCGGAACACGTATCCGGCGGTCTGGACCTCGGTCGCCAAGACCGGAGGGGACGTCATCCCTCCGGATTCCGAGGATTTTACGGATTACTTCCTTGACGCTACGTTTGTCATCCAGACTTCGGCCCTCGGCTTTATCGTCCGGGCCAAGGATCCCTCCAATTTTTATATGTGGCAGTTCAAACTCTCCGGGGAGAGCGTCGCTCTGTATCCTCACGTCTTCAAGGACGGCAAATTCGTGGGCAACGCGGCTATCGCGACGGTTTCCATCCCGTCCTCACTGGGATTCGGAATCGGAGATGAGGCCAGCGCCCGGATTGAAGTCAGGGGAGAGCGGGTCATCACCTCTCTCAAGGACAAAAACGGCGCGTACCAGGTCATCGACGACCGGGATATGAGCCAGTACGGGTTGACCGAAGGAACGTTCGGCGTCCGGACGGGCGGACAGGAATCCGGGACGGTTCTGTCCATGTCGGCTTACAACCGCATGCAGGACGGAAACCCCGAGGGAATTCTTTACGTATCGAACTTTGAAATACAGGGCTCGCCCTTTGACCGCTGCACGGTTTCGGACGGAAAGCTTCAGGTGCCCAAGGCCATTAGCACGGGATCCTTCTTCGACGCTTCGGCCATCGTGGTTGAGGCGCAGACCCCGTCGGAAACAGTCGTGCCTTCGGCCGACCAGTTTGCCTTTTTCCGCGGCCACGCGGCAATCAGCGCGCGCGACCTTGCGTACATGAGCTCCGCCGTGCTGGAAATCACGGCTTCCTCGCCCGAATCGGCCAGACAGCAGGTCTATACGGTTTATGTGAACGGAACCTGCCTCGGCGTCGGACCGACCCGCGAGGACAAGGGACAGGGCAACGCCAAAGTGCTGTATGTGGACGCGTACGGCGTGGCCGGACTGCTCCGTGGAGGGGACAATACGGTGGCCGTATTCTGCGATGCGCCTTCGGGCAAGCAGCTGTTTGTCTCCCTGAAACTCTATGACCGGGATGGCAAAGGAAAGGAAATTCTTTCCACTTCGGACGGGCAGAAGTGGCTCACATTGGCGGCCAACTCGGCTTTCCGTCCGGCTCAGTCCCTGGGAACCAACTATTACAAAGCCCTGGCGGAAAACATCGATGCCACCGTGTTCCCGCTCGGGTTCGCGGACGAGATGTTTGACGAGACGGGATGGGTCAGTGCCACTTCCGTCAAGCCGCTGGAGGCGTCGTATACCCTTGCGCCGGCTGTCACTTCGCCGGTGCGCCGGATTGCCCGGATCAGAGAAACGCCCAGCCTGACCAAAACGAAAACGGGATACTTCATCGACCTGGGGCAGGAAATCGTCGGAAGCTTCGGCCTGCACATCAACAGCCAGAGCGAGCAGGAAATCACCCTGTACTTCGGCGAACGTCTCAACAGAGACGACGGGACGGTCAAATATCAGATGAACACGGGGAACGTGTATCTTGAAAACTGGAAACTGAAAGCGGGAGAGCAGACCATCGAGAATTTCGACCTGCTTTGCTACCGCTATGTGCAGATCGAAGGACTGGACGGCACGCTTTCGCCCGAGGACGTATACGGCATCGAGCTGCGCGTGGACTTTGAGGACGGGGATTCGACCTTTGTCTCGGACAGCAATTTTCTGACCCGTCTGTGGAATCTGACCAAGGCGACCGCGAAATATACGACGCAGAGCCTGTATGTGGACTCCCAGACCCGTGAACGCACGGCGTATGAAGGGGACGCGGTCATCAACCAATTGGTTGTGGCGGCTTTCTCGGACGACTATACGGTTTCGGAATATTCCATTTCCTACCTTCTGACGCACAGGACCTGGCCGGCGGAATACGTTCTGTTTATGCCGATTGCGGCCCGGGATCTGTATCTGCGGACCGGGGATCTGTCTTATATCAAGGGCATTTATTCTCAGCTGAAGGAGTGCCAGTTCACCAAGAATCTGGACGAGGAACTGGGACTTATCCGGATGGACGTCAAGCCGACCAGCACCACCGACTGCGTGCTGGTGGACTGGCCGATGGGCGAGCGGTTCGGATATGACGTGGACGTGGAATACAACACCGCTTTCAACGCGCTGGCGGTCGAATCCTACCGGGCCCTTTCCGAACTGGCGGCGGCCTGCGGACAGGACGCCGACAGCCGGGCTTTTGCCTCGTACGCCGACACGGTCAAAGCGGGCATGATTGAAGAACTGTACGACTCAAGTCAGGGCGTGTTCTGCGACGGAATGAAGAAGAACGGGAATCTGTCCGCCCATTTCGGGCAGCACGCGACGTCCTATGCGCTTTACGCGGGCGTTTATACCGACGCGGCCATGGCGGATAAGATGGCGGCTTCCATCGAACGGGCCGGCACGATGCAGTGCTCGGTCTACGGAGCCTTCTTCCTGCTCGAAGGTCTGTACAGGACCGGACACGGGGACATCGCAAACGCGCTGATGCTCAACGTGAACCCGGAAGATACGCATACGTGGGCCTATATGCTTTCCAGCCTTGAAGCGACGCTTTCCGCCGAGGCATGGAACGACGTGGTCAAGAAGAATCTGACGCTGTCGCATCCGTGGGGCGGCGCACCCGCAGCGGCCATCGTCAACGGTCTGTTCGGACTCCGTCCGACCAAGGCGGGATTTGCCGGGGCGGACATCCGTCTGCAGCCCGGGACGATCGCTTTCGCGGGCATGACCGTGCCGACTCTGCGCGGCGAGGTGAGCGTTTCCTATACCAAAGACAGCGGTTCGTTTGCCGTTTCGGTTTCCATCCCGGCCAACATGGACGTGCGGGTGATGGTTTCGGACGGCGCGAAGGTCACGGGCGCTACGCTCAACGGCGAGGCGGCCGGGGTGCAGACCGAGGGCGGTTTTGCCTATGTATCGGTCGGCGGCGGAAACCATGAAATCGTCTTCACGACGGCAGGTTAAGCCGTCGCAAGTCCGACTCAGATAAAACAGAGCAGGAAATCAGGTAGAATATGGCATTTTTGAAATTAGCGAACATAGGGAAAATCTATGTTTCGGAATCCAATATTTCCGTGGGAATCCGGGGCGTCAACCTCGAATTCGAGCGGGGGGAATTTGTCGCGGTGACAGGTGAATCCGGAAGCGGCAAATCCACGCTTCTCAACGTCATCTCGGGCATGGACACCTACGAGGAAGGGGAACTGTACATCGAAGGGGAACCCACCTCGCATTACATTCAGGCCGACTGGGAGGAATTCAGGCAGAAATACGTATCGTTCATTTTTCAGGATTACAACATCGTCGACAGTTTTACGGTTCTGGAGAACGTGGAACTGGCCCTGATGCACATAGAGAATCCGAAGGAGAGAAGAAACAGGGCGCTCGAACTGCTCCGCCGGGTCGGGCTGGAGAAATATCTGAAGCAGCGCGGGTCCAAACTGTCGGGCGGACAGAAGCAGCGCACCGTCATCGCGCGGGCCCTGGCGAAGGACAGTCCCATCATCCTGGCCGACGAGCCGACCGGAAATCTGGATTCGGTTTCCTCCCGGGAAATCATGGAGCTTTTGCATGAGGTGTCGCGCGACAAACTGGTTCTGGTGGTGACCCATGATTTCGGGGAAGTCGAACCGTTTGCGACCCGGCATATCCGGATTTACGACGGAGGGGTGGAATACGACCGCATACTCCGGAAGTACGAACCGGTGTCGGACGGGGTGCGCGAAAAGACCGAAAAGCCCGGGCTGAAGAAAACGCTGCGGCAGGGCATGACGCTGGGCTCGACCCGCTTCCGCTCCATGCCCAAACTGACCGCTTTTTTGTGCATCCTGATGATTCTCGCGGGCGTGGGGCTGTTCGTCATCACGTCTTTCTGCGGGGAACTGTTCCTGGAAAACGAGACGAACGACATTTTCCAGCACATAAACGGACGTCTGGTGGTCGTGCGCCGGGACGGCAGTCCGATCACAGAGGCCGAATGCGAGGCACTGGCCCAGCAGACCGGGGCGGAGAACTATATGCGGTTCGATTACGTGCTCGACACGGCCGAATACCGGGGCAGTCTGAACCGCTACGTAAGCTGGCAATACGGATATCAGCAGGATTTCGGCCTTCGCGAGGGCCGCTGGCCCGTGGCGGACGACGAGGTGGCGCTCCGGGTGCCCGTTTCGGCCAGACGCGAAAGCAGGGGAGAATACGATGATTCGGATCTGCCCATCCTTCTCGGCAGCACCATAGAACTGGGCGGGTTGCGCTATACCGTGTGCGGCATTACGTACACGGCGGACAACACCCTGCCTCTTCTGGCCCGCTTTACCGAAAGCGGAATGAAGCTTCTGGGCTACAGTCTGTACCTGAAGTCTACCGAAATCTCTTCGGCCATTTTGCGGGCCGATCTGGTCGGGAAAGGGGAGGACTCCGAGAGCAGGGTGCTGGACTCAAAGAGCATGGAACTGAATCTGTACAATTTTGATATTGTTCCGGGCGAGAAAAAAATCTTATACTGGTCTGAACTGGACGAACTGCAGGCTTTTTCCGGAAAGGAAAAGGAAGCGGACGGAGCGACGATCAACTATACGCTGGACCTGTTCGGACTGGGCAGAAGACCTGACTATTACGGGTACGGCGCCGTGAGGCCGGACTTTTCGGCAAGCCGTTCCGTTTCCGTCCGTCTGGACGGAGTGGAACGGAAGACGGTGGACAGATATGGGCCGAGTTTTGCCCTGTCTTCCGCCCTTCTTGAGGAGATTATGGAGGATTTCATAAAGGATTCCTACTCCCAATCCTCGCTGTTCTTCAAAAACGATGAGCAGGCCAGGGCCGCTGTCTCCAAGCTGGACCGCAGCGTGTATTTCGCCGTTTTGTCCAATGCCAAGCAGGCAAGCCTTGACGGCGCCATGTCCAGACTCTTTTCTGTCATCGGGAATATGGTTCTGTGGCTCGGGAGCGTGGCGTTCCTGATCCTGTTCGTTTCGCTGTCCTCCTCCAAGGCCATGATGGCGACCCGGGGAGATCTGGCGATCATGCGTTCCATGGGAATCCGGGTGCCGGTCATCCGCTTTGCCGTATATATGCAGATGCTGTTCACCCTGATTCCGGCCGCAATCGCGGTGGCGGTCCTGGCGCTGGTTCTGTTCCTGACGCCCGGTCTGAACGCCGCTTTCATGTTCCTGCATCCGATGGGATACGTGCTGATCGGGCTGGGGCTTCTTCTGGTCGCACTGGCCGTTTCCAAGCGGCACGTGCGGAAACTCTTCCGCGACAGCGTGAAAAAGACAATCAAGGCAGGTGGTAACGCATGATTGAACTGAAACAGGTTAACAAGTATTACAACCGCCGCCGCGGCAATGAAATCCAGGCCGTGAAAGACACCACGCTGACCCTTCCGGATACCGGCATGGTGGCCGTGTTCGGCAAGTCCGGGTGCGGGAAAACGACCCTGTTGAACGTCATCGGGGGCCTGGACGGCTACGATTCGGGCGAGGTTCTGGTCAACGGACAGAAAATGTCCCCGAAAGAGGACTTGGTCCGGAACAGGGACATCGGGTACATTTTCCAGAATTACAACCTCAACGAGGAGCAGACCGTCTTTGAAAACGTCGCCGATTCGCTCTACCTTTGCGGTATGACCGGGGAAGAGGCGGTCCGGGAGCGGGTAAACAGGGCCCTTGCGGCCGTCGGCATGGAAAAATACGGCCGCCGGCTCCCCGGAACCCTTTCGGGCGGTCAGCAGCAGCGCGTGGCGATTGCCCGCGCCATCGTCAAGGGGGCCAGGGTGATCCTGGCCGACGAACCGACCGGAAACCTGGACGACGAGAATACGCTGATGGTGATGAATCTGCTGCGCGCCATTTCCGAGGATCATCTGGTTCTGCTGGTCACCCACGAGATGGACCTGGTGGACTATTACTGCTCCCTGGTCATCGAGGTGGTGGACGGCCGGGTCGAACGGGTCCGGGAAAACACGCTGACGGACGGCATTCACCGGAACAATCAGCACGACATCTTCCTGGGAGATCTGCACAAGCGCGAATTGGGCGGGGACGGTCTGAAACTGTCCTATTACGGGGAACAGGAGACGCCGCCGGCCGACCTGTCCTTCCGTCTGGTCCAGGTGGGAAATACGATTTTCCTTGACACGGGGAATGACGCCCGCATCAAACTGCTGACTTCGGAAAGCGAGGTGACCCTGAAGGAGGGTACGTTCGAGCAGGAGGCCGAGCGGATGCGGAAGAGCGCGCAGGAGCGGTCCCGGGAACTGGCCTCGTTTGAGGAAATCCGGGGCAGGTCCTACGGAAAGCTCTATCACTGGAAGAACGCGATGGTCGAATCCGCCAGGAGCATCTTCCGGCGTAAGAAGCACGGACGGTTCTTCATGTTCTCCCTTCTGATTCTTTTTGCCGGCATCATTGTCCTGATGTCCGCTCTTTCGGGTGTTTCCCTCCGGAATTACATCCGGCTCCGGCAGTCCTACAATCACCACGTCGTGTTTGCCGAAATAAGGAACCAGGAAGACGTGGATCGGATCCGGGCGCTCATAAAGGACCAGGGGGACAACGTCCATTACAACTGTCTGTCCCACGGAACCTTTTCGTCCCTTACGTCCCTATCCTTTTCCGTTCCTTCCATGGAAACCTTCCGGCCTTCCGGGTATTACGGAGGAGACCTGTCGGCGGAAGGCATGTTTATCGACCACTCGCTCTGTCGGGATCTGAAACTCCTGGCGGGTACGAAGGAACTGGAAAACGAGAGGGATATCGTTCTGTCTTCCAATCTGGCCGACCGGATTCTGGAGGGGAGTCCCTATGATTTCATCTCCTCGTACGAGGATCTGCTGTATCTGACCGCCAACCGGGGAACCGAGGTGCGGATTGTCGGCGTTGTGGAAACCGAGGAGAACAATTATTATGTTTCTCCGGTCCTGATGACTTACCTGTGCAATCTTTCCTACAGCGGCATATCGGCCGGCCTTGTATCCATGGATACGCATACGAAGGATCTCGAAGAGCCCGCGCCGGGACAGGTTTACATCCACGCGTCACTGAAGGCAAGTCATCCGCAATACGCCGAGGGAGCGACCCTGACCCTGTCGGGCAATACGTACCGGATTGCCCGGGTGCTCGGCAGCGAATCGGGAGCGGAGGCGGACGGAGCATACCGCGCGATGGCAGCCGAACGCTTTCCTTTCGAATCGTTTTGCCCGTCATCCCAGAGCGGGAATGATTTTGCAGAGGCGTATGCGGAACAGCTGTACGACAACGTGTACCTGTACCGGGGAACCGACTCCTTTGCAACCTATCTGGATTTTCTGGTCCAATGCCGGGAAGAGAACTCCTTTCTGACATATGAGGAATACTGCTTGTCGGAAGAAGCCTTTTCGGATGAAGCGCTGTATTTTCATTTTACAGAAGGCAATCCGGATCTGTTTTTTGCCGCTCTGTACATGGAGGGACTGGATTACGATCTTTCCCAGGCGTCCATGAGCGATTTTGAGGATTTTCGCGCCAATTCGGAGGATGTTCTGAAGGACGCGGGAACCGAGTATTATACCACGCTGGAGAGTTCCTGGCTGAAAGACAGCTATTCGTACGAACAGAAGGAGCAGAACGACGGATATGCCTACCGGATTTACATGAACCGGGCGGATTATGAGGCGCTGGCGCAAAGCTGGGGGCCGACCGACGAGGGGTTGTCGTACAGTTGGAACGACAACGGGATGAACATGCTCATTCACGCCGGAAACGTCAAGGCGATAGAAAAGGAAATGCAGGAAAGGGGCATCCGCTATACGGGTCCCGAGGATTATTTCGAGGCGGTGTTCGCCGATGAAGGCCCTGCCATCATCGGGGAAGCGGTTGTTTTCCTGGTCGTCCTGGCCATCCTGAGTCTGTGCATTTTCTTCGTCATGCGTTCCTCCCTGATGGTGCGCATCCGGGAAGTCGGAATCAACCGCGCCATCGGCGTTAGCCGGCGCAACGTCGTGTTCCGTTTCTTTGTGGAGTCGCTGATCCTGACCGGGGTCACGGTCCTGCTCGGCTTTCTGGCGGCCAGTCTGTTCATCGGGCGGCTGGCGGGTGTGCCGATCCTGAGCGAAAGGCTGTTCTATCCGGTGTGGCTGGCTGCGGCCGTGGGAGGGCTTTTGCTTTGCATCTCCCTGTTCTGCGGGACGCTGCCCGTCCGGAATCTTCTGCACCGGACGCCAAGTGAAATCCTGTCCAAATACGATATCTGAGGGCCGGGGAGGCCTTCACCCCCGGGCGGCGCGATGATTCGCGCCGCTTTTTGATACGCAAAGAAAGTAACTGCTCAGCGGGTTAAACCATCAAATAGTGACCAAATGTGTTTCTTCTCCCTGAAAGATGCACCGAAGCACATTAAAAACTTCTTTGCCGTTTCGCTTGGCAGTTTCAATGACGCTCATGATCAGACAATACATCTTGCATCCTTCAAAGGTTCTGAATCCACCGGCCATTTTCTGTCTGTTTTTGCATTTCCGCAAGTCTCGTTCGCTCAAATTGTTTGAGTATGCAACTGAAAAATCATGGAGGAACAGCAGATGCTGCTGCTTATAATTCTGCA
>JAFTBN010000026.1 GCA_017455185.1 Clostridia bacterium
CCTGTCGTAAATGAATCATTAACGGATGAAGAAAAACTGGTGATTGATATGATATCAAAAGACGCTTCTCTTTCTGCGAAAAAGATGGCGATTCTTCTGAACAAAAGCGATAGAACTGTGCAAAGACTGCTCAGCAAACTGAAAGAAAAGGGTGCTTTAGAAAGAATCGGATCTACAAAGGGATATTGGAAAAGAAACAATTGTTTATTTTCCAAAAACCGATTCGACTTATTTCTTGTTCAACTGGAAGAGATATCAACGGCTTTGCCCAAAATTTAACAAATAAGACTGGGCGAAAAGTAATAGCCCCAAGCGACACGGTTTGGATTCACCAAAGCGGAAAGCTAACGATTGGTCCAAACGCAAAAACAGACTCAGGGAAATGGGTTACCTTCTATCCTGGAAAGCGAGGACAATAATATGAATATTAAAAGCACAGGTTACTTTAGAGAAATGATTGACGGCAATCCGAGTGACCCTTCTATCAAGGATTATATCAATAAAAAATCAGATTACCCTATTGATAAAATTTGTGAATATTTGGACAGTGGTCTTCCGCTTATTGTTTCTCCCGGTTTGGTATTGGATGTCATTGATGAATCTAAGGGGGTTGCTGGTTCTCCTTCAATTCTTACAGATGGGAGATGGGCGTGGTCAGGAGTTCTATCATATTATGTGAAGAACTATAACCTTATGTTAGATCATGAATTCATTGATACTATGATATCAAACGATTGGAAGATTCCTTTGAATGAAGAGGATTTGGATTATTCAAGCATCCTGTTAGATGGTGACCCTATCTAGCACTTAAACGTTAATTTCGTGTTTACCGGTAAACAAATCAATTAATAATTTCATATTTTTTGGGTACCATATTTTCCGGGTCTACGCCCAGAAAATAAACTGTTCCTGAAAATTGTCCGCTTCAAAGGACGTTCCCCTAATTTGCCTGTCCGAAACTAAGGGGCCTCCTAAACTTGAAGTGTCCAATCTTCAGGGGACAGTTTAAAAAGCAGGCCAAACATCATAGAATTAGGTTCTAAAGCTTTTATCAACGAAACCGAATTAGCAAATACGATAGCGCATGAACCAAATCACGCACGAAGTTATCTCAAAGGAGGCAAAGCTCCTGAAAAAGCAGCGTATGCTTCCTGCGACTCATTAGAAGATTATATAAGGGGGAAAAGGTGATATGTGGAATGACAATGACAAAATAATGGGAATAATCAATCAAGCAAATGGGGGCGGAACACAGTTTCCATGCCAGTGCCCTGTTTGCGGAAATTGTTCTGCGCACGTATATATTCATCGTCATAACGACACATGTTGAGGTATATGGACATGGTGCAAAGAATGTGGTGCTTCATCACACATGAGTGGAATAACACCCTCTTGGTGGGTAAATCCTGATTTTGTGGATGCCGATCAATTATGTTCCGATCCGGCATACTTAGATGAAATGTCCGATAGAATTGACAAATGGGTAAACTCTCTCGTGCCAACAAAAAGCACTGAAACATCATCTCCATTTGCTATGAAAAACCGATTTGATGTTGTCCTGAAAGAAGAATTTCAAGGCATACCAGCAGGAACAACAGGAACTATCACTATCAGAGACGATTTCAAAACAATGAAAATTGATTTCATCGGTATTGATGGTAAAACGGTCAGAATACACGAATCGCCCGAAAGAATACTTCAAGTTGTAGAAGTTGTTACACCTACAGATAATGGCTCACACCCCAAATCCTAAAGTAAAACAGAACCGCAGGCACGTAAAAATGCTTGCGGTTCTGTTTCTGGTCCTCGAAGGAAAAATGCGCGCAGGTGTCCTAAAAACTTGATTTTGTTGGGGCTTGCTCAAGTTGACCCCAATCATTTGAGCCAAAGACTGTTTCAAAATTGCTTTGATTTGCGCCTCAAAGGGAAAAGCACCGCATGGGTCAAGATTATCGGGGTAAAAAAATACTACCGAAGGACACTTGTTTGGGTCAAATGTACAGGGCATTTTTATACCCCATCGGCACAGAAATTGGAACGGATATGCCCACGTATCCCCGAAGAAGCAGAAAGACGCGGTGGACAAGGTCAGCGGATTCCTGCAGCAATCGGTCATGGGATAAGACCAAAAGGGGACGAGCGATTCATCGCCCGTCCCACACCAAAACAAAGGATGGAAAATCGCGGTGAAAAATATGCGACTCCATTCAATAATAAACTGCCACCCGTTAACTTTTTAATGTTTTTTATTACAACTATCGGTTCAGTCCCAAAGAACGGGAAGTCCGTTCTCATCGAAGTGCCAGTATCCGGCGGCGGAAGGCTGTGTTTCGGAGTAGAGATACGAGTCGATGTCTTTTCCGGACGCGATCCGCGCAAGGATCGCCGCTCGGATAGATTCCGCATTGGATTCCGAACGGAAGTAGAGCGCGGCGGGCGGATACACGCACTCGACCTTCGTTACGCTCTGTGGAATCACGACTGCACGAAGCGCCCGGCAGTCGTAGATCGCGGTGTTTTCCAGAACGGTGCTTCCTTCCGCAAAGACAACGATTTCCAACTTGTCGCAATACCAGACCACTTGGTCGCCCGATTTCACCGGCGCTTTCACAATCAGCGATTTCAGGTTATCACACTCAGTCGCAACAACGCTGAAGCCGCTCACCCCCGCCGGAATGGTCAACGTTTCCAGTGAGGAACAAATGGAGAAAGGAGAACGCCCCATTTTTTTCAACGTTGTGGGAAGCTCAATGTCGGTCAGCGCGGTGCATTGCCAGAAAGCGTTTGCTTCAATCTCGGTCAGCCCTTCTGGAAGCACGATCCGAACAAGGGAAGTGCAGTTGAAAAACGCATTCTCTCCGATTTTTGTTACGCCTGCGGGAACGCACACCTCGGTCAGATTCTGACAGTTCCACAGGGCGGCAGAGCCGATTTGCACGATGCCCGCAGGTAATTCGAGCAGTCCGGCGGTATCCGTTCGGACGCGGATCAGACTGTTATTTAGAATATACAATCCGTTCTCGTCGTAGAAGGTTGTATTCTGATACCATGGCGAATCGGAAAAATTGTCCAGTGGGAAGGACTTTAATGTGCTTGGGAATACAACCTCTTCCAATTCGGGGAAGAGCGGTCCCGACGTGCTTTTTACACTCAATTCGGTGATTCCCTCGGAGATAACCAAACGGCGGACATTGCGATCATAGGGGATAAAATTGGTGGAAAAACTTTTTTCAAAGAATCCTTTTCCGGTCAGCGTCAGCGTCAGATCGGAGTCGAGAGTATAGTTTCCTCCGGTCGTGCTTCCCGACGTAAGGGTATGCGTAATCCGACGGTCGGTGCAGACGATTGTGCAGACGTCGAGAAAAGACTCGCCGGTTATCGAGACCGACGCCCATTCCTGTGCCGTCCCCGGATAATGGACGGCATAGAGTTTCCGGATGGGACCGCCGTTCAAACTGAAATAGTTTTTCGACAGATAGAAATCGGACGCGATCTCGCGGATTGAGCCGCCGAGCGTAACCGCGGACAGAGCAGTGCAACCGTACAGGACACGGGACGGAAGAACCTCTAACTGATCAGGAAAGACGATTTCGGTCAGAGCGGTGCAGCCCTCAAATGCGGAGTTGCCTATCGCGGTCACGCTATCCGGCAGATATACCTTCTGTAATCTTGTGCAACCCTCAAACGCCGAAACTCCGATGGATTTCAGCCCTGCGGGAAAGTGCACTTCCCGAATGACCGTGTTGTTGCGGAACGTTTTGTCGGCAATGGCGGTAACGTCGTCCGGGATCTGAACAACTGAATCTATGCAGTCATTATCCACATACAGAAGTGTCGTCAAGCAGAAGTGCATTCCATTTTCAACACGGTGGAATTGCTCCGGCAGATCGGAATCGTTCGCAATGGTCAGTCCGGAAGTTCCCGAAAGATCGGTCAGTACACCGCAGCCGTAGAAGGCATAGCCCGTCAGTTTGACTGCACCGCTTCCGAAATTCACTTCGGTCAGCGATGCGCAGTCGCGAAAAGCGGAATTGCCGACCGTGAGCGAGGGCGAGGAGAAGCACACGGAAACAAGTCCGGATCCACAGAACGCTTCGTCGCCGATCGTTTTCAATCCTGCCGAAAGAACAATCTCCGTCAAAGCAGAACAGCCAAGAAACGCCTGCTTGGAAATGATACGCAAACTTGCCGGAAGCGTTACCGAGGTGAGGAGCGTCTGGTTTTTGCAGATGCCGGACGAAAGAACTTCTACCCCATCCCCGACGATGAGAGTCGTCAGCGGGAAGGATGACGTGTCAACGGCAAGCCCCGACGCGTGAAGAACAAGCGTTGATATCGCGGTACAATTCTTAAACGCGTCGTGACCGATCGCGGTCAGGTTTTTCGGCAGGGTCAGTTCTGTCAGAGAGGAACACCCGCGGAAGGCGTAGTTTCCGATGGTAGTCAGCGTTGATGGCAGAGTCAAATTTTTCAGTGTCGAACAGCCGTCGAAAGCGGACGGCGTAATCACGGTAAATCCTTCGTTGATTGTTACGGTTTCCAAGGCAGTACAGTCTTGAAACAGACCTGTCTGATAGCCGGAAGATGCGCTGATGACAACGGTTTTCAGTGATTTACAGGAAGAGAATGCCTCCGTACCGAGGGTGACGGCACGGTCAATCGTCAACTCGGTCAATCCGGAACCCGAGAACGCCCATTGCCCAATGGTCGAGAGAGATGACGGCAAATGAATATTGGTAAGTTTTTTACAATCTTTGAATGCCGAAAGCTTGATTTCGCGAATGTTGTCTGGAATGTTGATTTCCGTCAATTCGGTACAGCCGTCGAAGGTGTTGGTATCTATGACAGTCAATCCCTCCGGCAAAACGACCCGACGGAGCGAGGTACACTTTTCAAAGGCATGGTATCCGATTTCTTTGACCGACGCTGGGATGACGATCTCCTCAAGTGCGGTGCATTTGGAAAAACAGTAGGTTGGGATTTCCGTAATCCCCTGCGGCAGCTCGATGGAACGCATTTTGGAACACTCCGAGAGCGAACCGATCTTTGTCATTCCCGCATGGTAATGGATTTCGGTCAAGCTTGTGCAACGGTTGAATGCGCCGAGATCTTCTGTGATGCCGACCGGGAACGTGAAGGATTTGATCGCCGTTCCGCAAAATACTTCAAATCCGATTGAACGGATGCTGTCGTGCAGGATGATTTCGGAAAGAGAACTACAATAGGAGAACGCAAATTCGGGGAGATCCGTTAAAGACGGAGGAATTTCAACCGTTTTCAGCGAAGTACAACCGGAGAACGCGGTCATTCCGAGCGTGGTCAGCGACGTGGGCAGCTCCAGCGACGCAAGTCTGGTGCAGCGGTAAAACGCCTCTTGACCGATCGAGCGGACGCCCGAATGGAAGTTTACAGCGGTCAGTTGTTTGCATTCGGCGAATGCCCCGTATGGAATGGACGTTACTGCATTCGGAACGGTAAAGGAGCGGATTGCCGTTCCATAGAAGGCGCGATCCCCGATTTTGGACAGCGAATTCGAAAACCGGATATCGGACAGCGCAGCACAGCCGGAAAAGAAATTGGCGGGAATTTCTCGGATACGTTCGTCCAACGTAACCCGCTCCAGCGTCGGACACCCCGAAAGATGGATTCCTTCCTTCAACGTTGCTCCGACAATATTTACGGTGGTGATCGTGGCAGGGAAGTTTACGGGCGTTTGCTGATAGGAAAACAGGTCGCCGAGGGAATATGTCAGCGGGATGGTCAGTGAAACCAGATTCCGACAGCCGGAAAAAGCGGCGGGACGAATCACGCTCGTTTCGGGGACGGTTACGGATCGGATCCCGGAACAAAGCTGAGCGTTACCGAAAGCGTGGTCAAATAGCCCGGCGACTCTCTGACCTTTTTCGTTCACGGTCGGGATGACGATATCTGTATCTGTGCAGGTTCCAAGCCCGGTCACATAGGTCACGCCGCTGTAAGTTGTGTATTGTAATCCCGTGGAGTAATTCACTGGATTGGTCAGATCGCGGTTTTCGGTTATACCGCACCGAGAGCAGACAAATATCGTGTAGCCGCCTGCCGTTTGCGTGGGATATACGACGGTTTTCGGTTCCATGCTGTGGATGGTTCCGCGGTCCTGCGTTTCTTCGGTATAGGAATAGCCGCAAACCAAGCAGGTATGCGTAACCGTTTGGCAAGCGTTGCAGTCGACGTTGTTCCGAACATCGGTAAATTGATGTCCGAGCGCATCGGTATAGGTATCGGTATAGGAATACCCGCATTCCGTGCAGACATGAAGCGTATAGCCTTCGGTGCAGGAAGGCGGAACGACCGTATTTTCACATCGATGTTCATGGGAAGTGTCGCCCGTTTCGGCGGATTGCGTCGTTTGTACACTGTTTTTTTCATTCGCGTCGCAGGCGGCAAGGCAGAGCAGAACTGCGAGCAAAGACAGGAGCAGAACGAACGGAAAGATTCTTTTTTGAATTGTATTTTTCATTGACACGATTCTCCTTACAGAAAAATGAAAGTGTCTGCTCCGAAAGAGCAGTCAGAAAAGAACGGTGTTGCGAATTTGCATGGCGGGCACAACCCCGCGGTTCGTACCGGTCACGATTACCCGATCAACAAATCCGAAATGACAGACGGCACATCCGTTATACTGCTCGAAAGAATGCGGCGACGGTGACCAGAGCCACCACCAACCGTTTCCATCGTAAGTCCCGCCGTATCCTTCGTCGTTGTGGGCATAGATACCCTGTATCCGAGCATAATCCAAGACCTTCATTTGTCGGGTGGGATCAAACGCATTCTCATCCGCGCAGAACTCGGCGTTCTCCCTTTCAGTTAACGGTATGCGGCACCGTTTCTTTCAAACTGCCGGCGAAGGATTGCCATTCTTCATCTGTTCCGGGAAAGTGAATCTGCCGCAGGGCGTAGCATGCCTCGAAGGCACTCCGGTCAATGGGATCGGAGGGAACCGAACAGAGGGTAACCGATTCCAGTCCGTAGCAGTAACGGAAAGAACCTGCGCCGATCCGGCAGATTGTTTCGGGCAGTGTCAGCGAACGCAGGGAGGTGCAGAAAGAGAATGCGTTGACTCCGATTGCGCGAACAGGCAATCCGCCGACATAAGAAGGCACCGTTACGTTTGCATCGTTTCCCCTGTATCCGGTCAGAATCAAACCGCCGTCATGTTCGGTGAAGGTGAAGTCCCCCGCCGGAGTTTCACCGCGCCACCCCGCATAGAGCGTGCAATTCTTTGCAGGTATATGTTCAACGGGAACGGTCAGTCCGGCGTCGGTAAACCATCCGGCAAAGGTGTCCCTGCCGCGAGTGGGGACCGGAAGCTCCGATTCAACCGTATAAACGCCGTCCTCTTTCACGGGAAGCGTTCCGCCGTTTGCGGTAAAGTGAACCGAGTAGGTGGCGAGGGAGAAGCGGGGTTCAAAGCTGACCCGAACCGAACCGTCTTCTCCTTGGTCGGAGGAGATCGCCCATCCGGTAAATGAATAGCCGCTTCGCTCCGGCGTTTCCAATTCTTGCGCGAGACTGCGAAGATGTTTGGTATCAAGATCGGTGGAGGAAAGCGTTACAAAAACTTGTTCGGTATTCTCTGCTGGAGAATTCTGAAAATTGTTTCGTGTGCATCCGAAAAACAGAGAGGATGCCCCGAGAATAAGGCAGAGCAGAACGGTGAGAAGCGTCCCTCGCTTTTTTGGTTTGTTGTCGAGCAGTTCGCGGAATCTTCGGATCAGTTCGCTTTGTTTGTAAAATCCTACATTCAATCTGATCGGCGTTTTCACATTTCTGCGTATCACCGAGAGAATGGTTTGTCCGTAGGCATAGCGACCATCCGCGTCTAACCCGCGCAAAACAGCTTCATCGCAGGCAAGCTCCATTTCTTCTTGTGTCTGCCGGACGAGAAGCCATACCAGCGGATTCCACCAGAAACAGCAGATATCCGCGATCAGAATCAGTTTGATCCATAGGTCGTGTCGGCGGTAGTGGTGCAGTTCATGCCGGAACACAGTGGCAAGCGCATCGGGGGAGAGATCGGTTTTGCCGAGCAAAATTGTTGGGCGGAACAACCCGCACAGGCATGGTCCGATTTGCCCGTTTACCACCAAAAGACGCGGATAACGCTTTCCGGGAAATTCCCTGCAGACGGTTTTATAAAGACACAGTAGTTCTCCTTCTGCACAGATTGCCGCACGGCATACTCTGCGCGAGGAGATCCATTGCGGGATTAGGAGCAGACAGAAAGCGATCAAAGCTCCACCTCCCCATATTACAGCCGCAAGGAACAAAAGAAGATCCCATGACTTCGCGATTTTCGTCGATTCAGTCGTTTCATTCCGGGTTTCCGCTGGCAACTCAGCGAGCGGATGTTCTTCGGATGAAGTCCCGCCAGTTTCATATCCGGGGGAATCCTCCGCGAACGAATCAACCGGGTAAAAAACGGAAGCGTCAGAAGCATCTGAAGGGGACGGACTATAACCGTTGTTGGAAATCCCGTTGGTTTCCCGGGCAGGAATGGTAACGGAGGCTTTCGGTGGAAAGGAAACCGGGACTAGGGAAGGAAAGAACAGCCCCGTTGGAATCAGAATGCGGACCGCGCAGATCAAGAGAATTAGGTAGCATACGGTATGTCGGGTGCGTTTGCCGAAGAACCGGACCGAAAAAAGGACGATCCCGGTCAGAAGAAATGAAGATACAGCAAGAATTGCCAACGACGGATAGAGAATCGTTTCTTTCATACGGATTCTCCTTTTTTTGTGTCCGCGTTGCAGGTTTCGCTCCCTACGGTATCCGTAGCTGAAGATTTCGACTCGCGTGAATGTTTCTCTCGTTCCGCTTTCAAGAGCGCTTCGATTTCTTCCAAGTCCGCTTCGGTGACACGACCGATATTAATCAATCCGGCCATCAGTGAAACTGGGGAGTAGTCGCAAAGGCGTTCAATCAAACTACCGGTTTCCATCACGGCATATTCTTCCTTGCTGATCTTCGGAGAACAATAACGAAATCGTTTTTCCGAGGTGATGGAGATCATCCCTTTGTCTTCCAGACGGGAAAGAATGGTCTGCAAGGTGGAAATGCTCCATGTGTGCGTTCGGTTGACTTGTTCCAACAGCGCCACGGGACGAATCGGTTCCGGGCTATCCCAAAGAACTAGCATGGTTTCAAATTCTGCAGGTGACAATTTGGATAATTTCATTGATTTTTCTCCGTTCATTGACATTTTGTCATTGTAATTTCATTATAACAATACATTGACATTTTGTCAATGAAAATTCGAATGGTTCATAGAAAAGTAACATTTTACATCGTGACAATGATTTTGTAACCCGTTTACTTGAGGAGCAGAAATTGGGAAAAATCCGGACAAGATATAAAAACGTAAAATTTCATTCAATAAAGAATCCCCAAAGGTTTCCCATTTACAATAGTCAAAAGCATATAGCGTTCTTTTCTCAATGAGGCAAGGAACGCTTTTTTTTTACACTTTTTACGGGCTTCTGCACTTTGAATGGGTAAAAAATGCGCCCGAAAGTTCTCAAAGTCCTTACGCTGCTTAGAGTTTAACGCATTTTGGAGCAACCATCTTATTTTTAGATTCTGAGCCGAGGCTACATCAGGATATGCAATAGCGACCGCGAAGCGGCTTGCCCTTGATACTTGTGAGCGGGGTGCTACAATGAAATTCGTGCGACGCGATAAAATCAAATCTTATTTTTGAGTTCCTCGCGTCGGCACCGCCGGAAAGCACCTCGCGTGCAAGTGTCAAGGATGGCGGTTTTCAAAGGAAGAATTTCAAAAGAACGTGGAATACCGGCTACTTCTTCACCAGAAACGTTTATGGTACAGATCTGAACCAGGCGTCAAGGCAAAAATTTACCCATTCAAAGTACATAAGAGCCATTTATCAAACGGATTTACACCCCGTTTACACCTTTTAAGGTGAGCTACCCGATGAGATGAGCACGCTGTTTTTAGGCGGTAATTTGGAAGAAATGGTACTAAAAGCAGAAATGAATCTTGAAGAAATGGAATAATGCCCTTGAAATATTGAAGAAAACAAGGAAAAACGATATGATTAAGATACTGTTCATCTGCCACGGCAATATCTGCCGCAGTCCTATGGCAGAAACTGTCTTTCGGAATCTTTTGCAAAGAAAAGGCATTCTGAAGCGGTATGATGTTGCCTCCGCCGCTACCAGTACCGAGGAAATTCCGGACGGTGTGGGAAATCCCGTTTATCCTCCCGCACAGAGAGAACTGGAAAAGCACGGTCTTTCAGCAGCAGGCAAGAGGGCTGTGCTCTTGAAACCGGAGGATTATGAAAACTATGATCTGCTGATCGGAATGGATGAGCGGAACATGGCAGGGATGCGCAGGATTACAGGGCATGACAAAAAAGAAAAGATGCATAAGCTGCTGGAGTATGCCGGATTGAGCCGTGATGTGGCGGATCCCTGGTATACCGGCCGGTTTGATCTGGCTTACGCGGACATTGAACTGGGCTGCCGGGCTCTGCTGGAGTATCTGGAAAAAGGAAACGGAGAGAGGTGCGCAAATTGTTCAGAGCCTCCTTGTATTTGAGGAGACCGAGTGATATAATTTTTGTGCTCCCTGCTTTCTATTTTTGGGAGCGGAGGCAGATATGCGGTATATAGTGGATCATGATTTGCACATTCATAGTAAAATTTCTCCCTGTTCCAGGGATGATCGGCAGTGCAAGGAAGCCATTTTGGCTTACGGGCTGACCAACCGGTTCAAACTGGTGGGCGTAACCGATCATTTCTGGGATCTGAACGTGGATTACGGAGACGCGCCGGGCTGGCTGGACGTCGGTGAGGAGCGGTGGCGCTCGATTCTCCCGCTGCCGCAGTCCAAAGAATGCAGGTTTCTTTTCGGAGCCGAAGTGGATATGAACCGGCATCAGACCACCGGCATCTGTGAGCGGACCCTGGGTATGATGGATTACACCCTGATTTCCACAGGGCACCTGCACCTGAAGAATTTTGTGACGGACGTATCCAAATTTCCCCGGACTCCGGAGTTTGTCAAGGAATACTATCTGGGACGACTGAAGGCGTTTCTGGCGCATGAGGAATATCCGTTTGAACGGATGGGCATGACGCATTTCCACTCCTGCATCATCGGGGAGGATAAGCTGGTTCAGACACTCGGACTTTTCTCGGATGAGGAATTGGAGGAACTGTTTGCCGATGCGGCCCGCAAGGGAGTCGGCGTGGAGCTGAACGCAGAGAGCATTCCGAATAATCCCGAGGTGCTGGAAGCGGTTCTTCGTCCGTATCAGATTGCGAAGAATCAGGGATGCAAGTTCTATCTGGCGGGTGATGCTCATCATCCCGAGGCTTTCCGGATCACCAAAGAAATGTTTGAACACTGGGTTGATCTGCTCGGTCTGCAGGAAAGCGATAAATGGCCTTTTGTGACCGAACAGATTGAAAAACTGTCGGCCGGAAACTGAGTTCGTTCCGGATTATCGGACAGGCTGAATCAAAAGAAAAACGGCGGAAAGGGAAGCCTTGCGGCATTCTCCTTCCGCCGTTTTCCATCCGTGCTCAGATGGTGGCGCGGAGCAGAACCATATGGCCTTCGATGGTATAGGAACCGAGGCCGGCCGGCAGATAATAATTGTCTCCTTTGCGGATCGGGTACTCTCCGTCCGGCGTAATCAGCGTGCCTTCGCCCTCGATGCACAGAAGATTGTGGAAGGTGGAGTCGGGAACGCTATGCGCAACCGGCTGGCAGGTGGTGAGTCTCTCGGTTTTGAAATACCGGCAGTGCGCCAGGACCGAAGAATCTTCCGTCTCCCCGTCCGCCGCCGCTTCAAACTGAATGGCGCGGATTTCCGCTTCGGAGAAGGGGCGGACCACATCCAGCGCCTTTTCGACGTGCAGCGCGCGCAGACTTCCGTCCGCCTGACGGCGGTCGTAATCCCATACGCGGTAGGTCAGGTCGCAGTTCTGCTGGATTTCGGCAATCAGAATGCCTTTTCCGATGGCATGCAGCATGCCGGAGGGAATGAAGAAAACGTCTCCCTTTTTGACGGGGATTTCGTTGAGGACCGATGCGTAGCGCTTCTGCATGACGGCTTCTTTGAAATCTTCGGCCGTCAGGCCGTCCCGAAGACCGTAAACGATGGATGCGCCCGGTTTCGCGTCCAGAATGACCCACATCTCGGTTTTGCCGCGGTCGTTTTCCACACGGGCCGCGTACGCGTCATCCGGATGAACCTGGACGGACAGGTTGTCCTGCGCGTCAATCAGTTTGATCAGAAGGGGAAAGGTCGGATCCTTGTAGGCGTTTCCGATCAGTGCGGGGCATGCCCGGAGGACTTCGCCCAGTTCCTTCCCGGCGTATTCGCCGTTGAGGATCCGGCTGTTTTCCTTCGCCCTGACGGTCAGCTTCCAGGCTTCGCCCACAACGGGAGTGTCCGCCTTGACGTTCCAGCCGTTTTCGGGATCGAGCAGGGCGGTTCCGCCCCAGATGTTGTCCTTGGTGACATACGAAAGAAGATAAGGATATTTTTTCATGCGCTTTCTCCTGCGCCGATTCGGCGCTCACTTGTGGTATTTGAGTCCTTTTTGTATGGTGAAACAGCGGTAGATGATTTCATGGAGCATGACCCGGACCATCTGATGGGGAAAGGTCATTCTTCCCAGGGAGAGCCGCAGGTTTGCTTTTTGCTTGACTTGGTCCGACAATCCGTAGGAGGACCCGATGACAAAGGTGATTTCATCCGTTGTCATGAAGAATTGCTCCATGGCGGCGGAAAGTTCCTCCGAATTCAGAAGTTTTCCTTCGATGCACAACGCGACAAGGGCGCTGCGCGGGGGAACCGCCGCAAGGATTGCCTGTCCTTCCTCCTCCAGCGCGTCCTGAATCTGCGCGGCGGAGGGGTGATCCTGAAGGCGGGATTCCTTCATTTCCCGGACGTCGATCTGGCAGAAGGGAGTCAGCCGGCGGGTGTATTCGCCAATCGCGTCCCTCCAATAGGTTTCCTTGAGCGTTCCTGGGGCCAGAATATGGATTTTAGCCATGGAAGATTCCCTCCATCGTCGGGATGAAGAACAGGATGATCATTTCAATCAGGAAGACCACAAGAAGCGGGATGAGGAAGACCAGCAGCCAGGCGGAAATCTGAGCCCGGCGGTCCCGGCTCTCCAGCAGTCTCTGCTTTTCTTCGGGCTTCATGCTGTCGGGGAGCATTTCCGGGGTCACACCCTGCAGAACGAATCCGCGGTTGAGCACCACAAAGGAAACGGCCAGTCCCGCAATCAGAACCATGTAGGCGATTTCCACTGCGTACCATTCCATGGAGATCGCAACATAGTAAGCCAGACCGAATACGACGAAGAATACGGGAAGGAGAATTTTCTGGATCTTTTTGAAATACGGTTTCTTCGCTTTTCCGGCCGGGGCGACCCCGTGCAGTTCGGAAGGAGTCTTGGTGAATCTGTCACGCCAGGACATCGCTCTCTCCTCCGATCTGAACTGCGCCGTACGGACGGATTTGCAAAGCCCGGCATGAGCCGGTTCCGAACAGGGCGTCCATTTCTCTCCGGTAGACCGGGGTGTATTCCCTGGGTACAAAGGCCAGGATTGTCCCTGCAAAGCCGCCGCCGTGTACCCGCCAGGCGGCGGGACGCGGCGCCCGGCCCAGCACCTCTTCGCTCAGGGCAAGAGCCAGCGCGACCGGCTGCTCCTCTCCCGCGCCCGAAGGAACGATGTTCTGCAGGCGGCAGAAGGAGGAGGAACCCGATTCAAGCACAATCTTCAGGAATTCGTCATAATCCGACCGGGACAGGGCGCGGCACATCCGTTCGACCCTTTCGTTTTCGCGGAAGAAATGCATGGCGCGCATAAGGGCGCGGTCTCCGCAGGCCGAGCGAACCTCGGACAGGCGGGCATAGAAGAGGGCAGGGTCCACCTGACGCAGGAAATCCTTCTCAAAGAAGGAAGCAATCTTTTTCATGTCGGCCGGAATCGAGGCGTATTCGTCGGTCAGGTCGGCATGCGTGCCGCCCGTTCCCGTGATGCACAGGTCATAATCCCAGTCTGAAAACGCGCGTTCCACGGGGGCAAGTACGGGGGAATCCGCCTGTTCGAAATCGATGGCGACGACGCCGCCCTGCGCGCAGGCAATCTGATCCATCAGGCCGCAGGGCTTGCCGAAAAAGACGTTCTCGGCGTATTGGGAGTCCTTGGCAATCCGGACGGGGGAATCCTCTCCCTTTCCGTAAAAGACGTTTTCAATCAGGCCGATCAGATTTTCAAATGCGGCAGAGGAGGAGACGCCCGATCCCTGAGGAACATTGGAGGTTGCGACGGCGCAAAAGCCTCCGACGGGGGCGCCCCGGTTGACGCGGGCGCGGCAGACGCCGGCAATCAGCCCCAGGCTCGTTCCGTTCTTGTCCGGCCCCGGGTTCAGGTCCCGGTCCAGTTCGATTTCGCAAAGGGGCATATCGTCGCTTTGCAAAAGGATTTTGCCGTCGCTGCGCGGTGCGGCCAGCGCCAGGATATCCAAGTTGACCGACCCGGCCAGGACTTTTCCGTGGTTGTGGTCGGTGTGGTTTCCCGCGATTTCGGTCCTTCCGGGGGAAGAGAAGAAACGGCCCTCTCCGCACGCGGGGAAGAGGGTGTGGAACTTCCGGGAAAGAGAGGAAAAACGTTCGGTTCTTTCGGATTCGGACGTTCCGGGATATAAGTCAAACAATTGAATCGTTGTACTCATGGTTCTTGCCGCGATGGCGGCGCTCCTGTTTGATTTCGGGTTGGGTCAGGTGATGTCCTTGATGGTGCGCAGGCACTTCTGGCAGATGCGCTTTTCCCTGAAATAGATGACGTCGTCCGATTCTCCGCAGAAGATGCAGGAGGGGACGTATTTTTTCAGGACAATCCGGTCTCCGTCGGTGAAAATCTCCACCGAGTCCTTGCTTTTCAGATCCAGTTCCTCCCGGATGCTGATGGGCAGAACGATGCGGCCCAGCTCGTCGATTTTGCGGGTAATGCCGGTAGATTTCATGCTTTTTCCCTCGTTTTCAGGTTTGCCTTCCGCAGGGAGGAATTCCCCCGAAGGCCCGGATTCATTATAGCAGACAAAGCCCGCGCGGGCAAGAGCTATGCTCTTGAAAAAGCGGATCATTTCCAATTTTTTACATTTTCTGTTTTGCTTGACATCCGTTTTTCTTTTTATTATAATGGAAACCAATCGCACAGGCCGGGCGCCTGTGCAGACCCCGGGCGGCTTTGCTGTTGCGGCCGCGGAAGGAGCAGATATGAAAACCGTTCGATGGATTGCAATCGTATTGGTCCTTTGCATACTGGCAGCCGTGCTTCTAGCCTGCGGAAAGACCTCGGCTGACGGCGAAGAGCCGAATGGGCAGAAGGAGACTAAAGGGCAGGAAACCCAATCCGGTGAGACAGACGGGGAAGCTGAGACAGAGCCCGAAGATCCGCTGCTGACCCTGGAAAAACGCTCCTTCTCCAAGGAGACCGTCACGATTCTGTGCCGGGATGACAAACAGTATGAAATCAGCGTCGACGAACCGGACGGCGATATCGTCAGCGACGCGGTTTACGCCCGCAACAACCGGGTCGAGGAGTATCTTGACGTTTCGATTGAAATGATTCCGGTTGCCGGGACATGGGACGAACAGAACGTCTTTTTGAACAAAGTCAAGAACAGCGTGTATGCCGAGGACGGTGAGTTTGACCTCATTGCGGCCTATATGGCATACGGGACCCAGCTCGGTATGGACGGCTATCTGGCCGATTTGTCGGATGTGCACTCGCTGAACCTGAACAACAAGTGGTGGACCCAGGGATTCGTTTCCCAGAACACCATCGGGAACAGCATCTTCTTCGCGTTGGGCGATATTTCCCTTACGATGTGGGAATCCATTTACGCGTTGTTCTACAACAAGGAAATGGCCGAGAATTACGGCGTGGAGAACATGTACCGCCTGGTGGACAACCAGGAGTGGACCATGGAAAAGTGGATTGAAATCGTCGACCTGGTCACCAATGAGTCCGAGGAGTACGGGGAAGGTGTGTACGGCCTGTCGGTCAACTCGCATTCGGTCCGAGCCTTTGTCACGACCTGCGGACTGCCGATCTGCCAGAGAAACGAGGAAGGGACCTACGACCTGGTTTACTATTCCGAACGTCTGATCAATCTGTACGACATGGTGTATGAGTTCGTCAACGACAAGTCGCACGTCTTCTTCAGCAAGCCGTATCCGGACTCGGATTATACCGAGATGCTCCAGATGTTCACCGGCGAGCAGGCCATGTTCATGTCGGGTACGCTGGACGTCAGCCCGACCATCCGCGGCATGAAGACCAATTACGGAATCCTTCCGTTCCCGAAATACGACGAGGAGCAGGAAGACTACCGGTCTCACGCATACGACGGTTTGTCCATCTTCGGCATTCCCGCCTCGACCACCCGCGAGGACCTGGTCGGGTATGTGCTGGAGGCCCTTTGTGCCGAGAGCTATCATTCGGTGGTGCCGTCCTTCTATGAGGAAGTGATGGAATACAAAGTGACCCGCGACGCGGATTCCATCCGCATGCTGGAAATTCTGCGGCAGAAACTGTATTTTGACTTCGGATTCGTCCATGCCGTTCCGATCGGAGGACTGTTCCAGATCTTCGGAGACCAGATCAAGGCGGAAAACCGGGGTTTCACTTCCTACTATGAGGGGAACGAGAGCAAATACACCGAAGGCCTTGCCGACGTGCTTGAAGCTTACGCGGAAATCGGCTGAAAACCCCGTTTTCGGGGTGAATCCCGCCTTTGTGTGAATGAATTTCGCATAAGGACTTGCTAAATTGTGTTTTTTGTGCTATCATTGTCAATTGCCAACTGCATTTTTGCCGGATTCGGAAAAAGGCGGTTGAGTTCTGCCGAAAGGATTGGGCAATGATATGCCGATACAAAAAAAGAAAACAACTCCGTCTGCCCGGTCTGAAAGACAGAACAGGGCGGCCGGAAAACCGACCGGGGAGAAGAGAGTTCCCCGGAAAAAAGGCGCCCGCGGGACGGCCCGGACCAAGAAGGCCGTTCTCGGAAAACTGAAAATCATTCCGCTGGGAGGAATCGGGGAAGTCGGCAAGAACATGACGGTTCTCGAGTACGAGGACGATCTGATCATCGTCGATGCCGGTCTGGGCTTTCCGGAAGAGGATATGCTCGGAATCGATTCGGTCATTCCGGATGTTTCCTATCTCGTGGAAAAAAAGGACAAGATCCGCGGACTGCTTCTGACCCACGGGCATGAAGACCACATCGGCGCGATCCCGTATTTGCTTCGGAGCATCAACCCTCCGATTTACGGAACGCCCCTGACGCTGGGAATCATCCGCAACAAACTGCAGGAGTTCGAACTTCCGGTCAAGCCGGACCTGAGGGAGGTCAAAGCGGGAGACGTCGTCAAATGCGGCGTCTTCGAGACCGAGTTCATTCACGTCAATCACTCGATTGCCGACGCGTGCTGTCTGGCCATCCGGACTCCGCTCGGAACCTGCCTGCATACGGGGGACTTCAAACTCGACGTATCGCCGATCGAGGGCGAAGTCATGAATCTGACCAGGCTGGGTGAAATCGGGAACGAGGGTGTCCTGCTTCTGATGTGCGAATCCACCAACGCCGAGCGACCGGGCTTTACGCCCTCCGAGCGGCGGGTGGGAGAATCGCTGGAATATGTGTTCAATACGCACGCCTCCAAGCGGATCGTGATTGCGACCTTCTCCTCCAACGTGCACCGGGTGCAGCAGATCATCAACATCAGCGCCCGTCACGGAAGAAAGGTGGCCATCACCGGACGCTCCATGGTGAACATCGTGGACGCGGCGGTCGAACTTGGCTATATGCACGTGCCGGCAGGCGTTCTGGTCAACGTCAATGAGATCCGCCGGTACCGTCCCAGCGAGCTGACGCTTGTGACGACCGGTTCGCAGGGCGAGCCGATGTCGGCTCTGTACCGGATGGCTTTCAACAACCATTCCCAGATCACGCTCAACGCCATGGACGTGGTGGTGCTGTCCTCAAGCGCCATCCCGGGCAACGAGAAACTGATCGGGAAAATCGTCAACGAACTGTCCTATAACCACATCGAGGTGATCAACGACAATTCGGTTCCCGTTCACGTCTCCGGGCATGCCTGCCAGGAGGAACTGAAACTGATGCAGGCGCTGACCAAACCCCGTTACTTCATGCCGATTCACGGCGAATTCCGCCATCTGGCGGCCAATGCCGGACTGGCCCGGTATATGGGGATTCCCGATGAGAGGATCTTTATTCCCGAAATCGGGAAAGTGCTCCAGCTGACCCAGGACGGGGCCTCTTTCGCGGGCCGCGTGACCGCCGGGAACGTGCTGGTGGACGGATACGGCGTCGGGGACGTCGGAAGCGTCGTGCTGCGCGACCGCAAACATCTGTCCGAAGACGGACTGATCGTCGTGGTTGCCACGGTGGACGCGTACAGCCGGACGGTGGTTTCGGGACCGGATATCATCTCGCGCGGATTCGTTTACGTCAAGGAGTCTGAGAATCTGATGGACGAGGTCCGGCATTTCGTCGCGGACCTGCTGGAGGATTGCCTGCAGGGCAACGCCGAGGACCGTGTGGAAATCAAGAACCGCATCCGGGATGAACTCGGACGGTATCTGAACAGCCGGCTGAACCGCAAGCCGATGATTCTGCCGGTGATTACCAACGTGTAAGTCGCACCGGGCAGACGGAGAAAAACAAAAGAAAAACAAAAAAGAAAAACAAGCATTTGAATAGAGTGGATTTCCGCCTTGGGGCGGAAGAGAAAGGTTAGGTTTCAAAATGGGAAAAGGAAATCGCAACAGACTGAACCGCCTGCAGGAGCAGGTGGATGCTGATGTTTCCACGAAGAAGACCGGCAAAAAGGAATCGAAGAGTTCCAAGGGCGGAATGATTGCTTTGACGATTGTTGCCACCGTGATTGTTCTTTTCGTGATTGTGACAATCGTGATCAGCGCATTGTCCTCGGCCGGTGTATTCAACCGCAACCGCATCATCATGAAGAGCGAACACTATCAGATCGATGCCAACATGATGCAGTATTACATGGCTTACTCCTATGAGCAGTGGTACAACACCTACTCCAACTATATGAGTTATCTGTCGTTCAACACTTCAGCTCCCTGGTACAGCCAGGCGTTCAACGCGGGAAACAACGCAGCCTTCCTGTATTATCCCGAGGGAGCGGAGGATGCAACCTGGTACGATTATTTCGTCTATCTGACCAAGAGCAACGCGACCAACGTACTCATCTATTGCGAGCAGGCTCTGACCGATCCGGATTACGACGCGACCCTGACGGACGAGGACAACGAAGCCATTGAGGAGACCGTCACCTCGATGCGCAACACCTTCGATATGTACAAGTCGCTCTATTCCCAGATGAATTACAGCTATTACAACAACTTCAACCAGTATCTCAGCGCCGTATACGGCTCGGGCGTTCACACCAAGGACATCCGCAATATGGCCAAACTGATTTACATCGGTTCCAAGTATTACAACGACAAGAGCGGGCGGGTGCTCAACGCCATCAAGGCCGACCAGAGCGCCATCGACGCGTATCTTGCCGAGCATGAGGATTCCTACCTGTATGCGGATTATGTTTCCTATGCGTTCACCGTGACCAAGGACAACGTAAGCGAGGACGATTACAAGGACGAAGCGGGTACTTTGAACGAGGAAGCTTACAATGCCGCGGTAGCCGCAGCCAAGGAGAAATTCGAAGCAAAGAAGGCCGAATTCGAGACTGCAATTGAGAAGCTGGCCGCTACCAAGACCGAAGAGGAATACCGTGCGTTCCTGAGCGAGTATCTGACCGGCGTGTATGAAAACGACGACAAGGAAGATACCGAGACCACGGTCGAGAAGCAGGTGGAAGAGGCCCTGGATAAGATTGCCACCGCCGACCGCGCCTTCTCCACATCCAACGAACTCGGATGCTGGCTCTTCGGATACGTTTACGAAGAGAAGTCCGATGAGGACACCGACACTGACACCGATGCTGACACCGATGCTGATGCGGAACTTGAGAAGACCGACCGCGCCAAGGTAGGTCAGACCAAGGTCATCACGACCTCGGATTCGGATTCCAGTTACAGCAAGACGGTTTATATGGTCACCAAGGAAGCGGCAATCCATCATACGGTTTCGCACGATATCCAGTATGCTCTCTTCCTGACCACCGGCACCTACGGAACCGATAAACTCAGCGCCGAGGATGCTGCCAAGGCTCTGTACGACCGGTTCACGGCGGAGGGCAACACCAAGAAGATGTCCGAACTGCTGGAAGAACTCGGGTATGAAACAGTCAGTGCATTCGAGGACGAGGATTACGTCGAAGGCAACAGCGGTCTGACCGGCTTTGATACCTGGATTTACGGGGATGAAGCGAAACCGGGCGACGTGAAGATCCTGGACGTTTCCTACACATCCGGTTCTACGACCAACGAATATAAGATGGTGGCCAAGTACGAGAAGGACGGCCATGAGTATTGGTGGATTGACGTCGTGAACGATATGAACACCGAGCAGATGGAGTCCTGGTTTGAGGAAGCCAAGAAAGCGGTTGCCATAGAGACGGTCGATAAGTATTTTGCAAACATCAAACGCTGATCCGGAAGACGGAAAATGAATCATACAGACGGCGCGGTCGGTTCGGCCGCGCCGTTCTGTAAAGAGTCCGGAAGGAAAAAGGGGGACGGGATGGAAGAAAACCAATTTGTCGTGGGATACCGGTGCCCGCAGTGCGGAGCCGGTGTGCTCAGTCCGGTGGATTTCACGAAAATCGGGGCGGATATGGTGCGCCTGAAGTGCGATTGCGGCCGGAGTTCGATGCAGATTTCGAAGAAGAACGCGTCCGAGGTCATGGTGGAGGCGCCGTGTCTGCTTTGCCATAAGATTCACGCCCGGGTCCTTCCCGTGGCGCTTCTGACGCAGCGGGACTTCTTTTCGTATTCCTGTCCGTATTCCGATATGCCCGTGTTCTATGCCGGGGAGATCAATCACGTCAAGGCGGAAATGGCCAAGAGCGAGCTTGAGCTCCTCAATGCGATGGAGGAAAGCGAAGGAGGCTCCCCGCTGACCGGTTCTCCGGACGGGGATAAGGACAGGGACCTGTCCTGGCAGGATCCGCAGCGGGTGCAGGACATCCTGTATGTACTGCGCGAACTGGATGAGGAAGGCAGGATTTTTTGCCGCTGCGATCCGGTCCGCGGCCGTTCGTACGACGTGGATCTTTGCCCGGAGGGCGTGCGTGTCAGCTGTCCGCGCTGCGGGTGCAGACGTACCATACCGGCGGATTCGTCCCTGAAGTCCCAATTGTTCCTGGAAGCGACCGAACTTGACCTGAAAGTCCGGGACTGAACGCATAAACCATAAGGAAAACGGCCGGCGCCAAATAAGCGCCGGCCTTTTTCCGTACAGATTGACTTTTGTCACTTTTGAATCGGGTTGTGTCTTGTTTCGCCTTTTTTTCCATGCTATAATGGCATAAATAAGGGACAGGCGAAGGTTGCCTGTCCGCTTGATAGGAGGCTTTTCCGATATGAAAAAAGAATTCTTTGAGCAGGTGCCGGTCATTCGGTACGAAGGACCCAAGTCCGCCAATCCTTTTGCGTTCCGGTATTACAATCCGGATGAGATCATCGAAGGCAAGCCCATGCGGGAACATCTGCGCTTCGGACTGTCCTGGTGGCATACCATGACGGCGGACGGGACCGATATGTTCGGTCGCGGAACGATGGACAAGTCCTTTGGCGGAAAGACCGCCATGGAGAAATCCAAGAACCGCGCGTGTGCCGCGTTTGAGTTTATGAACAAACTGTCCATCGACTGGTTCTGCTATCATGACCGGGATCTGGCTCCCGAGGGCGAGACACTGGCTCAGACCAACGAGAACCTGGACGAAATGGCGGATTTTGTGGCGGATTTGCAGAAGGAGAACGGTCAGAAGGTCCTTTGGGGTACGGCGAACTGCTTCAATCATCCTCGCTACATGCACGGCGCTTCCACGTCTCCCTATGCGGATGTCTACGCCTACACGGCGGCGCAGGTTAAGAAATGCATGGAAGTCACCCGCAAACTGGGCGGTGAAAACTATCTGTTCTGGGGCGGTCGCGAGGGATACGAGACATTGCTCAACACCGACATGGGACTGGAACTGGATCATATGGGACGGTTCTTGCGCATGTGCCGGGATTACGGCCGCAAAATCGGACTGGGCGGCGTTTTCTTCATCGAGCCCAAGCCGAAGGAACCGACCAAGCACCAATACGACTTCGATACGGCGACCGTGTTCGGCTTTTTGCAGAAATACGGCCTGCTTGACGATTTCCGGGTCAACATCGAGGCAAACCATGCCACCCTGGCTGCCCACACCTTCCAGCACGAACTGGCGACTGCCCGCGTGGACGGAATTTTCGGTTCCATCGACGCCAACCAGGGCGACCTGCTTCTGGGCTGGGATACCGATCAGTTCCCGACCAACGTATACGACACCACGCTGTGCATGCGCGAAGTGCGCAAGGCCGGCGGTTTTACGGTGGGAGGCCTAAACTTCGACGCAAAGGCCCGCCGCGGCTCGTATACCCCCGAGGATATCGCTCTGTCCTACATCGCCGGTATGGACGCGTTCGCGTTCGGCCTGCGCAAGGCCATTGAGATTGAACAGGACGGAACACTGGACGAGTTCGTCTCCAATCGCTACCGCTCCTACCGGGAGACCGAAATCGGCCGGATGATTGAAAACGGAACGGCGACCATGGAAGAACTCGAAGCGTACGTTCTGGCGCGCGGCGAAGTGACCGACACGCTGGAAAGCGGACGGCAGGAATACCTGGAGACTGTCCTGAACCGCATCCTGTTCCATTGATGAAAAAGGAAACGTCTATGAAATATACAATCGGGATCGACGTCGGCACGTCCGGCACCAAAACCGCGCTCTTTGACCGGAACGGGGTCAAAATCGGCTCGGTCACATACAATTATCCCCTGAGTCAGCCCCACAACGGCTGGGCTGAACAAAACCCGGAAGACTGGTACGACGCGGTTGTGCGCGGTCTGAGGGACATGTGCGCGATGGTTCCGTCCGGGGATATCGCGGGCGTGGGATTGTCCGGACAGATGCACGGGCTGGTTCTGCTCGACCGGGACGGCCGGGTTATCCGTCCCTCCATCATCTGGTGCGACCAGCGTACCGCCGAGGAATGCGCCGTTCTGACCGAACTCGTCGGCAAGGAGCGGCTGATGGAACTGACCAAGAGTCCGGCCGTGACCGGGTTCACGGCCTCCAAAATCCTGTGGGTCAAGCGGCACGAACCCGAAAACTTCGCCCGTGCCGCCACCATTCTTTTGCCCAAGGACTACATCCGCTACCGGCTGTCCGGCGTTTTCGCGACCGACGTGTCGGACGCTTCGGGCATGCAACTGCTGGACATTGAGAAGCGGGACTGGTCGGATGAAATCCTCGAAAAACTGGGCCTGAACCGGTCGATGCTCGGACGGGTGTACGAATCAGCCGAGCTTTCCGCCCGCGTGAGCGAGGAGGCGGCTATGCAGACCGGCCTTGCGGCGGGTGTGCCGATTGCGGCCGGAGCCGGAGACAACGCGGCTTCCGCCATCGGCTGCGGCGTGGTGCGGGACGGACAGGCTTTTGTGACCATCGGCACCTCGGGCGTCGTGTTTGCGCATACGAGCAAACTTTCGGTTGATCCGATGGGAAGAATGCACTCGTTCTGCTCGGCGGTGCCGGGCGAATACCACGTCATGGGCGTCACGCAGGCGGCGGGGCTCTCCCTGCAATGGTTCCGCAACGAATTCTGCCGGGCTGAAACCGAACGGGCGGCCGAACTCAGGCTCGATCCGTATGTGGTGATGGATTCCGAAGCGGCAGAAGTCCCGATCGGAGCCAGAGGCCTGCTCTATATGCCGTATCTGATGGGAGAACGCTCTCCCTGGCTTGACCCGCACATCCGGGGCAGTTTTCTCGGTCTTTCCGCCTCTCACACGCGGGCCGACCTGATCCGCGCCGTGATGGAAGGGGTAACCTATTCGCTTAAGGACTGCCTGAACCTGATGGAGCAGACCGGTGTGGAGATCGATTCCATGATGGCCTGCGGAGGAGGCGGATCCAGTCCGCTGTGGCGTCAGATGCTGGCCGACGTATTCGGATGCGAGGTGCATACCGCCACGTCCAATGAGGGCGGCGCGCTGGGAGCCGCAATTCTGGCCATGGTCGCGTCGGGACTGTATTCCACACCGGCGGATGCCTGCGGGGCGATTGTCCGGTACCGGACCACCCAGAGCCCGCTGGAACAGAACCGGGAGCCTTATGCTCGGATGTATGCTTTGTATTCCCGGGCTTATGAGGCGATTGCACCTCTGAGCCATGACCTTTCAAAGTTTGAAACCCATTGATTCTAACTTATAAATTATAGGTGAAACCATGAAAAGTTCCTTGGATAGAAATTATTTTAAAAAGCAGGCGGAAGAACTGGTTGCCAAGATGACCATCGAGGAAAAGATTTCCCAGCTCGTCTATACGGCCCCCGCCATCCCCCGTCTGGGGATTCCGGCATACAACTGGTGGAACGAGGCGCTGCACGGCGTCGCGCGCGCCGGGACCGCCACGGTCTTCCCCCAGGCCATCGGTATGGCCGCCAGCTTCAACACCGGACTGATGCTTCAGGTAGCGTCGGCGATTTCGGATGAAGCGAGAGCCAATTACAACCAATACCGCAAATACGGCGAAACCCAGCAGTACCAGGGACTGAACTTCTGGTCCCCCAACATCAACCTGTTCCGGGATCCCCGCTGGGGCCGCGGGCACGAGACCTACGGCGAAGACCCCTACCTGACCTCCCGGATGGCCATTTCCTTTGTAAAGGGCCTTCAGGGCGATGGAAAATACAGGAAGGTGGACGCCACGCTCAAGCATTTTGCCGTCCACAGCGGTCCCGAGAAAATCCGGGCCGGCTTCAACGCAGAACCCACCCCGCAGGATCTCAGAGACACCTATCTGCGCGCATTCCATTATGTGCTGAAGCAGGCGGATCCTTCGGCTTTCATGGGCGCTTACAACCGCCTTCTGGGAGAGCCCTGCTGCGGAAGTCCCCGCCTGATCGAGCAGACCCTGCGGCGAAAATGGGGATTTGAAGGCTATTACGTATCCGACTGCGGCGCCATCTGCAATATGGACAGCGCGCATCACGTGACCTCAAACCGGGTGGAGAGCGCGGCGCTCGGGCTCAATTCGGGCTGTGACCTCAACTGCGGTTCGGGCTATGCCAGCCTGGAGGCGGCTTACAAGGAAGGACTTGTTTCCGAGGAGACCATCACAAAGTCCTGCGTGCGCCTGTTCACCGCGCGCTATGCGCTTGGGATGTTTGCAGACGACTGCGAATACGACCGCATTCCGTATGATACGGTCTGTTCGGATGAAAACAGGGCCATCAACCGCGAAATGGCGCAGGAAAGCATGGTTTTGCTCAAGAACGACGGGATTCTGCCCCTTTCCAACCGCGCCGATCTCAAAATCGCGGTCATCGGGCCGAACGCCGATGCGGTGAATGTACTGCTCGGCAACTACGCCGGAACCATGGACCGCTATACCACGCTTTTGCGCGGAATTCAGGAGGCTGCTGCCGGCCGCGTTTACTACCAGAAGGGGTGCAACATCTCCAACCCGAATCCGAGTCCGGACGACGGGGAAAATCCCCGTTCGGCTCAGATGGTGGCCAAACTGGCCGACGTCGTGATTCTTTGCATGGGTCTGAACCCGAAAATCGAGGGGGAGGACGGAGACGCGGGGGACAAGACGACGCTGGAAATGCCTGCTTCCCAGTGGGATCTGTATACCAAGATCAAGGAGACGGGCAAACCGATCGTGTACGTCAACGTATCCGGCTCCGCCCTGAACCTTTCGGATATGAAGGAAAACTGCGCGGCGGTTCTCCAATGCTTCTATCCGGGAGCCGAGGGAGGGCATGCCCTGGCCGATTTGCTGTTCGGAGCCGTGTCTCCCAGCGGCCGGCTTCCGGTGACCTTCTACCGCTCCCTGGACGACGTGCCTCCTTTTGCCGATTATTCGATGGAGGGACGCACCTACCGCTATTTCAAAGGAGAACCGGTGTATCCGTTCGGATACGGCCTGACCTACAACCCGGTCCGCGAGGAATGGCTGGATGAACAGACCGTCCTTTTGACCAACGAGGGAAAAACCGAACAGAAATGGACGGTGCTCCGTTACACCGAGAGAAAGGGTGTGCGTGAGCTCTGCGCCTTCGAAAAGGTCCTTCTGGCGCCGGGTGAGAGCCGCAAGGTGACGGTCCGGGACGACGAATGGGCCGCCGATACCTTTGATTCGGCCTATTTCGGCTGACGCCGGTCCGACCCGGAGAATCCGAACAGCCCGGAGCGGGAAAGACCCGGCTCCGGGCTGCTTTTTAACATTTGGAATAGGGACATTATGGTCCTGCCGACTCAAAAATGTCCCTGATCAGTTTCTGGGTTTTCAGGGCATTCTCCATGGTCTGCTCCACTTTTTCGGGGTGATGGTAGAACTCGTCGATCTGCAGGGCGTGGCCCGTGCCGTATACGGCTTTCGGGCTGAAGTTGGGCGCCTTATGCTCCTCGTCCTCGAGGACGTTTCCCTGCGCGTCGGTCAGCCGCGCACGGCTTCCGCAGATGTGGATGTTGCCTCTCTCCCCGTGTACTTTGACGCTGATGCTGTCGTCGAAGGAGTTGTTGATGGAGAAGTAGTAAAGCCCCCGGACGCCGTTTTCAAAGAGGATCACGCCCTCGGAGGTATCTTCCACCTCGGCCCGGGTCAGTCCGTGATGGCTGACGGTTGCCTTTACGGATTCCACTTCGGAATCCGCCAGCCAGCGCATCAGATCAAGGGTGTGGATGGCCTGGTTGATCAGCACTCCGCCTCCGGCCGTTTCGTACCGGCCGCGCCATTCGTCGGATGCGTAGTACGCGTCATCCCTGTGCCACATGACCGTGGCGGTGATGCCGAGCACGCGGCCGATCTTTCCTTCACGGATGGCGTCGCGGGCGAACACCGAGCCCGAGTTGTACCGGTTCTGGAAAATGATCCCGAGTCTGCGCCCGGTCTTTTTCGCGGTTTCCTTCATGCTCAGGGCCCCTTCATAATCCGAATGCATGGGCTTTTCGCACAGGACGTCTGCTCCGCGGAGCATGCAGTCGACGGAGACGGGCGCGTGAAGAAAGTGGGGCAGGCAGACGTGGACGGCGTCGGGTCGGATTTCCTCCAGCATGACGCGGTAATCCGTATAGGCCTTGCAGTGATACTGCGCGGCCGCTTTTTGTGCGCGTTCGGGTATGATATCGCATACCGCGCAAAGACGCACGTCCTCCATGCGGGAGAGCACCTCCAGATGATTGCGGCAGATGACCCCGCAGCCGATAAGACAGACGTTCCGGACGGGAACGGTAGATTGAGACATGGGAAACCTCGACAAGAAACGTTTTTTCCGCGTTATGATAGCACTCCTTAGGCGAAAAGTCAATGAGATTGCCCTTTTTCAGGGCGAAAGAGAAACAAAAATTGAGGCGGTTCCGGGGCAGGGCAGACTCCGGGATTCGGTTGACAAACCGATGCGTTCGGATTACAATAGATTCAAAGAATTCAAGAACGGAAGAGGGCTTATGACAGACAGACAGCGTCATATTCGGAATTTTTCCATCATCGCGCACATCGACCACGGCAAAAGCACACTGGCCGACCGGCTGTTGGAGCTGACCCAGACCGTCTCCAAAAGGGAGATGGAGGACCAGGTGCTGGACAACATGGAGCTGGAGCGCGAGCGCGGCATCACCATCAAGGCGCGCGCCGTCCGCATGAAATACGTGGACGGAAAGGGTGAAGAATACGTATACAACCTCATAGACACGCCCGGGCACGTGGACTTCAACTACGAGGTCTCCCGGTCCCTGAACGCCTGCGAAGGCGCGCTTCTGGTCGTGGATGCGACGCAGGGGATTGAGGCCCAGACCCTGGCCAACGCGTACCTTGCCGCTGACGCGAACCTGGAGATTCTGCCGGTCATCAACAAAATCGATCTGCCCTCCGCGCAGGTGGACAAGTGCCGCAACGAAATCGAGGACGTCATCGGCATTCCCGCGCAGGACTGCCCGGCCGTATCGGCCAAAACCGGACTGAACGTCGAGGACGTGCTGTCGCACATCGCGACGGATATTCCCGCGCCGTCCGGGGACGAGGACGCGCCCCTCAAGGCCCTGATTTTCGACTCGAATTACGACCCGTACCTGGGCGTGGTGATCAACCTGCGGGTTATGGACGGCCGTCTGAAGGCGGGGGACAGGGTGCGCCTGATGAGCACGGGCGCCGAGTACGACGTCGTGGAAGTGGGCGTCATGGAACCGTTCGGCCTTGTGGCCGTGCCCGAACTCTGCGCCGGAGACGTCGGCTATCTGACGGCTTCGATCAAGAGCGTCGGGGAAACCCGCGTGGGCGATACGGTGACGCTGGCCGCCAATCCGACCCCCAATCCGCTGCCCGGATTCAAGAAGGTGCAGCCTATGGTGTTCGCGGGCATCTATCCGGCCGACGGGGCCCGTTACGGAGACCTGCACGACGCGCTCGAGAAGCTCCAGCTCAACGACGCGGCGCTTCATTTTGAGCCCGAGACCTCGATTGCCCTGGGCTTCGGATTCCGGTGCGGCTTTCTGGGTCTGCTTCACATGGAAATCATCGAGGAGCGCCTGGAGCGGGAATTCAATCTCGATCTGATCACGACCGCTCCGAGCGTGATCTATCACGTCGTCAAGCGCGACAAGACCGATTTGTTCGTGGACAACCCGTCCAGGTTCCCGTCTCCCGACGAGATCGAGACGGCCGAGGAGCCGATCGTGTCGGCTACCATCATCACGCCGTCGCAGTACGTGGGATCGCTCATGGAACTGTGCCAGGAGCGCCGGGGCACTTACAAGGAAATGAAATATCTCGACTCGGAACGGGTCGAACTGTATTACGACCTGCCGCTCAACGAAATCATTTACGATTTCTTCGACGCGCTCAAGAGCAAATCCCGGGGCTATGCCTCCCTGGATTACGAACTGAAGGGATACGAACCCTCCAAACTGGTCAAACTGGATTTTCTTCTGAACGGCGAACAGGTGGACGCGCTTTCCTTCATTGTGCATGAGGAAAAGGCATACGCGCGGGCCCGGAAACTGGCCCTGCGACTGAAGGACAACATTCCGCGTCAGCTGTTCGAAATCCCCATTCAGGCGGCCGTAGGCTCGCGGATCATTGCCCGCGAGACCGTCAAGGCGATGCGCAAGGACGTGCTGGCCAAGTGCTACGGCGGAGACATTACCAGAAAGCGGAAACTTCTGGACAAGCAGAAGGAAGGCAAGAAAAAGATGCGCCAGCTCGGCTCCGTCCAGGTCTCTCCCGAAGCGTTCATGGCCATTCTCAAACTGGATGACGATGAATAAGCCCCTGGGACTGTATGTGCACATCCCGTTCTGCGTGCGAAAATGTCTCTATTGCGATTTCTGTTCGTACGCAGGACAGACGCAGAGCGTCAGGGAACGGTATGTGAAGGCTCTTTCGGAGCAGATGGAGTTTTATGCCGGCCGGGAACGGCCGCAGGTGGACACGGTCTTCTTCGGAGGAGGCACTCCGACCTGCCTGGAACCCAACCAGCTGGCCCTCCTGCTTGAAAAAATCCGGACCTGCTTTGCGCTGAGCGGGGACGCCGAGGTGACCTTTGAGTGCAATCCGGGCACCGCGGACGAAAAAGCGTTCGCAACTCTGCGCCGCGCGGGATTCAACCGGGTCAGTCTGGGAGCCCAGTCGTTCGAGGCAGAAGAACTGAGCGCCATCGGACGCATCCATACCGCTCCCGAAATCGACCGGGCGGTGCAGGGAGCCAGGGCTGCCGGATTTGAGCGGATCAGCCTGGACCTGATGTTCGGCCTGCCCGGTCAGACGAAGGCGTCCTTTTCCCGGACGCTCGAGCGGGCGCTGGTCCTCGACGTCGGGCATCTGTCGGTGTATGCGCTTCAGCTTGAGCCCGGAACGCCGCTGTACGACCGGGCCTCCCGGTACGTTTTTCCCGACGAGGACGAAGTGGCCGATCTGTACGAAACGGCCTGCCGGACGCTGGGAGAAGCCGGATACATCCATTATGAAATCAGCAATTTTGCCCGCCCGGGACAGGCCTGCCGGCACAATCTGAAATACTGGAACTGCGACCCGTATCTGGGTCTGGGCGTGTCCGCCCACTCGTATATCGGAGGCAGACGGTTTTATTTCGGGGACGGGCTTGCGTCCTTCCTTGACGGGGACCGGCCGGAACGCACCGAGGTGGAGCTGACGCCTGCCATGGAGAAAAGGGATTATCTGATGCTCCGCCTGCGGCTTGACCGGGGCGTTTGCGAGCGGGAGTACACCGAACGTTTCGGCGAGCCGTTTCCGCCGGCGTTCGTCGCTGCGGCCGGGCGGTTGGCCGCATCCGGCTGGGTCGGGACGGACCCGACACCCGGGGCCAGGCGTGTTTTTTTGCCGGAGAAGAGTTTTTTCGTAAGCAACCGGATTCTGTCCGAACTGCTGGGCGATGAGAAGACCGAATAAAGAAAGAGAGAAAAAAGAGGCTAACGTATGAATTTGACGCAGTTTTTGATTCTGTATGCCGCCTATCTGGCGCTGATGAGTCTGATTACGCTGGTGCTGTTCTTCCGTGACAAGAGCATGGCCAAGCGGAACGGGGGTCCCGCCCGGATTCCGGAAAAGATCCTTCTGGGCGCGGTGAGCCTGGGTGGAGCGGTCGGAGGGTTCTTCGGACGCATTCTGGCCCGCCACAAGACCGAAAAGATTTATTTTTCCATTACCATTTACGCTTCGCTGGTGTTTCAGTTGGGCGTTCTGGCCCTGATTCTGTACCTCAGGGCGCAGGGATAAGGAGGAACCGACATGGCAAGAACATCTTTGGAGAGATCCCATTCCAAGGCATCGAATTTCAAACTGACCCTGATCTGCCTTTTGCTGACCCTGGGCGTCTCGGCTGTCTGGGCCGGAGCCGCGCTTCTGGCCGCGGGGCACACCATGCCCGGCGCGGTGGCGGCTGCCGCCGGGGCTGTGGTCGCACTGGTGTCCTTCCTGGCCATCGGCCATTTTACAAGGTGATGCCGCTCCCTGAAAAACAAAAGTAAAAAATGCGTTGCAAACGGGCGGCGCATATGGTATAATTCAGTCAGAAAAGGCCGGCACCCGCCGGCGGAAACGAGGATGACAATGGCGGAAGAGAAAAAAGATTTACAGGCTGAGAATGAAGAAGAGGAAATGGTGGACGTCTGGACGCTGACCGATGAGGACGGCAACGACGTGGATTTCGAGGTTCTGGATGAAGTGGAACTGGACGGTTCCAAATATTATGCGATGGTTCCTTCCGAAGAAAGCGATGAGGAAGTCATCGAATACGTCATTCTGAAGGAAGTCAAGGACGACTCGGGCGACGTCGCTCTGGTGAGCATTGACGACGACGAGGACGAGTTCGAGAAGGTTGCTTCCTATTTCGACAATCGTTTCTCCGAGGAAATTGATTACGACGAGGAATGAGTTAACCGGGTTTTAAAGTCCTGCCGAGTGCGTGATATCCGTTCTAAGTGGAACCTACATTACTGATCAAAGGAGCTTGAGTCTGTTTTGGTTTGCAGACCTCCCGCATACGGAAAACGGGTTGACTTGTCCCCGCCGGGCGGAAGTTGGGAGCAGTAAAAGAACAGAGATTGCACCGCCCTGCACATGCCGGGTTCATCGTTTCGGATACACGGCTTGGCGGGATGTTTGGGTCGCA
>JAFTBN010000027.1 GCA_017455185.1 Clostridia bacterium
ATCGCGATGAAATTCTGGCCCAAGGACGCCAAATTCGGCACCGGCGGCGTCGTTTCCGACGGCGATATCGTCCTCTACCGGATGAGCGACATCACCCTGCTCAAAGCGGAAGCCTATGCCGCGATTGGCAAATTCGGCAATGCCGTCGATGAACTGAACAAGATCCGGACCCGCTCCGGTCTGCCCGCCCGCGTGGAGGCCGACTTCCTGACGGCCGAGGATCTCATCAAAGCCATCCTCCAGGAAAGGATCGTGGAATTTGTCGGGGAAGGCAAATACTGGTTCGACCTCATCCGTACCGGACACGCGGCAGATATCGGCGGTGTCGAAAATCCCCTGAAATGGGTTTTCCCCGTCAGCAAGACCCATTTGGATGAAAACAAGAAACTTACTCAGAACACCGGCTATGGTACCAGCGAATAAATTCCTTCTTGCCGCCCTGCTGCTCGTAGCGGCGGTCGGCTGCTCCAAGTTGCCCCTGCAACAGACCCACAAATACGAGCCGAAACCCCTGGACCGCAATCAGGGTGTGGATTGTTGGACCTATGTGGAAACCACGCCCCGCCTGGCCACGATGAAAGCCGCCGTTGAACTGTGCGGAATGCAGTCCTATTATCAGGAGACGGCGAAAAAGTACACCTGGCTGCTGCTGGACGAAACGGCGTTCTCTACTTATATCCTTCCGCGCCTGGGCGTGGAGGTGATTGCAGACGCGCCCGTGGAAGCACTCAAAGACCTTCTCCTGTTCCATATCATCAAGGGGGAATACGACAGTTATAACGGGGCCGTCGGTTATGATCCGGTGTATGTCATTACGCTTTGGGAAAATCTGGACGCGTTGATGACCCTCAAACTGAACAATGACACCTCGCTCTCCAGCCGGCAGCAGGACAAGCTGACCCTGATGGACCAGTGCGGACACAGCACCATCGTGAAGGCTGCAATGAGCGACCTGCTGATGACCAACGGTCCGGCCCACATTCTTTCCCGTCCCTGCATTTACACCCGATAAAGATGCCTGTTATGAAAAAAAATTTCCTTCATCTTTTTCCGGTCCTGCTGGTTTTCTGCGCTCTGTCCTGTGCGGAAAAACCGTATACCCCCGGCAAGATAGACCTTGACTTCCAGTTCAGTGAGCTGGAAATCAACCTGAATCTTGCCGAGAGTCCCTATATCTTGTGCGTCGTGAACGCCGAGCAGCCTCTCGCCTCCGTCTCGATGTTTCTGCTCCGCAAAAATGGGGTAGAAGATCCCTACAAGAGTCCGATTACCGAATTCTACAAGGCCACGCTATGCACCGTGCACGAGCGCCCCGTCTATGACGAGGAAATGACCGGATTCAAGGTCGTGGCCCGGGACAAGGGCGGCGCGGAGGTCTCCGGAATCGTGCAACTGAACGTCATCCCCGTCGCCACCGCACCGGTAACCGTCTTTTCCACCGAAAGTCTCAACTTCGCGGAAGGAGACCCGATTCCGCCCTTCGGTTTTACGGTAACGGCCGATTCTCCGCTGGTCCGCGTCAGTGTGGACTTGATTTCCAGCGGTACGCTGATGGAGCTGGTTCCGCCGATTGAGCACTTTGAGAATCCCAAGCAGTTCTTCTTCCATTCTTCCGAATACACCCTCCCGGCCTATGACATCAACAAGATTCCGTCCGGTATCCGGGTGACGGCCGAAGACAGCTATGGAAAGAAAAGCTTCTCCGTCCTGAAAATCAATTACAAGGCCCTTCCGGCCCCCGAATTGAGCGTGAATCCGGTCGCCGCAGTGGACGAATTCTCGTCCTGCAGTGTCAGCGGCAACGCAAAGAGCGAAACAGGCATCACG
>JAFTBN010000028.1 GCA_017455185.1 Clostridia bacterium
AGATCGGGATACGGCACGGAAAGAGAATGCAATCAAAAACAACACGATTCTTAGACGCTTTTGCATGAATATTAAAAATCGTGTGGAAGAGTACAAAAAATTGACGATTACCAGATTCAACATGACAAATATACACTCCATCGAAAAACTGACTGAACTGCTGTTCAAAGAGCCTGAAACGAATCCGGAAGCATAATCCGTTGTCCTGGGATTGACCCCTGCCTAGGACAACCTTTTGCCATAAAGACTTTGCGAAAGCCCTATGCTTTTTCACCTTTTTGACAAAAAGGCTTGCATTTTATAAGGAAGTGTGCTATAATCCCTTGACGATAGAGAGTATGGAGTGGGTTGAACAGACCCACTTCTTTTTCGGATAAAACAAAGGAGCTTCGGATATGGCGAAAAAAGGATCCGGTTCGGTGGCAGCCTCGGTTCGCGAGCTGGTTGCCCCGGTGATTGAACAGATGGGTTATCTGCTGTGGAGCGTGGAATTCGTAAAGGAAGGCGCGGATTATTTTCTGCGTGTGACCATCGATTCCGAGCCCGGCATTACGCTGGACGACTGCGAAAAGGTGCACCGCGCCATCGATCCTCTTCTGGACGAAGCCGATCCCATCGAGCAGTCCTATTATCTGGAGGTTTATTCCCCGGGTCTTGAGCGCGAACTCAGGACCGACGAGCAGATCCGCTGGTGCGAGAACTGGGACGTGGAGCTGAGGCTCTTTGCTCCGGATGACAGCGGTACGCGCATCTACAAAGGCGTGCTCCTGGGGCTGGACGACGACGGGGCGGTTGTGCTGGATACCGGGACGGGAAAGAAGACATTCCCGCGCGCGTCGGTCGCCAAACTCAAGACGTATTACGATTTTTCCAAGGAGTCCTTGGACACGCCGGACGAATCCGGAGACGAACAGAACGGATAAGGTCCGCTTGAAAACGAAACACGGCGAGCCGCCCGCGGCGGCAAAGCCCCATGATTGGACAGGAAAAGAACAGGAGGATACTCATGAAGAAGTCTGGAAGCGACAAGGCGATTGTAGGAGCCGAGTTTTTTGACGCTTTGGAATTGCTGAACCGGGAACGCGGCATTCCGGTGGATTATTTGCTTGAAAAAATAACGGCGGCGCTGCATTCCGCTTACCATAAAGAATTTGACGGACACGACAACGTGGAGATTGAAATCGATCCGGAGGCGCGGTCCCTGAAAATGTACCAGGTGCGGGAGATTGTCACCGAAGTCGAAGATCCGATTGAGCAGGTCTCCTATGACGCGCTGAAAGCGGCGCATCCCCGCAAGAAGTTCACGGTGGGCGATACGTACCGCGAAGAGGTCAGTCCGAAAGACTTCCGCCGCCTGAGCGCCGGCGCGGGCAAATCCGTTATCGTACAGGGTATCCGTGAGGCAGAGCGCGAAGCCGAAGCCGAGGCATACCGCAACCGCCGCGAGGAAATCATCGACGCGGAAGTTCTTGCCATCGAGCCCAACGGCGACGCCATCGTGGAAACCAATTACAGCCGCAAGATTCTGCACCGCGAGGATCAGATTCCGGACGAAGTGCTGGAAGTCGGCTCCATCATCAAAGTATACATTCAGGAAATCAACAAGGGCACCCGCGGCAAGGAGATCACGCTTTCCCGCCGTCACACCGGCTTTGTCCGCCGCATGTTTGAGCAGCAGATTCCGGAAATCGCCGACGGAACGGTGCTGGTCCGCTCGATTACCCGCGAGCCGGGCAGCCGGACCAAGATCGCGGTCGAATCCCGTGATCCCGAAATCGACGCAATGGGAGCCTGCGTGGGCAACCACGGCCTGCGCATTGCGGCCATCACCAAGGAAATGGCCGGCGAAAAAGTGGACGTTATCAACTACGACGAGGTACCCGAGCGGTATATCGCCAACGCGCTGGCTCCGGCGACCATCGACCGGGTGGAACTGATTTCCGAACAGGACCGGTTCTACCGCGCATGGGTCCATCCGGATCAGCTCTCCCTGGCCATCGGCCGGGAAGGGCAGAACGTACGCCTTGCGGCGAAGCTGACCGGTTTCAAGATCGACATCAAATCGAGTTTTTCCTCCTCGGACGAGTATTGAACAAACCGGTAAAACGGGAGGTGCGGCATGCAGAAAGGGCAAAAGAAAATCCCGATGCGGCAATGCATGGGATGCAACGAACACAAGCCGAAAAAGGAGCTGCTTCGGGTTGTCCGGAGCGCAACGGGGGAGATTTCCCTGGATTTTACCGGCAAGAAATCCGGTCGCGGCGCATACATCTGCCGCCAGGTGGCCTGTCTGCAGCGCGCGAGGAAAAACAAACGGCTGGAGTCCAATCTCGGGGTGGTGATTCCGCCCGAGGTGTATGACTCCATGGAAAAGGAATTGTCCGGGCAAGAGCAAGATGGATGAAATGCAAAAACGAATTCTGTCGGCTCTGGGGCTGTGCGCAAGGGCGCGCAAGCTCATCATCGGCGTCTCCATGATAACGGACGGACTTGCGCAAATGCGGGTGCAGCCCTATCTGGTGGCCGAGGCGTCGGACACATCTGCCGCCACGCACAAGAAAGTGACAGACAAATGCAGATATTATCACATCCCGCTCGTTCGTCTTGAGGCGGACGGCGAGGCGCTGGGGCATGCCGTCGGAAAAGAAGGAGCCGTAGGCGCCGTGGCGGTGACCGATCCGTCCCTGAACGAGGCGGTTCGCAAAGCGCTCGAACGGGCCGGATACCGGATGGAATAAGCCGGAAAGCAAAGAAGAAAAGAATCAGGACCCGCATAGGGTTATTTCGGAGGTTTTATGGGACAAGAACAGGCAACGAAAACTTCATTAAAACTTGGACAATTGGCAAAGGACCTGGATAAGAAGTCAAAGGATTTGCTGGATGTGCTGGAAGAAGGAGGCGTGAGCGGACTGAAGGTCAGCTCCACCCTGACTCCCGGCCAGTTTGACGTGCTGCTCGAAAAGCTGACGCGTCAGCACCAGGTTCCGGACATCGGGGCTTATCTGGATGAGAAAGTTCTGATTCAGGCGCCGAAGAAAAAGACTGCGCCCAGGAAGGCGGAACCCGCAGAAGAAGGAAAGAAAGCGGAAAGCGCGCCTCAGACGGCGCCCTCAGAGCCGAAGAGCGCCCAAAAGGCAGCCGACGAGGCGCAAAAAGCTTCAGTCGGGGCATCTCCGGTTCAGAACCGGGCGGCCGAGAACGGCTCCGCAGTCCAGAAGTCCGCGGCAGAGAAGGCAAGTCCTGCGGAGAACGCACCGGCGGCTACGTCCCATGCGCCGGCAGCGACCGGTCCTTCGAGAGTTCCGGGCACCACTCCTCCTGCAGCCGCACCCCGGCCTGCAAGACCGGTTTACAACATTCCCTTAAAGGCGATGAGCCCGACGGGCGGACAGCCGGCCCGTCCCGGACAGTCCCGTCCTGCTTCGGGTACGCAACGTCCCGGAGCGCCTTACGGACAGGGGCAGAGAGCCCCTTATCCTGCGGGGCAGGGGCAAAGACCGATGCCGGGCCGTCCCGGTACGGGCGCATCGGCGCCGAGACCGGGCGTATCCAGTTCCTCACCGGACTCCAAGACGCCGATCAGCGTCAGCGACCGCAATGCCAGACTGCTGGCCGAGTTCGGATTCGGTCCGGGCTCCAAGAACAACACCCAGAAGAACAACCGTCCGGGCGCATCCCGCGGCGGCGCTTCAAAGGGCAAGCCGGGAAGCAGCAATTACGATCACGACAAGGATTCGGGCGGAAGCGTTCCGCACGAGAAATACAAGGCTCCGACCATTGTGCGCGGCGAATCCAAGGCTTCGAGCCGGGGTGCGACCCGCGTCATCGACACCCGGTCTTCTTCGGTGGATCTGGACAAGTTCGACAAGCGCTATGATGAATTCGTTCCGGGCGCCGACGATGAGGATACCCGCGGCGGTTCTCCTTCCAAAGTCAAGCGCGGTTCCGGAATGGAGGAACGTTCCGGCTCCAAGATGGCGGGCAGGAACAAGCAGCATCAGAAGAAGCAGAAGATGGTGATCCCCAAGCAGCAGCTGACGCTTGCGCTTCCCGAGGAAATCGTGGTCAGCGACCTTGCGGCCCGCCTGAAGGTGACCGCGGGAGAAGTGGTCAAGAAACTGATCGGGCTTGGCATGATGGCAACCATCAATCAGACCATAGACTACGATACGGCCGCATTGGTCGCCGATGAATTCGGCGCGATTGTGAGCAAGGAAGTGGTCGTGACCATCGAAGACCGTCTGTTTGACTCTTCCGAGGACTCCAGCGAGGAACTGGTGGAGCGTGCGCCGGTTGTATGCGTCATGGGTCACGTCGACCACGGCAAGACCTCCTTGCTTGACGCCATCCGGAACACCAACGTGACCGCAGGCGAAGCCGGCGGTATCACCCAGCACATCGGCGCGTACCGCGTCAACGTGCAGGGCAAGGAAATCACATTCCTGGACACCCCGGGACACGAGGCATTCACCGCCATGCGTGCCCGCGGCGCACAGGCAACCGATATCGCCATTCTGGTTGTGGCGGCGGACGACGGCATCATGCCCCAGACCGTTGAGGCGATCAACCATGCGAAGGCGGCCGGTGTCGATATCATCGTCGCCATCAACAAGATGGACAAACCGGGTGCAAATCCCGAGGCCATCAAACAGGAACTGACCAAGTATGACCTGGTGCCCGAAGAATGGGGCGGCGACGTCATCTGCGTGCCGGTGTCCGCCCTGACCCATCAGGGCATCGATCAGCTGCTCGAAAGCGTGCTGCTGGTGGCCGAAGTCAAGGAACTCAAGGCGAACCCGAACCGTCGGGCTAAGGGCCTTGTCATCGAGGCAAAACTCGACAAGGGCCGCGGACCGGTTGCCACCATCCTGGTGCAGAACGGTACGCTCCACAGCGGGGACATCGTCATCGCCGGTACGGCCGTGGGCCGTGTCCGTCAGATGACGGATTATCGCGGACGCAAAGTAAAGGAAGCGACTCCTTCGGTGCCTGTGGAAATCACGGGTCTGGCCGAAGTGCCTTCCGCGGGCGATGAGTTCAACGCGGTGGAAGACGAGCGCATGGCCCGCGAACTGGCGGATCAGCGCCGCGACAAGGCAAAGGAGGAGACCTTCAAGGCAAACTCCCGCGCCAACCTGAACGATCTGTTCGATCAGATCAACGAGGGCGTCAAGGAACTGCTGATCATTGTCAAAGCCGACGTGGGAGGCAGCGTGGAGGCTGTAAAGCAGTCCCTGGAGAAGATTTCGACCGATGAGGTTAAGGTCCGGGTCATTCACGGCGCGGCCGGAGGCATCACCGAGGGCGACGTCATGCTGGCTGCCGCTTCCAATGCCATCATTGTCGGATTCAATGTGCGGCCTGACAAGGCAGCCCTGGACAGCGCCGAGCGTCAGGGCGTGGAAATCCGCACCTACCGGATTATTTACGAATGCATCGACGAGATTACCGCCGCTATGAAGGGCATGCTCGCTCCGAAGTTCCGGGAGAACCTGCTCGGTCATGCCGAGGTGCGTCAGGTGATCCATGTCCCCAACGTGGGCTTTATCGCCGGTTCGTACGTACAGGACGGCAAGATCACCCGCGGGGCCCAGATTCGGGTCATCCGGGACGGAGTTGTGATTTTCGAGGACAAGATTGCTTCTCTGCGCCGGTTCAAGGACGATGCGCGCGAAGTGGCAGCGGGCTATGAATGCGGTATCGGACTGGACAAGTTCGACGATCTCAAGACCGGAGACATTCTGGAAGCCTTCGTCATGGAGGAAATCCCCCAGGATTGATCCGAAAGGGTAAAAAGAAAAAGGCGGAAAGAACGCAGAGGCGTCTTTCCGCCTTTTTTTCGGTGTCAGATCTGACAGGTTTCGTAAACGAGTGCGGCTCTTTCGGTCATCGGACGACGGGCCTTGCCCGAAGTTCCGGGTTCGTGCAAAAACAGGGGAGGGAGGACCCGGCACCCGCTCTTTGCGTCCTTCCGGCTTTCCACCAGGCACAGGGAGGGCTCGGCCAGGCAGTCCCCGTGCACGAACAGGATCCGCTTGGGCTCGAGCCGACAGGCCCGCAGCGCCGAAATCAGATCGGTCAGGCGGTCGGGACGCCAGACGAAATACGCGTCACCGCCGGATCTGAGAAGCCTTGTCGCGCAGGCGCAGAAGTCGGAAATGTCGCCCTGTGTTTCGTGGCGCGCCATTTCTTTTTCGGTGCTGGCACAGGATTTGCCTGCCCGTACCTTGAGATAGGGCGGGTTGGAGACGACCAGGTCGCAGGGGCCGCCGGTCAGACGGTCGGTTGCGGTGCGGACGTCGGCGCAGACGCCGGACAGCCGGTCGGACAGTCCGTTTTCCCGAGCGTTCTTTTCAATCAGGTCGGCGTAGAGCGGTTGGATTTCCAGCCCATAGGCACATTTGCATTTGTTCTTTTCGAGCAGCAGCAAAGGGATGACGCCGGTCCCGCTTCCCAGGTCTGCGGCTTTGGCGCGGGACCGAGGACGGACAAACGCGGCGAGCAGGTATGCGTCGGTCCCGAAGGACAGCCCGGTCGTCCGACTGGTCAGGGAAAGGTGCTCGTTGATTGTTTCGGTTTTTTCCATCGGTTTTCCTTTTTGGTTGACCCTGTCAGGGGAATGGAGAAAGAAAGGCGGCGCTTGTTCGGCGCCGCCTGCTTTAGCCTTTATGGACAAAAGACGGAATTATTCATCCTTCTTCGGAGCGCCTACGGGGCACACATCGGCACAGTTTCCGCACTCAATGCACTCGTCGGGATTGATTACATACTTGTCTTCGCCTTCGCTGATTGCGTTTACAGGGCACTCGCCTGCACAGGTTCCGCAGGAGATGCACTCATCAGAAATTTTATAAGCCATGACTGGATCCTCCTTGATTGTTTGAAATCATTATAGATTTTTTGTTTTTGCAATGCAAGTGGCTTTTTCCAAAAAGACGTTGTTAGCAAATGCTAATTTTGGGGTCGCTCCCGGGACTCAGCGGCGGCGGGAATGGCCTGAGCCGCGTTTGCTGCTGCCGTAGGACTCTAACCTTTATCAAGCACGACGAGCAGTTTCAAAATCAGATCAAACAAAATTTGCGACGCAGTAAACAATGAAAAAAGCCGACCACGACGGTCGGCTTACAATCAAGGGTTGGCGGATACGGAATCATTCTTTGTCAAAAGGTATAAGCAGTATTGATTCATACTGATACCTTCGCGCTTGGCATGTTCTGCAAGAGAACGGTGTAAACTCTTTGGAATTCTGAGTTTGAATTGCCCCGAGTATGCGGAATCATCATCCGGTTCCGGAATAACAATTTGATCTTCGAGTGCGGCGGTGAGCCACGCAACCTTTGCATCCTGCGCATTGGCAATTGCCTTTTCAGCAGTTTCTCCGGTGGTCAAACAACCAGGTAATTCCGGGAAGGAGACAACGAATCCGCCTTCGTCGGGATCGGGAATCAATTCCATTTTATATGGAAGTGCTAAGTATTCATTTAAGTTTCTCATCTTGGCTCTCCTCACTTTCTACAATTTGCTTCACCCTCAAGACGTAAATGCAATGCAAGTGGCTTTTTCCAAAAAGCCGTTGTTAGCAAATGCTAATTTTGGGGAGCGCTCCCGGGGCTCAGCGGCGGTGGGAATGGCCTGAGCCGCGTTTGCTGCTGCCGTAATTGCGCCGATTGGGCCGGACGACTCCGTCGGGTTCTTCCTGGGAATCCTCGACCGCCGGTGTGGTGGCGGCAAAAGGAATGTCGGCCGCGACGGCGATGTCGCTGGAGGGGGAAGACCGGCTGTCACGGGGTGTTCCGCTGCGCTGGGGCTCGGGTGAGTCGCCTCTCTGGGATTCCCTGCGCGGGCGGTCCCGGCGGGAGCGGCGGCGGTCTCTGCCTTCTCTGCCTTCTCGGTTTTCTCTTCCTTCTTTGCCTGCTTTGGCTTCCCGTCCGGCATTCCGGGCAGACTCGGGAGCGGCTTGCGCTTCGGTTGTCTCCCCGCCTTCCGTTGCGCCGGGTTCCGGCTGTGGATTTTGGGAATCCGTTTCGGACTGCGGAGCGGGCTCGACCTGAGTCAGGGTGCCTTCGCGCCATTGTGCGACTTCTTCGGGCGACAGGACGGTGACGTCTTCACGCGGGAAGATCTTTTGTACGGAATCGCCTTTTTCATTCCGGATGTACACCCGGACGGTTCCGCGCAGCGGGTTGATGGAATTGATGGTTCCGATGCCGTCGGCGGTTTGCACCACGGTATCCACCGGAGGCGTTTTGGCCAGTTCCTCTTCGTATACGTCGTTCTCGTAGCGCAGGCAGCACATCAGCTTTCCGCAGCATCCGGTCATCTTGCTCATGGTCATGGACAGGCCCTGCAGCTTGGCCATCTTGATGGAGACCTGGACGAAATCCGGCAGGAAGCTGGAGCAGCACATGGGACGTCCGCAGGGGCCAAGCCCTCCCAGAAGACGCGTTTCGTCCCGGATGCCGATCTGACGCAGTTCGATGCGCGTGTGGAAGCAGGATGCCAGGTCCTTGACCAGATCCCGGAAGTCCACGCGGCCTTCGGCGCTGAAGTAGAAGAGCAGCTTGGCGTTGTCGAAGGTGTATTGGGCCTCAATGAGTTTCATATCCAGGCCGTGTTCCTGAATCTTCTTCTGGCAGCGGGTGAAGGCTTCCTCTTCCAGACGCCGGTTCTCCTCGTCGCGCAGGTCGTCCTCCCGGGTTGCGGCCCGGAGGACCGGGCGGAGCGGAAGGGTGATTTCCTTGTTCTTTACATAGCGGTTGGAATAGGCAACAAGACCGTATTCCTGCCCGCGGGCCGTATCCACGATGACGTGGGTGCCCTGGCGGTATTTCACGCCCTGGGGATCGAAATAATAGGATTTGCCCGAATTCTGGAAGCGAACGCCCACGATTTCGGTCAGCTCGGCCTTTTCTTCTTCGGTCGGCTCGGGCGCGGGGCGGTTCCCGGGATAGAAATCGAAATCCACGGGGAGGGGAACGCCGTTCTCGTCATACTGGACTTCGGGCTCGTTGCTCTCGTCGGAAAACAGGCCGTAATCGTCCAGTGAGGTTCCCGAACCGTTCTTCCAGTCGTCGAACGTTTCGTCGCCCAGGGTGGATTTGAACCGGGTCTCGATGATTTCGGTCCGCTTCTTTTCCTCGCCGGAAAGAGGAGCGGATCTGGCGTCTGCCGGCTCCTTCTGGGGCTTTTGTCCGTTTTTCTTCGGCTTTTGCTTTCGGGCGGATTCTGTACCGGTTTCTTCCAGTTCCAGCAGTTCCTCGGGCTTCTGCGCTTCGTTTCTGCGATTGGCGTTCCGCCCTTTTCCGCCGCGATGCCGGCGTCCGCGGTGCGATCCGCGGTCGTTTCTGTTTCTTTGATTGTTTTCTGTATCTGCCATATGGTTTCCTTTGTATTGGTTTGAGTATTCGGTTTGTCAGGGATCAGAGCAGGCCGATTTCGCTTGCCCAGTTGTACAGGGTAATCCGCGGATTACCGTTGCGCAGAATGTGCCGGATGGCCCGGTCGGTGGCCTCATAGGCTCGCAAAATCCGGGAGGCGGAGAGGGACTCGGCCAGTTCCTGCGCGCTTTCCTCCTCCAAAAAGAAGTTCAGCGGGCAGCGCTCGGCTTTTTTGATGCAGAGCAGGTCGCGCAGCGCAATCTGGAAACTCTGCCATTGCCGGGTCAGCTGGGGCCGGACGGCGGAAGAGTCTTTCAGCTTGAAGGACGAGAGGATGGAAATGCTGGCCTGCGGGTTGTTTTCGGTCATCCTGCGGCACAGCTCCAGGGTGGTCTGACGCAGGGCCATCAGGGACTGGAACGCCTGGGCGCCCAGCAGTTCCTTGGCGCGGCCGATGGATCCGCGGGACTCCAGGACGAGCGCGTCGAATCCCGGGGGATCGGATTCCCGGAGCCGGCGGGCGGGCGCGCTGTTTGTTTCAAGATAGTCCCGCAGTTCGTTCCGGTCCAGAGGAGGAATCCGGAAGAGCAGGGAGCGGGAGCGGATGGTTTCCAAAAGGGCGGAAGTGTCCTGCACGAGCAGGAAAAAGACCGCGTAGGCGGGCGGTTCCTCCAGGGTGAGCAAAAAGGCATTCTGCGCTTCGGGCGTCATCAGGTCCGCGTCTTCCAGGATGAAGACCCGATAGGGCATTTCGGTGGGAGGGAACGCGATGTGGGACACAATCCGGTCCCGGATGACGTTGATGCCGAAGGTGGCCTTGTCCTTTTCCTTGGTCAGGATCTGCACGTCCGGGGAATCTCCCTCCAGAATCCTGCGGCAACTCGGACAGCGCATGCAGGGAAGAGGGCCCTCGCCGCGCCCGGCCGCCGGGAGGTTCTCGCAGCACAGCGCCGCCGCAATCCGGTTGGCAAACAGATGCCGTCCGCTGCCCGGCGCGCCGGAGAGGATATAGGCATGCCCGAACTGACCGGCCAGAATCAGGGAGCCGATCCGGTTCTTGAGGGGTTCGCACCCGGCAATGTCGGTAAAGAATGGTTTCATGTTCAGGGGATTCCCCCTTTTGCTGTGCTTATTTTTTGCGGCGCCGGACGACTATGACAATGCCCGTGCCGAGGACGGCCAGGGAGGCAAGGACGACCAGAACGACCGTCAGGGTGACCGAGGATTTGGAGACCGTCAGGACGGGGTCCGCCAGAGAAGAGGAGGGGATGTCTCCCAGTTTCGGAGTATACGTTCCGTAAAGCTGCGCGATGGCAACGTAGAGGTAGATGAAGTTGCCGGTGCCCAGCGTCTTGGAGGTGCCGCTGGCGAATGCGGACGCGCTGCTGTACCAGATCAGTCTGGCGCCGGACGTTTCGTCCACGGCGATGATGCCGGTGGTGAAGGGGCCCGTTTCGTCCTGCCGGGTGCCGCCGACCGTCCGGTAGGCCCGGTCGGAGGTGGTGGAAAGGACTTCCTGAACGATTCCTTCCTTCGCGGTGCAGTAAATCGGATGAGGCTCCGAGAGCGTCAGCGGAACATTGTTTGCGTGAGTGAACGAGGCAATCGAGGCGGCGTACCGGCTCCCGGCGTCAAAGGGAATCTGCTGAACGAACGAGTCGGTGTCTATGAGCACGGTTTCGGGTTCGGTCTCTCCGGGCTCTTCGCCGGTTCCGGGTTCGGACTCCTCGCCTGTTTCTTTCGGCTCTTCGGCGTTTTCGTCAGCCGATGCGTCCTCTTCGGTTTGCGGAGCCGGGGTTTCCACACGGTCCCACAGGACTCCCGCTCCGGCCTGCAGACCGAAATCGGAGAGCAGGGCCTGGAAGTGTCCCAGCTGCGCCACGTTTCCGTCCGAGAGAAGAATCATATTTCCTCCGCGGGCCAGAAAGGCACGCAGGGAGGCAAGCTCGCTGTCGGACAGGTCGGACCGGGGACCCTGCACAAACAGCAGGGAGCAGTCGTTCGGAACCCGGTCGGTCTGACTCAGGTCCAGTTCATGAAGGGAAACGCCGTAATTGTCCAGAAGGGTTTTCATTTCATCGGCAATCGTTTCTTCGTTGTGACCGCCCAGCAGGTAAAGCCCCGGGACGAATTCGGCCGTAACGTATTCGATGGCAGAGGTCAGGACGGTATCCCCGTCGAAATACAGGGTGTAGTAAGGCGTCAGGTCCTGGCCGGTCATCTGGCCCAGGTAGGCAATTGCCTGTGCAAACGACCCGTATGGAATGTTGGCGTAGGAACTGAGATATTGGTTGCCGGCGAGCATTTCGCTGTAGTAGTGCATCATATCCCCGTAGTCGATGCTCGTGCTCCGTTTCCCGCTCTCCACAATCAGGGAGAAGTTGCTCAGTTTCTGCCGGGTATATTGCAAATAGAACGACGGTTCGTCGGTCGTGTCCACCACCTGCACCCGTACGTGAGGATAGGCCGCGTAACGGTCCAGAAAGGGGGTCAGGACGGCGCTCGGATCTCCGTTTTCACACAGAAAGTAAAGGGTGACGTCCTGCTTCAGTTCGGACAGGAACTGTTTGGAGACGGCGGACAGCGTGAACATTCTGGACCGGGAGACGTCGGCCGTGCGGAGATGGCCGGGCAAAAGGACGGCCAGCACGTTGAGTACAATCAGGGCGGCCAGAACGATCAGGGCCACAAGGACGGTCCGGACTCTGGGGGTTTTCCAAGAAGACATGGCGGGCCTCCTTTACGCGTTCCGGCTTCTCTCGATCTTGAGAATCGAGAAAAGGAGGAATACGGCGATGACCGAGAGGTGCACAAGCAGCGCGGTCCAGTCGAAGATGCCGTAGGTCAGTTTGGAGGCCAGTCCGAACAGGGACAGGCGGGTCAGAACGCGGGAAACCAATCCTTCGTACAGGGATGTGCGTACGAAAAGAAGAATCCAGAAAGGCGTAAAGGTAATGAGCAGGAAGACGCCCGTCATGATGCCGTTCCTGGACAGGGCAAAGACAAGGACGCCGGCCAGAAGAACGAGCACGGCCAGGCATGCAAAGGACGCGTAGGGCGATGCGGGAAAGACCGATGCAATCCGCCCGAGCAGATAGAAGACGAGTTCGGCCGCGATGCCCGAGAAGCAGGCAACCAGCGCCGAATCGGTCAGGCTCGAAAGGAACATGCACAGGGCCGTCAGCGCCGCGCTGAGCAAAAAGTAGAAGAACAGCGAAAGGTAGGCCGGCAGATACAGCACCGCGCCAAAGGACCCGAGCAGAATCGGGAGCAGGCAAAGCACAAGCGTCAGGATTGCCTCAATCGTCACCAGGGCGAAAAACTTGCCCAGAATCAGCGAAGGGGTTCCGACGGGAAGGGACCAGAGCAGGTCCTTGAGTCCGTTCTTGCGTTCGCGCGCCAGGGAGGACATGCAAAGGACCGGGACCATCACAAGCAGGGGCAGTCCGAAATAACTGACCGAATATTCGAACGAGGGGGACAGCTGCAAAAGGTTGAACGCCACGACAAACAGTCCGCAGAGCAGCAGATTGATGCACAGATACAGGTAGGTGGGCAGGGTGTGGAACAGATAGACCAGTTCCCGTTTGTAAATCGCTCTCATGCCGTTTCCTCCCCGTCCTTTTCGCATTCATTTCCGTCCGAATCAGGGGCGTCTTCCGGGGTTTCGGTTTCTTCCGCTCCGGGAGCGTCCGGTTCCGGAGCGGCCGGAAGTTCGCCGTCTTCCGTTCCGTCACGGCAGGGATCCTCGGACAGGGATCCGAACGATTCAAGGGTTCCGTCCCGCAGACACAGGAACTCATCCGCCAAAAAGGCGGCGGGTTCCGGGTCGGTCAGGGCAAGAACGATGGTCTTTTTTCCTTTGAGATTTTCCAGCAGGCTGTACAGTTCCCGGGTCTCCAGGGACCCCAGTCCTCTTGCCGGGTCATCCAGGAAAAGAAAGTCCGGATTTCCGAGCAGGGCCTGTCCGAAATTGACGTAAGCCCGCACTTCCGGGGGCAGTTTGCAAAGAGGGGTGTCCTTGACGGGGTCAAGATGCAGCAGTTCGCTCAGCTCGCGGATCTGGCGCGAGGCGGTTTCCGATTCAATGCCTTTGACGCCGGCGATGAAACGAAGATATTCGTAAGGGGTCATGAAAGGATCGCCCGCAAACGATTCCGGCGCGTATCCGAAGAGGGGCTTGCATTTGCGCAGGTCGGTGACAACCGAGAAGCCGTTGATCCGCACGTCGCCTTCGTTCGGCGCAAGCACGCCGGAGAGCAGACGCATCAGTACGGTTTTCCCCACGCCGGCTTCTCCGTACAGTACGAAGATTTTACCGTTGGCCAGTTTGGCGTTGACGCCGGTGAAGACGTCGAAGTCGTCGAACCGGCGGGACAGATTTTTCAGTTCAATCAAGGAAGGCCTCCTTCATCACATGGCAGGGCTGCGTTGCTTTCTGCAGTATAATGCTCAAATGTGACTGTTTTTTGAAAAAAAGGAAGATTCGATTGAAATTATACAAAAATTGAGGTAGAATGTCAAGTTGCAGAGAAGTTCCGCCCGTAGGGCGGGAGAAAGAAAAGACGGAGGAGCTTATGTTCGGGAAGAAGAAAAAAACCGACAGTCCGAAATACCGGATGGAAATGGCGAAAAAAATCACCGGGTATCATGTCCAGTATGTGACCGAGCATAAGACGACCGACGCGCCGGACGCATACGGCGGAGTGAACGACGACGTGATCGGCAAGGGCGGAAGCATCAACATGCTGGGAGACGAACTGATTGTCAGCGCGTCCGGGCAGACGGTTTTCCGCTGCCTGATCGTGCAGATGGACGCCTGGGAACTGATGTCGGGCAACGGGGTGATGATTACGGCCCCGGACCTGGAACACGGGGGCGCGGTACGGACCATTACGGTCCATTATGTTTATTATAGAAAGTAGAGCATGAGGGCATTGCTTCGCTACCTGGCTCCGATGAGGGCACGCATGGGCGTCGGGTTTACCATCAAGGTTCTGGGAACGCTGATCGAATTGGCCATCCCGCAGATCCTGTCCTATATCCTGGACGAAATCGTCCCGAAAAACGACCTGGGTCTGGTGTTTGCCTGGGGAGGGCTGATGCTGCTGTGTGCGCTGGGGGCCCTTGTGGGGAACATCGTGGCCAACCGCATGGCGTCCCGCGTGGCGCGGGACGGGGCCCGGGCCATCCGGCACGACCTGTTTGCCAAAATCATGCATCTGTCCGCCCGGGATGTGGACCGCTTCACGGTTCCGTCCCTGGAATCCCGGCTGACGACCGATACGTACAACGTGCACAATTTCATTGGCATGATTCAGCGCATCGGCATCCGGGCTCCGCTTCTTCTGGTCGGCGGTCTGGCGTTTACCCTGATGCTGGACCCGGTCCTGACCCTGGTGATGCTGGGGGTCATGCCCTTGATTGTCCTGACGGTTTTCCTGGTTTCCTCCCGGGGTATCCCGCTTTACCGCAAGGCGCAGAAGAGCGTGGACGGAATGGTGCGGGTCGTCCGGGAAGACAGCCAGGGCGTCCGGGTCATCCGGGCGCTTTCGCAGGCCGGATACGAGCGGCAGCGCTTCGAGACGGTCAACCGGCAGCTGACGCAGGACGAAAAACGCGCGCAGCTGACCATGATCCTGTCCAACCCGCTGATCAATCTTTTCATCAACATCGGGCTTGTGGGCGTGATTTTCTTCGGCGCGACCCGCGTGAGCCGGTCGCTGACCTCTCCTGCGACCATCATCGCCTTCATGCAGTTCTTCGTCATGGTTTCCAACGGCATTCTGGCCCTGACGCGCATCTTCGTGCAGGCCACCAAGTCGACGGCTTCCATGAACCGGATTGACGAAGTGCTCCGGTGCGAGGAGGACTGCGCGGTGGATCTGACGCACGCAAGGACGGCTGAGGCCGTGCCGGGTGCGCCTCTGCTTTGTTTTGATCATGTCACATTCGGATATCTGGACGGGAAAGTTGCCCTGAAGGATCTTTCCTTCTCACTGGAAAAGGGACAGATGCTCGGCATCATCGGCTCGACCGGTTCGGGCAAGTCCACGATTCTGCAGCTGATGATGCGGTTTTACGACGTGAATCCGGACGGGGGAGGCGTGTTTCTGGAGGGACGGGACGTCCGCTCCATGACGGCCGAACAGGTCCGCTCTCGTTTCGGCATCGTGCGGCAGAACGACTTTCTGTACGCGGATACCATCGCGGAAAACATCCGGTTCGGCCGGGAGGCCGGACAAAAGGATCTGCTGGACGCCGCCGAGCGGGCCCAGGCGCTGGATTTCATTACCCGTCTGCCCGATTCCTTCGAACACAGAATCGCTTCCCACGGAGCCGACCTCTCGGGCGGACAGCGGCAAAGGCTGCTGATTGCCAGGGCGCTGCTCGGCCATCCCGACATCCTGATTCTGGACGACAGTTCGAGCGCGCTGGACTACCGAACCGACGCGAACCTGCGGCATGCGATTGCCGCGCTGCCCGAGCGTCCGACCACGGTTGTGGTGGCGCAGCGGATTTCGGCCGTGCAGGAAGCAGACCTGATCCTGGTCCTCGACCACGGGCAGGTCATCGGGGCGGGGAAGCACGAGGAACTGATGCGCACCTGTCCGGTGTATGAGGAAATCGCCCGGTCGCAGATGGGCGACGGAAACGGGGGTGCGGCGTATGAATAACCCCGGAAGAGGCGGAAGAGCGGGAATGGCCGCCGCCCCCAAGCTCCCCCGCGGCGCACGCAGCCGGATTTTGTTCCGGATCATGCGCACCTATATGAAACCGTACTGGAAACGCATGCTGCTCGTACTCGTCCTGATGCTCAGCGCCAACGCCTTTGCGCTGGTGGGCCCCTGGCTTTCGGGTCAGGCGCTCAACGCCATCGCGGACCGGAACGGCGTGCGCTTCGGCGACGTATACCGGACCCTGGCCTGGATGGCCGCGTTCTATCTGGCCTCGGCGCTGCTGTCCTATCTTGTTTCCAGGCTGATGGTCGGGCTCGGCCAGCGGATTGCCTACCGCATGCGGGAGGACGTGTTCGACAAACTGATGAAGATGCCGGTCGGGTATTTCGACCGGAACGCGACCGGAGACATTGTCAGCCGTATTTCGTATGACATCGATACGATCAACGCGTCGCTTTCCAACGATCTTTTGCAGATTCTGGCCAGCCTTGTCACCGTAATCGGCTCCTTGGTCATGATGGCGGTCATCTGTCCGATTCTTCTGGTCGTGTTCGCGGTGACGGTTCCGATTTCTTTGCTGTTCACCCGGTATAAATCGAAGAAAATCCGGCCTCTGTTCAGCCGTCGTTCGGCCAAACTCGGAGAACTGAACGGCTATGCCGAGGAAATGCTCTCGGGCCAGAAGAGCATCAAGGCCTATACGCGCGAGGAAGTGATTACCGGGCGGTTTGACCGATACAACGAGGAAGCCTGCCAGGCGTATTATCGGGCGGATTATCAGGCGGCCATTATCGGCCCCACGGTCAATTTCATCAACAATCTGTCCCTGGTCCTGATTACGACGCTGGGCGGAATGCTCTACATGTTTACGGTGTTTGCCTACCCGATGCCAGCCGTCTTTCAGATTGAAATCGGGGCGGTGGGCTCGTTCGTGCAGTATTCTCGCAAGTTCACGGGACCCATCAACGAATTTGCGAACATCATCAATGAAATCCATTCGGCTCTTTCGGCCGGGGACCGGGTCTTCCGGCTTCTGGACGAAGAGGAGGAAGTGCAGGACGTTCCGGGCGCCGAAAAACTCGAGGACGTGTGCGGCGACGTGGCCCTGTCTCACGTGCGGTTCGGCTATACGCCCGAGCGGGTGGTCCTGGGCGATCTGTCCCTGGACGTGCGGGCCGGGCAGACGATTGCCATCGTCGGGCCGACCGGTGCGGGGAAGACCACCATCATCAATCTGCTCATGCGGTTTTACGACCCGCAGTCCGGGCGCATCTGCCTGGACGGGCGCGACCTGAGGGACTGCACCATGGTCAGCGTCCGCCGGTCCTATACCATGGTTCTGCAGGATACATGGCTCTTCTACGGTACCATACGGGACAATATCCGGTACGGGCATGAGGAAGCCACCGAGGAGGAAATCCGGGCCGCGGCAAAGGCTGCCCATATCGATTCGTACATCGAATCGCTTCCGGACGGATACGGAACCATTCTGTCCGACGACGGGGTGAACATTTCCAAAGGGCAGAAACAGATGCTGACCATCGCGCGTGCGATGCTGCTGCGCTCGCCTTTGCTGATTCTGGACGAGGCGACCTCCAACGTGGACAGCCGCACCGAGATGCAGATCCGGGATTCCATGGAGGAACTGATGAAGGACAGAACCTGCTTCATCATCGCGCATCGTCTGTCCACCATTGAAAAAGCCGACCAGATCCTGGTCGTAAAGGACGGGGACGTCATCGAGCGGGGCACCCACCGGGAACTGCTCAGCCGCCCCACCTTCTACCGGGATTTGTACCGTTCGCAGTTTGAAACTTCGGGCGGGCCGCCGGCCGCCGACCCCGAACTGTTTGCCTGAAACGGCCCGGGCTGAGGCGGAATACAGTGTAGAACACAGTGTAGAACACAGTGTAAAACACAGTGTGAAACACAGATTAAATCGATTCAAAAAAAGAAAAGCCGGAGCGGGACGGACCCTTCGGCGGGAGAGAAGTATGCATGACGAACTGACGAAAGTGGACATCCTGAAGATGAAAGAGGAACTGGAAAGCCTGTATGCCCGGATGCCCGAATTGAGAGAGAACGTGCGGGTGACCCGCGGGTTCGGGGACCTGAGCGAGAACGACGAGTACAAGACCGCCAAAAGGGAAATCAACGCGGTCAAACGCCGTACGCGCTACCTGGAAAACATGATCAAGACGGCGGTCGTAATCGACACGGCCGGAGAAGAAGGAAAGACCGCCCTGTTCGATTTCATTCACATCGCCTACCCGGAGCCCGACGTGGAATCCGAAGAGTGGGAGAGGAGAACCGTCCGCGTTGTGACGACGCTGCGCAACGACGTGTTCAACGACTGCATTTCCAAGGAATCCCCGGTCGGCCGGGCGCTTCTGGGCCGTGCCGCCGGAGAGGTTGTGACCGTCTCCCCCGAGGGACGACCTTCCTATCTGATCAAGATCGAGTCGTTTGAAAAGGGAGAGGACGACCCCGACCTTCCGATTGCCGCTTATTGAGTAAAGAATTCCAAAAGGTTTCCCATCTACAATAGTCAAAAGCATATAGCGTTCTTTTCTCAATGAGGCAAGGAACGCTATTTTTTCTTTCGTAAATGGCGCAGTCCAGTGTAAGCGTATCGGAATCAGACGTTGTATAAGTCGTCGCCTGAGATGAAGTCAAATCCCTCCGGCTTGCTTTCAAAGCCGCAGGCAGCAATGAAACAGTCAAGTCCTAAAAGTGGTGTAAAATTGCCTGAGGCATTTTTTATCAATCAAGAAAATCTGTGGGAGCGGGAAACAGAGTCAAGGGGGCATACTTGCCGGTGGAACACAACCGCTTGCCCCTTTACTCTTTGACACGGAAAAACCTATGGCATGGAGCTGAAAGGAATTCCGTACAATACGAAAACAGCCATCGCAATGCGCGGCGGCTGTTTTCGTTGCGTTGTTCAAACGGGGCGGGAGAAGGGAATCTCATACAGGGATTTCCACGGACGGACCCTCTCAAAGGCTGCGGCCGCGGCCAGCACGTCTCCGTCACAGAACCGTTTTCCGATGAGCTGCATGCCGACCGGCAGCCCGTTTTCCGACAGGCCGGCCGGAACGGATGCGGCGGGATGGCCTGTAAAATTGGCAAAAAAAGTCTGGCAGAAGCCAATCAGTGGTTCACTCTCGGTCTCCCCGATTTTCACAGGACCTGCGGTGTTCCGGTCCGTCCGGTTGCGCACCGGCAAAACGGATGTCGTGGGGGAGAGAATCAGGTCGTAGGTCTCAAACGCCGTCTGAAGGGCGTCGAACAATTCCGTCCGGATGAGATTGAAGGCGTAATAATCCAGGATGGTGCCGCCTGCGGTGCGCTCGTTCCAGCGAATAAATTCCTCGGGCAGTTCCTCCCGATGGTCGCGTACAAGGTCCAGCCCCTGCTCCTTCCACAAGTTCAGTTCAATGGCGGTGTCCACGCAGATGGCGCGGCACCAGCACTGCGCCAGTTCCTTTGCCGTATGCTTCAGAGAGAAGGAAACGGGGCTGACTTCTGCCCCGGCTTCTTTCAGGCTTTCTGCGGCCTGCCGGACGATCCGTTCCACTTCGGGATCGACGGGAAAAACGCCGAAATCGGGGGTGTAGCCGATTTTCCAGCCACGCACCGGACGGGTCAGGTGCCGGGTGTAGTCCTTTTCTGTTCTCGGCAGGCTGAGCGGATCCCGCGGATCGTGCCGGGCCATATAGTTGAGCAGAATGGCGCTGTCCTCGACGGCCCGGGTCAGTCCGCCGTCGAAGCAGTAGGGGTGTGTGGCCGCCCATGCATCCGGGCGGCAGACGCTGGGAATGGTTCCGACCGACGCCTTGAAGCCGAACAGGCCGCACCAGGCGGCCGGGATGCGGATGGAACCGCCTCCGTCCGTACCCTGCGCGATGGGAACCAGCCCGTCCGCCACAGCGGCGGCCGAGCCGCCGGACGAGCCTCCGGAATTGTAACCCGGGGCAAACGGAGTGGAAGTCGGGCCATAGAGACGGTTGTCGCAGGTGCCCCGAAAAGCAAAGGCCGGAGCGTTGGTTTTTCCGATGGCGATGCCGCCGGCTTCTTCCATAGCCCGGCAGAACTCGGAATCAGCCGGGTCTTCCCGGATCAGGGAGGCGACGCCTCCGTGGGAACTGGTCCAGCCCCGCTTGGAGGGAAGAAAGTCCTTCAGCGCGAACGGGACCCCGGCAAAAGGTCCCGGGTCTGCCCCGCGGGCGATGGCGGTTTCCAGTTTCCGGGCCGCCAGGCGGGCTTCCTCCGTCCGGGTATAGACAAAGGCGTTCAGGGAGGGGTTGCGGACTTCGATGCGCTCGGAGAAATAGTTTGTCACTTCAACGGGAGAGAGTTCCTTTTTCCGGACCGCGCACCCCAACTCGGCGGCGGAAAGGGTTTCCAAATGATCTGAAAAGCGCATGTTCATGTCTCCGTCGGATATTTTTCAAGGTAGTCCCGGCCGACTTCTTTTTCTTTCCATCTTTTGATGACCGCATAACCCACGGGAGCGAAGATGACTTCGGTCACCAGTTCCAGAACGGCGCAAAGGACCGACGCGGCAAGGCACTGGGGGATGGTCCAGCGGATCTGAAGGGCCGAGGGAATGTAAGGGAAAACCCAGAAGGCCAAAAAGACGAACAGGAAATTGTCGACGACCTGCGAAAGAAACGTCGAAAGGAACGACCGGACCGCGTATGCGGCGGCTCCGTCCGGCTTCCGGCGGAAACGGCGGCCGATGAAGACGTTGGTGTAATTGTTGGTCAGAGCCGAGACGATGTAGGCAATGGTGCTGGCCAGAAGGATGGACCATTGTCCTCCGACGACCATGTCCAGTTCGGGGTAATCCCAGATCCGGCTGGCGATGACGCACAGAAGGCAGCACAGCAGGTTGGCCGCAATGGCAATCAGGGAAAGCAGGTTTGCGGCTTTTGCTCCGAAATGCTTGACGACAATGTCCATGAGCAAAAAAGAAAGCCATGAGATCAAAATCCCCGCGTTTAACGCGAGCCAGGGCAGGGATACGAGGGTAATCCGGGCCAGAAAGTTCATGGCGATGACGGCCAGAATGAACAGAATGGTCACTGCCTTGGGGATGGCTTTGAGCATGGCTGAGAGCTGAGAAGTTTCCCGGCGCAGCCGGGATTCTTCCTTGGTGGAATGATTCATTTTGGTTTCTCCTTGGTTTTGTTTTATATCGCGGAGGATTTAGAGGCCGAACTCCGCCGGTAATGCTCCGTTACTATAGCACAAACAGGGAAAAAGTGCAAGGGCTTGCGAAAAAACAGAGGGCAGACCGGCAGGCACATTATGAATCTGTCCCCGGAATCCGATGATTTCGGGTTGCCTTCGGGTGGGAATTCCTGTTTTTTTCTTGTTATTCCGGACGGTTTGTGCTATGATAGACAAGTCGAGGAAACATTCCGTGATAGTAAAAGACAAAGAGAGGCACATACAATGGAAAGGTATGTCGGTACAGTTTCAAGAGGAATCAGAGCGCCGATCATCCGGCAGGGAGACGACATTGCCGCGATTGTCACGTCGTCGGTTCTGACGGCGGCCAAGGCAGAAGGATTTACCATTCGCGACAGGGACGTGATTGCCGTCACCGAGGCGGTCGTGGGTCGTGCGCAGGGCAATTACGCCTCCACGGAGCAGATTGCCGCGGATGTCAAGGCCAAATTCCCCGAGGGACATATCGGATTGATTTTCCCGATTCTGTCCAGAAACCGTTTTGCAATCTGCCTGCGCGGCATTGCGAAAGGCGTGAAGAAGATTACCCTGATGCTTTCGTTCCCTTCGGACGAAGTGGGAAACCATCTGTTTGACGATGAGACGCTGGACGATGCGGACGTGGATCCGTATCGGGACGTTCTGGATGAAAAGAAATACCGGGAATTGTTCGGCTATGTCAAACATCCTTTCACCGGCGTGGATTATGTGGAATATTATAAACAGTTGATCGCCGAGAGCGGCTGCGAGTGCGAGGTGATTTTCGCCAATGATTGCCGCGCGATTCTGGATTACACCAAGCAGGTCATCCATTGCGACATTCATACCCGTTTCAGAACCAGGAAAAAACTCCTGAAGGCGGGCGCGCAGAAGGTGATCGGGCTGGACGAGATTCTGACCGAATCCGTAAACGGTTCGGGCTACAATGAAAAATACGGATTGCTCGGTTCAAACAAGGCGACCGAGGATACGGTTAAACTGTTCCCCCGGGATTGCATGCCGGTTGTGCTGCGCATTCAGAAAGAGATTCTTGAGGCCACAGGGAAACACGTGGAAGTTATGATTTACGGAGACGGAGCTTTCCGCGATCCCGTAGGCAAAATCTGGGAACTGGCCGACCCGGTGGTTTCCCCCGCCTATACGGAGGGCCTTGTCGGGCAGCCCAATGAGGTAAAACTGAAGTATCTGGCGGACAATGATTTCGCGGATCTGAGCGGTGAGGCCCTGAAGGACGCGATTTCGGATTACATCCGGAAAAAGGACGCGGACCTGGTCGGAAAGATGGTTTCCGAGGGAACTACGCCGCGCCGCCTGACCGACCTGATCGGGTCGCTGTGCGATCTGACTTCGGGCTCGGGAGACAAGGGAACGCCAATCATTCTGGTTCAGGGATATTTTGACAACCTGACGGCTGAGTGAAGGGCAGAATCCTGCAAGGAAGGCCCGCGTCCGGCAAAGGGCAAACCGAAAGCACTTGACAGGCGGGCAAAAGAACCGAAACAACGAACCAGGACTTTCCCGGCCCGTGATATAATCCCCGTAGAGTAGACATTTGAAAAAACAAAAATTTTCAAGACTACACTATGGGGTTTATTTATGTCAAGGAGAAGATGCAGGGGAATACTGATTAATCGCACGAAAGCCGTATGGGTTTATCGTCTGCAAAAAGGTGTAAGTTCTTTGTTATTATGGTTCAATGCAAAAGTTTGGGGGGGACTGATTAAGCGGACAGTTTACAAAAAGAGGAATTTCTGCCATAATGAAGTGCATCTTCCAGGATGTAAGTACTTCACAAGGAGAAATTCCCCAAATGAATTATACAGCATCATATGTTAGAAATTCAAGTGCCGATTTTATAGATTTACTCGTTATTCCAAATCCTTTTGAAGATTATGTTAACTCGGGGACCGTAATTGAAAGCACTTCTACCGGAAGAGAGGCATATTGCTTCCATGGAGATCTTTACTATGACGAGGAAGATTACGTCTGTGAGGAATGCCATTGTTACATGAATAGGCATGATACCTATCATATTCGGTTACGGCATGTTTGCATGGAAGAGAAGCTAACGTATGTCATGGTTGATAAGCATCGCTTTATGTGTCCTCAATGCGGTCATTATAAAATGCAGCAAATTCCTTTTCAGGCAGATGGGCATCACATTACAAACGAATTGCTGACGCAAGTTGAGTCCATGCTTAGCAATGGTTTTACCAATAAGCAGATCAGCGGGTTAACCGGCCTGCATCAAGCAACAATCAAAGATATCGATAAAGCGCGATTGAAGCGGCTTTATACCGAAGATGGAATAACGTTAAAAAAACCGGAAAAGCAAGCGCGTTACCTGGCAATCGATGAATTTAAGCTGCATGACGGTTATCAATTTGCCATACATATCATAGACTTAGAAAGTGGGCATGTCATATGGATTCAAAAAGGCAAGAAAAAGCAAGTCGTCTATGATTTCATTCAATTTGTTGGGGATGATTGGATGTCAAATGTGGAAGCGGTTGCTTGCGATATGAACTCAGACTTTCAAGAAGCATTTGAAGAGAAATGCCCTGACATTCAGATTGTATATGACCATTTTCATCTCATCAAAAACTTTAACGAGAAAGTCGTAACAGAAGTTCGCAAAGACGAACAAAACCGGCTGATTCGCGAAGGAAAGACCCAAGCGGCACAATCATTGAAAGGTAGCAGGTACATCTTGATGTCAAAGAGAGAAACACTGCAAAAGAAAGACACGGATGCACACGAGAGAAAGATTACACAATGTGCGGTTCCATTGTTTGGTGTACCCGAACAGCGGCAATTAGGAGAAAACGAACATCGCTATAATCGATTGCTTGCAGAAAACAAGTTGTTTTGTGCAATTGACATAGTAAAAGAGTTGTTGCACGATGCATTTAACGCAAGTTCGGATGCAGAAATGGCTGACAAAATGGACTATATCATGGATGTCTGCAATGGAACTGAGAATTCACATTTCAAGTGGTTTGCCAGATTAATTTTAAACCATTACGAGGGAATCATAGCTCACGGTTCTATTCGTATCAGTTCAGGGAAAATCGAAGGGATCAACAACAAAATCAAGGTGCAACGACGCCAAGCGTATGGCTATAACGATGATGAATATTTCTTTTTAAAGATACTGGACGCATCCAGACGGTGCTATGAACGAACCCTCTCATCCCCCAAACTTTTGCATTGAGGCGTTATTATTTTGCTTTTTATTCTAAGCCGGTCTTTTATTCGACCCCGACTTTTTTGCCGTTGTGATCAAGAATGTGAACTACAACTTAAGTTTAAGCACCCAAGTCAACATTCAAGTCAACACCCAAGATAAGACACAAGTCAGCACCCAAGATCAAAAATTAAGTTTCTGTATTCAGTTGTTACTTGGGTTCGTATCTATCTTCAAAGGGAAAAAGCCGTTTTTGCATCTACGAATTTGAAACTTTGAAAAACGGCGTTTGGGTAGCAAAATTATTTCAATATCTTCCAAAATCCGGAATTATCTGTTCCTTGCCGTACAATATATCCTTTTTCTTTTAATCCTTTAATTGCTCTTGATACGGTTTTTTCTGATTTGGACAGGGTTGAAGCTATATCTTTGATGATCAGGTAATTATTCTCTTTTAACATATCATAGACCGCTTTTTCTGTCTTGGACATGTCAAGGACATTTTTATGTCCCTGACGCCGCAGAAAAACAAATCTGAATCCCGTCATCGTATTTTCGTATTCATATTCAACGCCCGCCTCGGAACAGGCTTTAAACGTTCTTTCAAAGCCGGATCCGAAAGATTCGATAACAGACGACTTGAACAGAATACTGACGATCTTCGGGTTCAGCATTATCGGCTCCGCGGCGTCATACGCAAAGTCTTCCGGTGTAAAACCGATCGGGAAACTGCCCGGGCTGTAAATAACAACTTTATCGTTGAAAACCTCAATAGAGAAAGTTGTATTTGAGAAGTAACAACCATGCGCAAAAGCGTTCACTATCATCTCGCGTATTGCCTTTTGAGGTATTTCAGGCTCTTCTTTACGTTTTGCACTGCCGGAAATAGTGACTTTCCAGTCCACGGCGGACATAACAAAAGAAATTCCCTCGTCAATACATTCATATATATTGCCTTCAAAGTGATTGAGCTTTATAAATGTATCTTTTGTTGTTCCGGCGTATATCGCAGTTTTCAGCAACACCGGACCTTTTTTGGAGAATAAAGCCTTGCCGGCGTTCGTCAGAATTCCTGTGGAAAAATTGCAAACACCAAGTTTGGTTAATATAGACAAAGCTTCGGTATATGCGTATTTTATCCTGCCTGATTCATTTCCGTCGGATATAACTTTTTTTAGCAGTTCTTCATCTATATCTGAAACTTCCCGGAAGAGTGGAAAGATCGTTTTTCTATCCCTATCGTGACGCTAAAATCTTTCTCCGAAGAGAGAAGGGGGCGTAGCTGATGGGAAGAGGAAACGGTGGCTACACAGAAAAAACGCCCAACCACAGTTACAACGATTCCGGTGGTCACAAGGTAACTGATCAGGGAGCAATATGGGTCGGTGAAAGGTATATTGATGCAGGATATGAAACCGTGTTCAGACAACAGCATCCTGAACGTGGACATCAATATGATCTGACAATCAAATCCTCCGATGACGAGAATTTCATCAAGAATATTGAAGTTAAAAGAATCACATCGAAGAATGCCTCTAATATCGCCAAAAACATAAAGACCGCTGGGGCTCAATTTTCTAAAGGAGACACAGTTGCGCTGTATTTCCCGGATAGAAAAGCTACGCAGTCAAACAGGGATTTTGTTGAGCAAGGCATAGCAGAGGCAAAACGAAAAGGTTATGTTAAGGGCCCCATTGAAGTATGGTTCTCTGACAAGACCAAAATCGTGTATTAAGGGAGGTTTTTATAATGGCAAAAATGGCTTGCTATTGCGGGGCATCAATGAGTAATGTTGATTGCCCATCCGAGAACGTTCTTTATGTCATGAATAAAGACAGGGTCCAATCTGCTCTGAAGTATAATTCTCAGATAACGCTGATTGACTTTATCACCAATTGGGATAGTCTGAAGGATGCGAAGAAGCTGTTCATCTCTGAAGATTACGATTTCTGGTATTGTACTCAGTGCAAACGGGTTTATCAGTCCGAAATAAAAATCGGAGGAAATAAGCTCGCAGTATATACGTACTATCCAGACGTCGATCCTATTGACAAGGAAGTTCTGTTTTCAATGCAGGAACTTATTGTGTTTACTGACATTGAAGAGTATGATGCGACTGAAAAGGATCCACCTACATTATTGGCTGACTTTATCTCATCGCTTTCTGCAAAGCGATATTTTATTACCGATGATGGTAGTGTAGTATACGCTTATGATTGTGAAAATGAATGCGTATTGTTCAGCTATCATTCCGAAGAACTGATGGAAATACCATCATCTGACGCTTAACAACTCAAAAAGAAAAACCCGACAGGTGCTACCAACGCCTGACGGGTGCGTTCTGGAGATACAAGTATCTTTAGAACAAGTGCAATTATATTATAGCCACAAAAAGCCCGTTCGTCAAGTCGCCGGGCTTTTTTGGTTAGTGTCAAGATAGTAGAATTTTTTTGAATAACAAAAAGGGCGAAAGAGCAATAAACCCTATAGTAGGGTCTGCTGAAAAATAATTTTTCGAAAAAATATATATTTAATATTGATAAATTTAGCATTATATGATATAATAAGTATGTGAAAAAGTGGGGCAATTTTCTGACCAGAATTCGCTTTCTCCTCACGAATATCGGACTATGGGGTGTCTATCATGCTTAAATCTGTCAATTTCAACCAAGTTTCAATAGATGATTTTATCCTTCCGTTTAATGGGAAATTGGACGAAAAAAACCGCTGGATTGTGCTGGCCGGCAAAATGCCATGGAAAGAGATAGATGAATATTATGCCGAGAAGATGTCGGAATTTGGACGGGGTGCCTTTAGTTCCAGATTGGCATTCGGATCCTGCATCATCAAAGAGTATTGTCATTTTTCAGATGAAGAGACTGTTCAGGCAATTGCAGAAAATCCCTATCTGCAGTACTTTGTAGGGCTGAAAGAGTTTACTTCCAAAGCTCTTTTCGACGCTTCCATGATAGTGCATTTTCGAAGGAGATTCGATGTGCAATTTGTTGCAAAGGTGAATGAATACCTGGCGACAGGCAAATGGCCGGATGACAGCATGCATCCCATTGATTCAAACAAACCAGATGACAAAAACGATCCGGGCGAAGGGGGTGGAGAAACTCCGCCTGAGGCCCCAGCCGAATCTGATCAGGAAAACAGTTCCAAGGAAGAAACTGCAAAATGTCAGATAGAAAACCATGGAAAATTGCTTGCAGATGCAACAGTTGCTCCGGCAGACATTCAGTATCCAACCGATATCGAACTGTTGAATGATGCCAGAGAGATTCTGGAAAAAGCGATTCGTCTCGTATGGGAAGCTCTTCCATCGCATGAAGGACACATGCTGCCCTATAGTACAAAAAGGGCAAGAAAATGTTATTTATCAGTGGCAAAAGCCAAGAAATACCGCAAATCTTTGTATGATCGTGTGCGCGGTGAACTTTTAAAATGTGTAGAACAAGCCCGGAAACAACTGGAAGTCCTTCTCGAAAAGAAACCGGAAGGGGTGTCCTTTCCTGCCTGGTTGAAACAGCGTTTACAAGTTATCCCGCTTCTGTATGAACAACAGAAAAAGATGTATGATGAAAACACAAGGACAGTTGAAAACCGTATTGTCAGTTTGCAGCAGAACCATGTCAGACCCATCAATCGCGGAAAGAAACCCAATCCTACCGAATTCGGGCAAAAGATTCACCTTTCTGTCGTAGACGGATTTACTTTCATTGAAAAAATATCCTGGTCAAACTTTAACGAAAGCAAGGATCTTCCCACCATCATTGAAGAATACAGGCGAAAGTATAACTGCTACCCGGAAGCTGTTCTGGCAGACAGAATCTACCAAACGAGAGAAAACAAGAACTATTGTAAAAAGAGAAACATCCGGTTGTCTGGTCTTCCCCTTGGAAGGCGGAACAAAAACCTGGAAAAGCAAGTACAGGAAGCGATGTATCAGGACTCTTGCGAGAGAAACGCGGTAGAGGGAGCGATTGGTGTCGCTAAACGTCGATATGGTCTTGGCAAGATAAAAGAAAAGCTTCGCGGATCTGCCATGACAGCGGCGGCATTTTGCATATTGGCAAAGAACTTGGCAAGAGTCCTTAGGGATTCTTTGCGCATTTTTTTGCAGTGGCTTTCAAAATGTGGATTTTTGTCCTTGTTGAAAGGCCGGGGTCCGAAAAACAAGGTTTTTCAGTAGACCCTA
>JAFTBN010000029.1 GCA_017455185.1 Clostridia bacterium
AGGTTTTTCATGTAGGGTCATAATTGTTGGTACATATTTTTCAAAATTTCATGCGCCTATTTTTCCCAACATTTCGCTTTATATAGCCAAAAACGGAGCCAATTAAGGCTCCGTTTTCATTTTTGAAGTGGCAAACTCGGGGTATAGCATAAATCCCGCGCGAAAACAAGAGGACGCGCCCCCCTTGACAGAGGCGTTTTTATTGGGGTATAATTTGAATGGAAAAGTGTTTGAAGCAACGAATCCGGAGGTGCAGATGAAAGGATTGAAACGGGTAGCCTGGCTTGTGCTGATCGCGCTTGTCATAGGCCTTCTGGCCGGGTGCGGACAGGAAAAAGAGAGAAGGGAGTCCGATACGGATTCCGTCCGGGACGGGACGCGGACCGAAAGTCAGACGGAGAACCGGGCGTCGTCGGACCTGGATGCGCTCGAGCAGACCGACGGGGAGGAACTGATACGCAGAAGCGTTTCTCATCTTGCCAATTCCGTGCTGGAATACGGGTCGGGGGTCGTGATGCCCTACGTCATGGCCGTGCAGCGTCTGGCCGCCATGCCGTCCGCCGAGGTGCAGGCCGAACTGGAAATCCGGGATGTTCCGCCTTTGAAGGGAGGACTCCTGCTCGATGCGCAGGGGAACCTTGCATGCACCCTGTCCGCTTCGCCGGACGTTCCGGGCACGACCGACTCCGAACTTCTAAGCCTGAAGAAGGAAAAAGAGAGACTCCTTGTCGGGTTTCCTTTTGCGGATGCAGAAAACGGCAGTGAAAAACAAACTTTTTATATTCTAACATTTAATGATTTCGCGTTTGATCTCTCCTCTTTGGCAGGGCTTGAGGAACAACTTTCGGGCCTGTTGCCCGGGGAAGCGTCGGCCTTTGTGGAAAAAGGAACGGGGATTGCGGGCAAACTGCTCGGAGCCCTCGAGGCGCTGGGCAAGGCCGGATATTCCTTCGGGGACATTCCCGAAGTCCTGTTTGCCCATCTGTCCGATCCCTCCTGTGTGAGAACGGAGGATACCCTGACCGTCGGGACCGAACTGGATTTGTCCGATCTTCCTGCGCTGTCCGACCTGCCCGTGATCCGGCTTGAAATCGTATACGCCGAGGGGCAGGAACGCCCGGTCCGGTATGGAATCGGCTTTTTGCAGACGAGCCTTGCGCTCACGTTTGAGGTGGATGAGTTCGGTCTGACCAAGATCATCCGCCTGACAGGCTTGGACGAATCCCGCGGGGAGGACTTGTTTGAACTGGTTGTGGACCGGGGCGTGAGCGGTTTCGGTAACTCCTCCGTCTTTGTTTCCTTTTATGTTCCTTCTGCTTCCGGAAATCCGGGTACACCCGTGCTTTCTTTGCGGGCCGACGCCTCGTCCGACGAATCGGGCGACCGGCTCGAACTGACGCTTGAGGCGATGGGGCAGAACGATTCTCCTTTTTTGCTTTCGCTGAACTATGAAAACAGCCATCCCGCCGGTAAGGACGGGCAGATTTCGCTCCGGGCGCAGGGCCGGGACGCGCAGGATGACCCTTTGTTCTCCTTGGGTGCAACCGCTCATGCCGCAGACCGGGACGTGGAACTGACCGTGCTAGACGAAGAGAGGTTTGCCTGGACCGAGGTGCGGACGACAGAGGACCTGACCAAAATGGCGGCTGTGATGCTGAAGGAAATCCGGGGGCTGCTCCCGGCGTCGGACGTGTCCGGAAACGGGGACTGAGGAATGGAAGAGCTGTCCTTTGTGCGTCTGATCCTGTTCGACGCGGACAATACGGTTCTGGACTTTGACAAATCCGAGCGGTGCGCCCTGCGGGAGTGCCTGCGCCGGCGGGGAATCCCGGCCGGGCGCGAACAGCTCCTTTTGTACCACCGCATCAACGACGAGTGCTGGAAACGGCTGGAGAGAGGCGAGATCGAGAGAAGCGCGCTTCTGACCGAGCGCTTCCGGACGTTTTTTGCGGCCATCGGGTACGACGGGGACCCCGCTGCCATGCAAAAGGATTACGGGGAAGCCCTGAGCCGCAAGATGTACCGGATGCCTTATGCGTGCAGTGTCCTGCGCAATCTGGCGCGCCGGTATCCGCTCTATCTGGTGACCAACGGGAACACGAAAACCCAGCACGGCCGGCTGGACCGCAATCCGGTCCGGCGTTATTTCAGGCAGGTTTTCATTTCGGAGGAAATCGGTGCGGACAAGCCGTCGCCTCTCTTTTTCGACCGGGTGTTCGAAGCCATCCGGAAAGAAGGGGTGGAGGCTGAGCCCGGGCAGGCCTTCCTTGTGGGAGACTCCCCGACTTCCGACATCGCCGGGGCCCGCCGGTACGGAATCTGCACCTGCCTGTACAGCCCTTCCGGGGCAGGAGAGATCTCTTGCGGGCAGGACTATACGATTTCGGATCTGAGAGAATTATGGACTTTATTCGGAGGATGATAAAGGTATGACATCGGCAACACGGGAACAGGTAAACGCGGAGTTGACGCAGGTATTCGTGGAATACGATACGCTGCCGCTGGCGAAAATGAGTTCTTTGCACATCGGGGGGATGGCCGACATCGTGGCCTCGCCGACGACCGTCATCGAACTGAAGGACTGCATCCGCATCGCCCGGCAGTACAAGATTCCGTTCCGCGTCATCGGGCGGGGATCCAATCTGCTCTTCAACGACGCGGGCTACCGGGGCATGATCATCCGGACGTATAAGATGAAAGAGATGGAAGTTTTTCAGGACGCCGGGCTGATCCGGGCCGACGCGGGAGTTCCCCTGATTCATCTGGCGATGACGGCCTGCCGGTGCGGACTGGGGGATTTTTCCTTCGCGACCGGAATCCCGGGCAGCGTGGGAGGCGCGGTCTACATGAACGCGGGCGCCTTCGGCGGGGACATCGCGTCGGTTTTGCTCAACGTGACGGTGTTCGATACGGCCACGCGGCAGACCTATGTGCTCTCCCGGGATGAACTGGAGATGTCCTACCGGCATTCCAACCTGATGGCTCACCGAAACCGGGTGGTGCTCGAGGCCCGGTTCAAACTGAGTCCGGCTCCCGCCGAGGAACTGTTGGCCCGGGCGGAGGAATACCGGGCGCGCCGGGACGAGCGTCAGCCGCTGGACTATCCCAGCGCGGGCAGCGCGTTTCTCTCTCACGACGGAGTGTCCATAGGAAAACTGCTCGACGAGGCGGGACTCAAGGGATATACCGTGGGAGGGGCGCAGATTTCGCCCAAGCACGCCGGATTCATCGTCAACCTGGGCGACGCGACAGCGGCCGACATCCGGGCGCTCATTGCCTTCGCGCAGAAGACGGTGGAGGAGAAATACGGCTTTGTGCCGCAGACCGAAATGGAATTTGTGCCCGAAAGGGAATGAAGACGGAGCCGACGCATGGGATACACACTCCGGGTCCTGGAGGAAATCCGGACCGTAAAAATGAAATTTCATTGCTGCAGGACCTGCTTCCGCTCGGGACTTCTTCTGCCCGCAATGCGGGAACAGGACGGGTATCTGCTCCGGCTCCGGCCGGAGATAGCCGACTCCATCCTGCAGGAGCACTTTGAGCCGTTTCATCCCGACATCCGGACCGAGACGGCCGGGGTGGGCTCGAACCGGCGCGTGCAGGCCCGAATGGTGCCCAGGGCCGGTTCTTTTGCCCAGGAGATGGAGGAAATTTTGCAGGACCCGGCCGCCTTTTTGGCCCGGGAGATGAAATGCGCCAACTGCCGCGACGCCTTTTTGCGCGGGGCGTTTCTGACTTGCGGGACCGTGAACCGGCCCGAGAAGGAAAGCCATCTGGAATGGCTGGTGCCGGCAGGCCGGGAAGAGGCATTGCTTGGCGTGCTCGGGGAGCTGGGCCTTTCGCCCAGGACCGTGCGCAGGGGAGACCGCACCGGGGTCTATTTCAAGGACAGTTCCCAGATACAGGACATTCTGGGACATCTGGGCGCCAAAGGAACCGAGTTCGATTACATCAACGGGAAAATCACCCGTCAGCTCAAATCCGAGGACAGCCGCAGAACCAATTACGACATACGGAACATAGAAAAAACGGTGCTGGCCGCGCAATACGACATCGGCGCCATCGAATACATCCGCAAAAAAGGGAAGTTTTACGAACTGACCGAGCCGCTGCGCCTGACCGCGCAGCTCAGGCTGGACAACCCCGAAATTTCCCTGCGGGAGCTGGCGCTGCTGCATGTGCCTCCGGTATCCGCCTCGGGGCTGTATCACCGCCTGCGGGAAATCCGGTCGCTGGCTCAGTATCTGGGATACGGGAAAGAGCCGTCGGCCGGGAAAGAATAAGGAACAGGGACATTTTCGGAAAGGACGAGAGATGGGAGACTTCGTGCATCTGCATGTACACAGTGAATACAGCCTGCTGGACGGAGCCTGCCGCATTAGGGACATTCCCAAGCGGGTCAAGGAACTCGGGCAGGACGCGGTCGCCCTGACCGACCACGGGGTCCTGTACGGCGCCGTCGCCTTCTGGCAGGCCTGCCGGGACGAGGGAATCAAGCCGATCATCGGGTGCGAGGTCTACGTCGCGCCGACTTCCCGGTTTGAAAAGACCGCCCAGTCCGCCCATCCGTACCATCTGACGCTGCTGTGCGAGAATCAGACGGGCTATGCCAATCTGATGACGCTCGTGTCGCAGGCGTTCATCGAAGGATTTTACAGCCGCCCCCGGGTGGACCTGGAACTGCTCGCCGCCCATCATGAGGGGCTGATTGCCCTGTCGGGGTGCATGTCGGGCATGCTTTGCCAGGCGCTCCGCGCGGGGGACGAGGAAGGGGCGACCGAGGCCGCCCGGAAGCTGGCCGCATTGTTCGGCCCCGAACATTTTTATATCGAACTGCAGAATCACGGACTGTCCGACCAGCAGCAGGTGCTGCCCGGGCTTTTGCGGATTGCGCAAAAACTGAATCTGCCGCTGGTTGCGACCAACGACTGCCATTATCTGCGCCGGCAGGACGCGCGGGTGCAGGAGGTGCTTCTCTGCATCCAGACCAACCATCTGCTCTCCGAAGGACGTCCGTTCGGATTCGAGACCGACGAACTCTACCTCAAGGACGCCTCGGAGATGCGCATGCTGTTCGGGAAGTATCCGGGCGCACTGGAGAATACGGTCCGCATCGCGCAGCGGTGTTCGGTCTCGTTTGACTTTGACCGGATCTATCTGCCCAAATTCCCGTGTCCCGACGGCCTTGACGCCGGGACCTATCTGCGCCGGCAGGCCATGGCGGGCCTGGAACATCTGCTCTCGTCCGGAGTCATCCCCTACGCGGGCATTCCGGCGGAAAAATACCGGCAGCGACTGGAATACGAACTGGGCGTCATTCACCAGATGGGGTACGACGATTATTTCCTGATCGTGCAGGACTACGTGCTGTTTGCCAAACGGGCCGGCATTCCTGTGGGGCCCGGCCGCGGATCGGGCTGCGGCAGCCTTGCCGCTTTCGTTTTGCAGATCACCGAGGTGGATCCTTTGCGGTTCGATCTGCTGTTCGAACGCTTCCTTAACCCCGAACGGGTGAGCATGCCGGATATTGATATCGACTTCTGCTACAACCGCCGCGGGGAAGTGATCGAATACGTGGAGAGAAAGTACGGTCGGGACCATGTGTCCCAGATCATCACGTTCGGCACGCTGGCCGCCCGTGCGGCCATCCGGGACGTGGGCCGGGTCATGGGAATGGCCTACGCGGAAGTGGACGCGGTGGCGCGCGCGCTGCCGCGGGAAATGAACATCACGCTGGACCGGGCGATGAACGACCCGACCTTCCGCTCGGTGTACGAAGCGTCCGAGCAGAACCGGCGCCTGATCGATACGGCGCGGGCCCTGGAGGGAATGCCTCGCAACGTCTCGGTGCACGCCGCGGGCGTGGTCATCACCGACCGCGCGGTTTCGGATTACGTTCCCCTGGCTCTGTCCAACGGGGTTGTGATCACCCAGTTCGACATGGATACCGTGGCGCATCTGGGACTTTTGAAATTCGATTTTCTGGCTCTGCGCTATCTGACCATCTGCCGTGAGGCGGAGGATCTGATCCGGGAGCAGGAGCCCGGGTTCGATCTGTCCCGGGTTACCCTGGACGATCCGGGAACCTATGCCCTGATTGCCGAGGGACGGACGCAGGGGGTCTTTCAGCTGGAATCCGACGGGATGCGCAAACTCCTGATGCAGATGAAACCGACCAAAATCGAGGACATCGTCGCATCCATCGCGCTCTACCGTCCCGGTCCGATGGAACACATCCCGGATTATCTGGCGGCCAGGAGCGGTGAGAAGCCTGCCGCCTATCCCATTCCCGCGCTTGAGCCCATCCTGAAGGATACCTGCGGCGTGGCCGTCTATCAGGAACAGGTCATGCAGATTTTCCGCACCATAGCGGGATATACCTTCGGGCACGCCGACATCGTGCGGCGCGCCATGGCGAAGAAAAAAGCCTCGGCGCTGGAAGCCGAGAGAGAGAATTTCATTGCGGGCGCAAAGGAGCATGGAGTCGACCCGGCGGATGCAAACGATCTGTTCGAGGACATGACCGCCTTTTCGTCCTATGCGTTCAACAAGGGACATGCGGCCGGTTACGCGATCATCACCTACCGCACGGCCTTTCTGATGGCTCATTATCCGAAGCAGTACTATGCGGCCCTGATGACCTCGGTCATGAATATGCCGGGCAAACTGGCCCAATATCGTGCCAGCTGCGCCAAAAGGGGAATCCGGGTTCTGCCTCCGGATATCAACCACTCCCGCCTGGCCTTTACCGTGGACGGGGACAGCATCCGGTTCGGCTTGCTCGCCCTGAAAAACGTGGGGCAGAATTTCATCGAGGACATCATCCGGGAACGGACCGAGAAGGGACCGTTTTCCTCCTTTGCGGATTTTGCGGCCCGGATGGCCTGGGCGGATCTCAACCGCAGGATGGTCGAGTCCATGATCATGGCGGGCTGTTTCGACGGGCTGGGACAGTACCGCAGCGTTCTGCTGGCCTGCTTTGAGAGAATCCTGGACCTGGAGACCAACCGGGCCCGCGCGCAGGTGCAGGGACAGCTGGATATGTTTTCGCTCATGGAGGAGCAGGAAAAGCCCCGGGTGGAATATCCGAAACTGCCGGATCTGCCGCTGAAGGAAAAACTTCACATGGAGAAAATGACTTCGGGCATGTATTTTTCGGGGCATATGATGGACCGTTACTCCCGTCATACGGAAGCCTTGCATCCCGTCAGCGTGCTCGACATCCTGGGAGACGGCGAGAGTGCCGAGGAGGGCATCCTGCCCGAAGAGGAAACCATTGCCGACCGGACGCGTGTGCTGGTCTGCGGCATCATCACTTCGGTGACTCCCAAGATGACAAAGAAAAACACCCGTATGGCCATCTTTACGCTGGAGGACCGTATGGGGGAGATAGAATGTCTGGCGTTTACGAAAGTGTATGAGGCGAATGTCCGTTACATCGAGACCGACAGCGCCGTAGCGGTGTGGGGAACGGTACAGCACAATGAGAACCAGCCGGCCAGCCTGATTGCGGACACCGTCATGCCCCTTCAGGATAACGAGCATTACAGCGGGGAAAAGGGATTGGGAGATCTTCCGCTTGAAAAGAGCGGCGTGTTGTATGTTCGCTTCCCGGATTCGAAGGACGAACGGGTAAGACCGATTCAGGACGCCCTGACGCGGCTGCCGAAGGGACAGTGGGAAATCCGGTTTTATTTTGCGGATACGGGCGCTTATGTGCGGGATCCCGTGCATCGGGATGTTACGCAGGACCGGGTTCGCAATCTGGAGCATCTGCTGGGCCGGGAGAATGTCGTGCTGCGGCCGGATTCCGCCCGGAAATAAAGAAAAGGATAAAAGAAAAATGCCCCGTCGGGTTTGAAGCAGGCACAAAGCCTGTCGGATAACGCGACGGGGTCTTTTTGCAACGGAAAAAGTTTATCTGGAGGGAAACGAAATGAAGGGAAAAGAATATGTTTTGACGACGTCGCTCCTTGAAAGGTTCAGAAAGCATCTTGCCCTGGAGGAGAAGAGTCGCGCGACCATTGAAAAGTATAGCCGGGACGCCCGTGCTTTTGCGCTTTATGCAGGCGGAAAAGCCATTACAAAGGAATGTGTAATCGCATACAAGAGCAAACTGGAGGATAACGGGTATATGGTACGGAGCATCAACTCCATCCTTGCAAGTGTCAACAGCCTGTTCACTTTTCTCGGTTGGTTTGATTTGAAAGTGAAGGCCATAAAAATGCAGCGTCAGATCTATTGTCCGGAGGAAAAGGAACTGACAAAGGAGGAATATCTGCGGCTGGTCAGGACAGCGGAAAGGAGGCATTGCGAGCGTCTGGGTCTGATTATACAGACCATTTGCGCAACCGGCATCCGGGTCAGCGAACTGGAATCCGTTACGGTTGAGGGAGTCCGGCGGAGTGAGATGACGGTTTGCTGCAAGGGGAAAACAAGAGTGGTTTTCATTGTGCGGGATCTGCAAAAAAAATTGCTTCGCTATGCAGCGGAGCAGGGAATTGTATCCGGCAGTATTTTTGTGACAAGAGAAGGAAGAACGGTAAGCCGGACAAATATCTGGAGAGGGATGAAGGCCTTGTGCGAGGAGGCGGACATCAATCCGGCTAAAGTGTATCCCCATAATCTGAGGCATCTGTTTGCAAGGGAGTTTTACGGAATTGAAAAAGACATAGCAAAACTGGCCGACATCCTGGGTCACAGCAGCATCAACACAACGCGGATCTATATCATCAGCACGGGCGCCGAACACAGGAGGTGCATGGAAAAAATGAGCCTGATTCCATGAAAACGGTTTAAGGCATAAACATAATACTTATTATGTGGCTAAATAAAAGATTTCTTTTATAAACGTGAATTTTTAAGAAACCGGTAAACGTTCAAGTAACTTTAGGCTTATTTTTTGAGCCTTTGGGCCTTCCCGGACCTCTTTTAACTGCTTCCGTTTCCTGTTGAGTTTTTCTTGGACGTCCTCGCCCACGTTTTGGCAAAGGAGCAGTTACTTCTTCCTTGGGCTTGTTTTTACTTCCCGGTTTTCTTCCTCGCTTTCTGGGTTCTTTTTGAATCGGATCAGAATTATTTTTGGGTGGTCTGCCTCTTCTTCTTGGTTCTGCTTGTTTCCGTTCCGGCATTGCACATGTTTCACTATATACTGCGGTAAATGCCCTGGCATTATAGTATTTGACAAACTCGAGAAAATCAGCCGGTTCAATATTAAAGTGACTCAGCAGATCTTTTTGTTTCATTGAAGGAAACCGTGAAACAGCATATGTGTGCTCGCTGGCATAGTAAAATTGTATTCTGTCCATTGATGAAAGCATTGAATTGACAGGTTCATCCTCTGCCTTGCAAGCTCGTTGGATCTCGTTACGCAAAACTCCGGCAACAAAAGCAATCATGAGTTTGTTCTTTGCTGCCTCATCGCTGTGAACCCTTAACGCATTAAAACCGAGTTGCGTTTTCAGAAACATAAACTGCTTTTCAGAAGCATCGCGCAAATAGTATATGTTATAGATTTCTTCAGCGGATAAAGGCTTAGAAGAGGCGATTGCATAGTAGCCTTTTTCATTGACGTCAGACTGCCATTTATCTTTCAGAATGATTGGCTTTCCGTCATTCGAAACAGAAAGATACTGTTGCACATCGTTGGGTATAACGATTTCTTTGTTCTCGTTCAGTTTCATCAATGCCGTTCTATAAGCCTTGTATACCTTCTTGATCAAAGTAGAGGCTCTCTCGCTTCCATTTGCTCCGTCCAGAAACAGAGCAACGGTTTTAGGAGTGTTTGCAAATACATTTTCTTCTTTGCTTATACCGAACACACTGTTTTCCGAAACCAGATAGTCCACATTCCATCGAATTGTATCCGCATATTTGGAATACATACCTGTATATCCGCTTGTGTTGGATTTCAGCATCATCACGTAGTCATATTTCTTTTCATCCAACAGTTCTATGACATTCAGATAGCAAAATCCACGATCCAAAATAAAACCTTTTACTGAAATGCCTTCTCCGGAAATGAATTCAACCGCCTGTGTAATGGTTTTGCTGTCTACCACTCCGCCAGGATTTACAAAATAAGTGACCGGCATGCCGGTTTGTGCATCAACAGCGTATAGAAATCCAACCAGGTTTGAGTCCGTTCTTCCGGATTTTCCCTTACCCTTGTCAGCCAATCTCACATTTTCAGATGCACAATCCACATTGGAACCATCCAAACTTAACCATACAGAATCTATCCCGTTTTTCTTGCATTTATGAAGCCATGCTTTACGAAACTGGTAACTCGCCTGCTCCGTCAATTCCGAAGAAAAGAAATGACTCCACCAATCATCACTGAAAATATGCCTGGAAAAACACATCTCCGCTTTCATCACGGATTCAAATGACAAGGCTACATTGCTGCGCTCTTTGATTGAATACATTGCAAAATCCATAATGTGATTTGCAATCTTAGCTCCATAACTGGTTACCAGCGTCTGATACAATCCAGAATGATATCCTGCACCAAGCATCAATGCATACAGCCCACAGGAGACTACAAATTCGGGAGTGTCATCTTCCGGGTAATAGGTTTGCCATTCATGAGGAAACAAAGCTTTGAAACTCTCATTTGGATACATCGTTTTCATGCTTGCGGCTCTGCCAATCACTTTCCGCGCACTTTTGCGTCGTGATGCAGAAGGTGTTGTGTAAATAAAGACCCGACCATCGGTTTTGTTGATGTATGCACCCTTAGGGATTTCAATCTCTTTCAAATTTCTAAATATTTTTGCCATTTTTATTTCTCCAATAATGTTTACCAACCGTGCAACATTATTATAACATTAATTTTGACAAAAATCAATGGGGAAAATGGCTATTTTAATAATATTCTTTAGAATATTATTAATTTTTCAAAAACAAGGGAAATAATAATTAAAAAATAATTGATTTGTTTACCGGTAAACGCGAAATTAACGTATAAAAGCCTTGTGTATTAGTATAGCACAGGGACTTACAATCGGTCAACGCTTTTTTGAAAAAAGAAAAACTGTATGATTCATTCTATATAATTATATAAGTTATATAAGCAAACAAGCCGAAATGAACTAAGCCATTAAACAACATAATAAGTATTATGTTGCAGAAATAGAAATAATGGAGGAAACGAATATGGCACAGATTTGCGAAGTGTTGAAATACGAAGGTGATAATAGCACTTTCATTTGGAAACATCCGAGCGAGGATTTTAACAATCTGACTCAGTTGATCGTTCACGAATCGCAGGAGGCAATCTTCTTTATGAACGGTCAGGCTTTGGATATGTTCGGTGCAGGGCGCTATACACTTGAAACACAGAACATCCCGAAGATCGGAAAGTTTCTAAATCGCGCGGTCGGAAATCAGACGCCTTTCCACTGCGAAGTCTATTTCATCAATAAGACAGAACAGATGTCAATCAAGTGGGGAACAGACAGTAAGGTGACTTATGTTGAGCCAACTTACGGCTTTCCGATTGCCATCGGTGCTTCCGGAGAAATGTCTCTTCAAGTTGCCGATAGTCGCAAACTCCTTTTGAAACTTGTCGGAACGGAGAATTACCTTGGACAGCAGAAGTTGGTTTCCTTCTTCCGTGCATTTCTTATGACGCACATCAAAACATATATGGCGCAGTACATGAAGAACAACTCCGTAAATATTTTTGAGATTGACGAGCATCTTGCAACCTTCTCGGACGCTATGAAGAGATTGCTTGTTCCGGATTTTGCCGATTACGGCCTTTCACTGGAACGCTTCTTTGTTACCAATATCGTAAAACCGGACGGAGACAGACAGTACGAAAAATTCAAGGAACTGCACTTCCGTCAGTACGCGGATATCGCTGAAGCAAAACTACGTCAACAGACTGACCTCATCTATGCGCAGACCGAAGCGCAGAAAATTGTGATTGACTCTCAGGCTCAGGCGACTAAGCGTGCGCAGGAAGGTTATACATATGCTCAGGAGCGTGGCTTTGATGTGGCAGAAAAGGTCGCACAGAATGAAGCCGTCGGTCAGTTTACCAATATGGGCGTCGGGCTCGGTACTATGGCCGGAGTCGGTGGCGCTGTCGGCGGCATGGTCGGCGGTGCGGTTAACAACGCTATGAACGCTGCAACCCAGCCCGTGCAACCGGCACAACCCGCACAACCGACCGATGATATGGCGGCTTTCAAAGCAAAAGTCGAAAAACTGACCGTCATGAAAGAAGCGGGGCTTATCACCGAAGAAGAATTCAACCAGATGAAAGCAAAAATGCTTTCGGATATTCTGTAAAGTGGGAGGGCGAAACACCATGAAAAAGAATTTCAAATTTTACGCTCTGATATGGATAATCATGCTTGCAGCGTTTAATGCTGTTGTGTTTCTTGTTCGTCCAGTAATCCCGGGATATGTGATAAATTACGATGCGCGCTTCTGGATCGCATGGGGATTTATTCTCGCGGCGTTTATCGGCAATCTCGTGTGCGCCTATTTCGCATTCAAGGCAGAAAACCTTAAAAAGATGTTTTTGAATCTCCCGCTGATCACGGTCAGTTGGTCGGCGCTGATCGCTATGCTGGTTGTCGGCTCGGGACTCATGCTTATACCGAATTGCCCTGCGTGGATCGCCGCGATCGTCTGCATCGTTGTCCTCGCGTTTAACGCCAATGCCGTTATCAAGGCGGCATGGGCGGCAGATACGGTGAATAAGGTCGATGAAAAGGTCAAAGTCCAGACTTCGTATATCAAGAATCTTACGGTCGATACTGAAAGCATTCTCGCCCGTGCAAAAAGCGAACCGGTCAAAGCGGAATGCAAAAAGGTGTACGAAGCCGTTCGCTATTCCGATCCGATGTCCAATGATGCGCTTTCTGTGATCGAAGCAAAAATCACTGTGAAGGTGGACGAGTTCGCTTCTGCCGTCGGCGCAGACGATGCGGAAAAGGTGAAAGAGATTGCGGATGACATTGTAATTCTTATCGGGGACAGAAACAAAAAGTGTAAATTGTTGAAGTGAGGTTAAGTTATGTCAGGTAGCTACGGCGACCGTGAGTATACTGCCAATTGGAAGCCTAACGAATACACGTTTACGTTGAATGCAAACGGCGGTACTGTCAGCAGCTTTTCGATTTCTGCAAACTACAATGCTTCATATACTCTTCCTACACCTACAAGAGATTATTACACGTTTGCCGGTTGGTACGACGGAACAAAGAAATATGAAAATGGTACTTGGGATAAAGCGAGCAACGTAACGCTTACTGCAAAGTGGACTCCTGTTTCTTATACGATCACGTATAATCTGTCAGGCGGCACGAACTCTTCGCAGAATGTAAAGGATTTTACCGTGGAATCCTCAAAGATATCTTTGAAAGATCCTACAAGAACGGGATATAAGTTTGTAGGTTGGTACAAAGAAAGCTCCTATTCCAATAAGGTAATGATATACAAAAAGGCATTCTCGCCATTTCGCAAAAAGAGGATCCTTTCGACGTCTTTATCTGCTACAAGGAAACCGATCACAACGGTCGCAGAACGCCTGACAGCGTGCTTGCCAATGATTTGTATTACCAGTTGAAGCAAGAGGGCTTCAAGGTGTTTTTTGCCCGGATCACGCTGGAAGACAAGCTCGGCAGCGCATACGAGCCATACATATTTGCCGCGCTGAACAGCGCAAAGGTTATGGTCGTGCTCGGCACCAAACCGGAACACTTCAACGCTGTGTGGGTTAAGAACGAATGGAGCCGTTATCTTGCCCTCGTCAAGAAAAGCGGCGGCAAAAAGGTACTGATCCCCGCATACCGCGATATGGATCCCTACGACCTGCCGGAAGAATTCTCGCATTTGCAGGCGCAGGATATGTCGAAGCTCGGCTTCATGCAGGATCTGATCAGAGGTATTAAAAAGATCGCAAAAGTCGACGAACCGAAGGCGACGGTGAAAGAAATGGTCGTAGTCGGCACAAGCAACGCCAACGTTGCGCCTTTGCTGGAGAGAGCATTTCTGTTTCTCGAGGACGGCAAATGGCAGGATGCGAACAATTATTGCGAAAAGGTGCTTGATATCGACCCAAAGAATGCAGAGGCATACCTCGGTAAGCTGATGGCTGATTTGCAGGTCAGAACCCGCAAGCAACTGGCGGACTGCGCCGAGCCCTTTGATGACAGAGGAAACTACGGCAAAGTCCTTCGCTTCGGTGATGAGAAACTCGAAGCCGAAATGCGCGGCTATATTTCCCATATCAATGAGCGCAACGAAAACGCCCGTCTGACAGGCATCTATAAAGGCGCGGTTTCGGCGATGAACACGGCAAATACAGAATCGGCGTACAAAGCAGCTGCGGACTCGTTCAGATTGATTTCAGGATTTCAAGACTCCGATGAGCTTGCCGAGCAGTGCCTTGATAAAGCCGAAGTTTGCCGCAAGAATGCCATATATGCCTCGGCGCGCACCGAGCAGATAAAAAACAGTATCGCAGGATGCGAAAGCGCCATTCGCCTTTATGAATCCATATCCGGTTGGAAAGACGCGGACGAGCAGATCTACGCTTGCCGGAAGAAGATTGAAGAAACAAAGGCGAAGGAAGAAGCTGACCGTCTCGAACGCGAGCGTCAGGCAGAGCAAAAACGCATTGCTGCGGAAAAAGCGGCGAAGAAGCGTAAAAAGATTGCCGCTATCGTAACGCCTATCGTTGTTGCCTGTATTGCATTTGTTATAGTGCTGACAACGGTTATTATTCCAAATGGTAAATACAACGCTGCAGTCAAGCTTTATAACGAGGGCGAATACGAAAAGGCTGTTGCCGCATTTGAAGCAATGAATGGGTATAAAGATAGCGCAACACAGATAACGAAGTGTGAAACGGCTATCAAGGATGCCAAATACAATTCCGCGATGTCTATGATCGATGAAGGAAAATATGTTGAAGCATATGAGGCATTAATCGATTTGAACTACAAAGACAGTGCTGCAAAGGCAAAAGAAATCTATGGACAATATGAAGTCGAAAAACTGAAAACCGCCAAGGTCGGCGATTATGTTGTTTTCGGTTCTTACGAACAAGACAATAATACATCAAATGGTAAAGAAAATATCGAATGGCTTGTTCTTGCAAAGGAAGGAAACAAAGCACTTGTTATCAGCAAAAATGCTCTTGACTGCCAAGAATACAACACCTCAGATACAAGCGTAACTTGGGAAACTTGTTCGCTGAGAAAATGGTTGAACGGAACATTTATCCGCGCTGCCTTCAACTCAGACGAACAGAATATGATTCCGAATACAACGGTTACGGCGGATAAGAATCCTTCATACAGTACTTCTCCCGGCAACAATACAACGGATAAGGTATTCCTATTGAGCATAACGGAAGTGAACCAATACTTAAGTTCGGTTTTTGCAAGATGGCGTGGTGCTACGGAATACGCAAAAGCACAAGGAGCATATACAAATATCAACAGTGGCCGTTGCGAGTGGTGGCTGCGGTCGCCCGGCCGCAATTCTCTCTACGCTGCCTGTGTTAACATTGACGGCTACGTCAGTTACGCCGGTCACGATGTTAACGACAGCGATTGCGCGGTCCGTCCCGCTTTGTGGATAAATCTGGGCTCTTAAATCTTCTGATCTGAAATCTTCAACAGCGCCATAGGGGTTCCCCGAAAATCCGCAGGTTTTGTGGGATTTCCCGTAGGCGCAAATCTCAGCGCGCATACGAAGGTTATGAATCCCCATTTTCTTATCTTCTGAAACACATCAGGGAGACCGATCCCTATCGTTCATAAAAAACCTACAACTTCTTGACACTATCTGCCTGCAAGGGCTTGACTATCCCGGTCCGCGAGGCTACAATCCAATTGTAAGAAGAGGGAGCGGACTGCCTTTTCTGAGGCAGGGTTCCCGGATCATACGGAGGAAAAGATGAGACGATTACTGTCCTTTATGCTCGTGCTGTGTACGCTGGTCTGTGCCGGGCTTCTGACTTCCTGCGGAAATGCGGCTGCGGACAACAGGGAAACCTCGGACCGACCGGCGGATAAAGAAACCGCTTTCCAAACGGAAACGGATCCGGAATCGGCAAAGGAGTCTGAAACGGAGAAAGTTAAGACCGCAGATTACGATTACGTGGTCCTGATCGGCGTAGACGGGTCTGGAAACGCGTTCCAGGAGGTGGATTCACCGAACTATGACGCCATTTTTGAAAAAGGGGCCGTCAAACTGGATTCCAGGGCGATGGATCCGACCAACAGCGCGGAGAACTGGGCGTCCATGCTTCACGGAGTCCTGCCTTCCAAGCACAGAAGAAACAACACGAATACCGGGCAGGAGGCGTATCCGGAAGGGTCCGCCTACCCCAGCCTCTTCGCTCTGCTTCATGAACAGAGACCGCAGGCTTTAACCGCGTCGTTCGTCAACTGGAACAATATCAATTTCGGCATCGTGGAAAACAATATAGGTGTCCACAAACAGAACATCGGGTCCGACGCGGCCCTGACCGACGCAATCTGCGAATATGTCAGGGACCGGAAACCGGTCATGCTGTTCGTGCAGTTGGACGAGGTGGACCATATCGGCCATACGTACGGATACACCAGCCCGGAGTATTATGCGCAGCTGGAAAAAGCGGATGAGATGATTGGAAAAATCTATGACGCCTATGAAGAGGCCGGGATCCTGGACCGGACGCTGTTCATGGTCGCAGCGGATCACGGCGGGCTCAACAAGGGACACGGAGGCACATCCGACGTCGAGCGGACGGTCGCGTTTGCAGCCGCGGGGCGTACGGTCATTGAGGGCGGCACGATCGGACCGATGGACCAGAGAGACATTGCCGCCATCGCGGCCTATGCGCTCGGGATCGAACCCGCAGACACCTGGACGGGCCGTGTGCCGACCGGCATTTTCGAAGGCGTCGGTTCCGTTGACAGACAGGAAGAGATTACACTTCACCGTACGCACGAAACGGTTCCCACACCGGCTTTCGACGGACCGGATTCGGTTTCCCGGTATGTCGATGAGGACCTGATCGCCTACCTGACGTTCGACGAAACGATAGACGATGAGTGCGGCGGCCCGACCAGACAGACCGGAAACCTGGACTATGATGACGGGTTCTTTGGAGACGCGCTCCATATGGTCGGAGGCGGATACGTCACCCTGGAAGATTACAAACCGGGCGTGGACAACTTTACCGTGGCAATCTGGGTCAAGACAAAAGGCGTTTCTGGCGAGGATCCCTGTCTGTGCTCCAACAAGGACTGGATGTCCGGCAAGAACCCAGGATTCGTATTCGCCCTGCGCCGTGCGGACGTCAAGTTCAACGCCGGGACCGGATCGGACCGGGTTGACCTGACCTGCCCGCTGCCGGAGGATTACAAGGACGGTTGGATGCATCTGACCCTGGTCGTGGACCGGGATCGGAACGAGATCCGGGTCTACTATGACTTTACGGATCCTTATGTCCTGAAGATGCCGGCGTCTTTCGAAGAGGCCTCGTTCAATTCCTTCGACGGGTTGAATATCGGTCAGGATGGTACCGGACATCTGGGGCTGACGCTGGAAGAGACGTTGCTCGATGAATTCATGCTCTTCGACGCGGCGCTGACTTCTGAGGAAGTGCGGCAGCTGGGTGCCTACTACGGCGTGAAGTAGTACAAACAACAGAACCGGCCTGGCGCTCGGACAAGGATGAGCCAGGCCGGTTTTTTTCAGTGCGCCCGGCATGCGCGATTACTAACAGTCCCAAGTAATAGACGGAAAGGAGCCAGTACGGCATAATGAAAGCAGAATACGCCGATCAAGACGGTTTCCTGCAGATAGATAGTGTGGAACACGAAGGATTAACGCAAAAATGACCGAACTGGCGGCAGTTCTCCGTCATTCCGGTCATCCTAGAAACAGAGAAAGCGTCGACAATTCCGCCGACGCTTCCATCATCTTTGATATTCAGTTTTCGATGATTATTACAAGTCGCAAATCAAACAGAGAATGCTTTGTCACTTTATGATTCGCCAATACCCTTTTCGGTTAGAACCGATTCTTTCAATCAATCCCTATTCTTTTAAAGTTTTCAGGTATTTTGTTACAGAGATTTTGCTTACATTCAGTTTCTCCGCTATCTGCGGTGAAGTATAACCAGGATCTTCCAAAAGCAGCTCAAGAGTTTTCTGTTCCATTACAGAAAGCTTATCTGATAAGGAAAAGCTGGCGCTTGAATTGTTTGTAGAAAATCCAGGATATATGTCGCCGTAAATAGCAGATAAGATGGGTGTTAGCCGTGTATCAGTAACTCACTGACCGGGAGTTGTGTCTTTATCTGGCCGGGAATTGTGTCATTGCCATATTACTTCAACACCTCGCATCTTTTCTCGATCAATTCCGAAAACCGTTTTTTCAGATGTAGCGGCAGAAGAGATTCGTTACACATATTCTGATATTTTTCTTTCAGAGAAAGGATTTTTTCGATCATTTTTTCAGCCGAGTTTGCCGGTATTTCGCATTTTTGTGCAAAGACCAAAAAGTCCTTTTTACGGATGTGCGTTTTCTTACCGTTCAGCGCGAGTGCAAGTTCTTCCGTGTCCTCCGGCATGATCACGTTGACAGGAAGCAGATCATATGCCGGTGAGAGCACGTAAATGCCGCTTGCCTCAAACGTTTCAATCAGCGAGAAGTTCTTCAAGTGCATATCGGAGTTGCCAACAACGTATGAGAAAACAAGCCGCATAAATAGCTCGGTCAAATCAAGTTTGGGTCGCGAAGAATAACTTGTAATCACCTTTGCACAGCGTTCGTAAGATCCTTTATACTTATCCTGCGTTAAGCGCCGGTCCAGCTGACAAAAATCCTCCATCGCGAGCTTGTGAACGTCCGATGAGCCGATGATCCTGTCAACCCGTTTTGTGATATATGCAAACGCCTCGCCGTTTTTGACCAATGCGTGCGGCACAGTCGTAATACCGGTCATATCAGCCAAGGTCATTACCAACTGTTCGGCTTCCGGAAGACACTCAAATTCGGTGACTTGCGGTTTCAGTATATATCCGGTAGGATAATTTATAAGCGTTAAACGAGGAGTATTTCCATCCGAATGCAAATGGAGAGACAGCTTCTTTTGAACGCCCGGCACGGTTATTCCCTTGTTCGTGTTTTCCCTCGCAATCTCTTCGAGAGTATGATCGTCAATCTCAATTTGGGGAATGGTATTCGTTCCAAAAAAACGTTTTACACACGCACGGTGCCAACCGTTTATATCAGGACTTCTCAACGGCTTTCCGCAGCAGTAACAGTTCATTTTTTCACCTCCGAAATGCTGACGTTTCCAATCCCGTCTTTGCACGCGACGAGAAGCAGTCCGAAACGGTCTTTGATGTCGATTTTCCAGTTACGGCTGACGACGCCGAGGAGCCATCCTTCCGGGATCAGCCCGTCAAAGAACGGAAATAAAGTACCGGAGAAATAGGGAGTATCTGATAGCGGAAGCGTCAAAGAAACTGCCGATGCCTTTTCCAATCTCAGATAGTCTTCATCGTATGAAAACGTATATCCTGAATCCGTTTCCGACAGTACGCCCGCAAAAACATTTCTCACATACACGTATGCTTTTCTGAATGCATCCATTATTTACTGTCCTTTCTGCCCGGAACGGCGACAGCGCCGAACATTTCGAGAGCAACGTTGACTTTATCCATGCGCACAGTCTCTTTGCC
>JAFTBN010000030.1 GCA_017455185.1 Clostridia bacterium
CAATATTTCCGGGGAAAATCAAGGGGGAAAACTCAAATTTTAATAATATTCTTTAGAATATTATTAATTGGCCAAAAAAATACCGCAAAAATTTCCGATCAAATTAAATTTGTTTACCGGTAAACACAAAATTCACGTTTAAAAAGGACAGGGAAGGAAGAGTTTTCAAAGTATCTGGCTTCTTTGTTTGATAAAGTAATCTTCGACGAGGAGGATCTGGAAAAGGGCTCGGATATGAAGTCCAGACTTCAGACAAGAACTTTTTTGCCAAAGCAGAGAGATACAGATAACCGGGTTTTGCCACATCAATTGTATTGGGGAGAACTGCACTTGATTCTAAATAACGCTTCAAAGTATCTTGCGTTTTTAAATGAGAAGGATGAGAGCGGCCTTTCTGTCCAGGAAAAGATTGAGTCCATTTTCCTGTTCAGGATTCCTTATTATGTCGGACCGTTGAATCGTCATGCGCCGAATTCGTGGATGGTTCGAAAACAGGAAGGAAAAATTTATCCTTGGAATTTCGAACAGATTGTTGATTTGGATGCGAGCGAGGATGAGTTTATAAAAAAACTCACCAATACCTGCACCTATCTTCCGGGCGAAAAAGTGCTCCCCAAAGATTCTCTTATGTATCACAAATTCACCGTGTTGAATGAAATAAACAATATGAGAATCAACGGAGAAAGAATATCGGTTGAATTGAAACAGCGTATTTTCAATGAAGTCTTTCTAAAGAAGAAGAAAGTGACCCGTAAGTTTTTAACTTCGTGGATGATTCAGAACAGTTACTTGGAAAAAGGAAAGGAAGAAGCGTTAACCGGGATTGATGAGGAAATCAAATCAAATTTGATTCCGCAAATCGCGTTCAAACAATTGATGGAATCTGGGACTTTGTCTGAAACAGATGTGGAGAGAATAATTGAGAGGGCAAGTTATGCCGAGGATAAGACCAGGTTATTAAAGTGGATGGAGCGGGAATATCCTTATCTGACAAAAGAGGATTGCTTGTACATCGCTTCGCTGAAGATTAAAGATTTTGGAAGATTGTCGCGCAAGTTTTTGAATGAATTGACCGGAGTAGATTGCACAACCGGAGAAGAGACTACCATCCTGAATGCTATGTGGAATACTCAAAATAACCTTATGGAAATTGTGAGTGACCCGGATAAGTATACTTTTTCAAAGAGGATACAGGAATTCAAAACTGAATACTATTCGAATAATACGTCTTCTCTTGAGGATAAGTTGAATGAAATGTACCTTTCCAACACGGTGAAGCGTCAAGTATACAGGACTTTGGATATTGTCAAAGATGTTTCGAAAGCTTTCGGTGCTCCGAAAAAAATATTTGTGGAAATGACCAGAGGAGGCACTGAAGACGAAAAAGGCAAAAGAACGAAATCAAGAAAGCAGCAATTGCTTGAACTTTATGATGAATGCGCTGATGAGGACATAAGGCATCTGAAAGCCCAACTTGAAGAGATGGGTGAATTGGCCGACAATAAACTGCAAAGCGAAAAACTGTTTTTATATTATCTGCAACTTGGTCGTTGTATGTATACGGGAAAACCGATTGACCTTTCTAAAATCGGAAACAGTTCCTACTGTGATGTAGATCACATTTATCCGCAGGCATACGTAAAGGATGACAGCGTCTTAAATAATAAGGTTCTTGTTTTTTCGGAAGAAAACGGAAAAAAGAGTGATAAATATCCTATTGCGGATAATGTTCGTCATTCTATGACGGCTTTCTGGTCATTTTTAAAGAATTCTAAGCTCATTACTGAAGAAAAATACAAAAGGCTTGTCCGTGCTACTCCTTTTACGGATGAGGAGAAATATGGGTTTATTAACAGACAGATAACCGAAACATCTCAATCGACGAAAGCGGTCGCTTCTTTGTTGAAGGAGTTTTATCCGGAAACAGAAATCGTTTATTCCAAAGCCAATTTAACTTCTGAATTCAGGCATGTATTTGATCTGTATAAGTCGCGTCTATATAATGATCTTCATCACGCAGTAGATGCTTATTTGAATATTGTTGTCGGCAATGTTTACAATATGAAATTCACGAAGCAGTTCAATGTTCATCAGTCTTATAGTATTAATGTGGAAACTGTTTTTTCTCATCCAGTTTACAGCAATGGTAAACTGGTATGGGATGGGCAGCCGATGCTGGGGAAGGTAAAAAAGACTGCAATCAAAAATACAGCGCACTTTACCAAGTTTGCTTTCCTGAAAAAAGGTCAGCTTTTTGATATCATGCCCGTACAAAAGGATGATGGACTTGTGCCGATCAAAAAGAATATGCAGACTGAAAAATATGGGGGTTACAATAAACCTAAGGTGATGTGCTTTATTCCTGTAAAATTTAGCGCAAAAAAGAAGACTGATATTTTGATAATGCCTGTTGAAATACTCTATTGTGATAGAGTTTTAAAGGATGAAGTGTTTGCAAAAGATTATGCAATATCCAGAATTAAATCGATTCTAGGGCTTGATGTTTCGGAGATTTCTTTTCCTTTAGGAAGGAAACCTTGGAAAGTCAACACTGTGCTCTCTTTGAATGGGTTTAAAATATGTGTTTCCGGAACTTCAAGTGGTGGAAAGTGCTTGATTGCTCAGCCGATTATGCAGTTTGCATCAGACAATTATTGGAATTATTATTTAAAGAAGCTGGAAAAAATGAGTGAGAAAATGACACGAATAAACTATATTTATGACCAAATATTTGATGTTGTAAACAAGGAAGACAATAATAAATTGTATGACCTATATGTAGATAAATTGAAGCATTCTGTTTATGCCAAACGTGTCAATTCGCCACTGACAATTTTGGAAGAAGGAAGAGAATTGTTTCTTTCACTAAGTATTATGGAACAGGTGAGAGTCTTATTGAATATTCATCAATTGTTTGGTCGTGAGACTGGGGGAAGAGATTTGTCTTTGATTGGAGGCAAAGAACATGCTGCAGCTACTGTAAGTTTCAGTTCAACGGTATCGAATTGGAAGAAATACTATAGTGATGTACGGCTATTAAATGTTTCAAGTTCGGGGCTTTGGCAAAAGGAATCTGTTAATTTGTTGTCTCTATTATGAGTTGGAGAACGTTTGAGAGCAGTGTAATTTCATAGGGGTCTCAAACCTTTTCTCCTTTTCTTCCGGACTTGTGACCGTTTGAGAGCAGTGTAATTTCATAGGGGTCTCAAACCGCAATCATCAACACGCTGCCCGCGCCCAAGTTTGAGAGCAGTGTAATTTCATAGGGGGTCTCAAACTCCTAGGTTGGTCTCCTTCAGCCGTAGCCAGTTTGAGAGCAGTGTAATTTCATAGGGGGTCTCAAACTCCTAGGTTGGTCTCCTTCAACCGTAGCCAGTTTGAGAGCAGTGTAATTTCATAGGGGTCTCAAACCGTTCGCCTCGGCTTCGGCAGCCACTCCGGTTTGAGAGCAGTGTAATTTCATAGGGGTCTCAAACGTCTTGTTTGCTGATTGCTTTAAAGGAGATTGTCATTTGGATTGCCGAAATACGGCTTGGCTTTCTCACAGGGGATGTTTTTTTGACTTTTGCAAGAATGGAACGTGCAATTATTCATTTTCACTTCAAAAAAATGCGGAAAGAAGCGAAAATATGGAAATTGCCATTGACAAAATGAAAGAACGGTGATATCATTATATCAATATTTCTTTTTTGCGCCATGCAAAGGGGAAAAATAATGGATAACGAGGTATCACTATGAAACTCTCAACCAAGAGATGGATCTGTTCTTTGATGCTTGTTTCCATGCTTCTCCTGTGCTTTGCCGGCTGCGGCAAGGCCAACAGCAAAGACACATGGAACATCGGTGCTACCGGCCCGCTGACCGGTTCCGCTTCCTCCTACGGCATTTCCGTCAAGAACGGGGCCGAGCTGGCCATCGAGGAAATTAACAAAGCCGGCGGTTTGGCCGGACATGACTTCAAGTTCGATATGAAGGACGATCAGGCGCAGCCGGGTCCTGCCGGACAGGGCTATGATGTTCTGTACGAAGCAGGCATGATTGCTTCCATCGGTTCGGTTACATCGGATTCCTGCCTTGCCTTCGGTGCCAAGGCCGCAAAAGACAATCTGTTCTTCATCACTCCTTCGGCGTCCGCGCAGGCCGTCATTGAGACGGGTACCAACGCTTTCCGCGTCTGCTTCGGCGACCCGGACCAGGGAACTCTTGCCGCTCAGCAGATCAAGGCGGACGGTTATACCAAAGTCGGCTGCATCTATGATACCAGCGACCCGTATTCCGCCGGCATATATGAAGCCTTCAAGGCCGAGATGGACAAGCAGGGCATCGCGTTCAATACCCAGAGCTTCGACAAGGACAACAACAAGGACTTTTCGTCCCAGGTTGAACAGCTCAAGGAATGCGACATCATTTTCTGCCCGTTCTATTACACCGAGGCTGCTCTCGTGGCGCAAAGCTGCGTTTCCAAGAGCGTGAATGCCGTTCTGTTCGGCTGCGACGGTTTTGACGGAATTGCCGGCATGTTCTCCGACACCGACGTCATCTCCAACAAGATCCTGTACATCACGCCTTTCGACGTGAACAGCACCGAGGCCAAATCCGCTGCATTCGTTTCGGCTTATAAGGCAAAGTACGGTTCTGAGCCGGATCAGTTCGCAGCGGACGGTTACGATGCCATCTATCTGATCTATACGGCTATGAAGCAGGCAGACATCAAGGATCTGTCCCTGACGGCTTCGCAGGTTTGCGAACTGATCAAGGGCGTCATCCTGCAGTCTTCGTTCTCCTATGCAGGCGTAACCGGTACGATGACATGGGATGCATCCGGCGCCTGCACCAAGACTCCGATCATTGTCGAATACAAGAAATAAAGATTGATTTCTGTCAGGTCCTCGTATCCCGGTTTATACGGGGTACGGGGACCTTTTCCGCATCTTTGGCTCGCGCCTATGGCTCGGGCCGGTTAGTTATTTGAAAGGGGAGGGCGGTTCCTGACAAGGGAGACTGTCCGTTGAGTGTATGACGGCTACGACTTTTATAGACGGATTGAGCCTGGGCGCCATTTATGCGCTCATCGCACTCGGTTATACCATGGTATACGGTATCGCCAAGATGCTGAATTTTGCTCATGGTGATATCATCATGGTGGGCGCTTATACGGTATACAGCACGCTGCTGTGGATGGGCAAGCCGATTCTTGCGGTAATCTTTGCCATTGCTGTATGCGTCATTCTGGGCGTTGTCATCGAAAAAGTGGCCTATAAGCCCTTGCGTGGAGCCTCGCCACTGGCCGTCCTGATTACGGCCATCGGCGTCAGCTATCTGCTCCAGGCCATCGCGCAGCTTGCCTTCGGAGCCAAGGCGGTTCCGGTCGGGCTGCCGCGTTTTCCCGTGCTCCACATTGGAGATAAGCTGGTGGTCAATGTCTCCACTCTGATTACCCTGGGAGTGGGGAGCGTTTTGATGATTGCGCTGACCTTGTTCATCAAGAAGAGCAAAATCGGGCGCGCGATGATTGCGGTCTCCGAGGACCGGAAAGCGGCGCAGCTGATGGGCGTCAACGTCAACCGGATCATCTCCCTGACGTTTGCCATCGGTTCGGCCCTGGCCGCCGTTGCGAGTATCTTTTACCTGATGCAGATTCCGAACACCTCGCCGACCTTAGGTTCCATGCCCGGCATCAAGGCCTTTACGGCGGCCGTCATCGGCGGCATCGGATCGATTCCTGGCGCCATGATCGGCGGCGTGCTCCTGGGCGTGGTGGAAAAGATCTGCCTGAGCATTCCGGCTCTCAATCCGTATACCACCGCCATTGAGTTTGCCATCCTGATCGTGATTCTGATGGTCCGGCCCACGGGCATTCTGGGCAAGAAGATCAGAGAGAAGGTGTAATATGGCTGGGTATTTCAAAAGCATCCGGGACGGCTTTAAACTCCGGAACTTCACCAATTACATCCTGATTGCGGCGGCCCTGATTCTGTTCCTGATCCTGGAACTGACGGGCGTCCTGCGCCGCTCGCACGCCAATCTGCTTGCGCAGGTCGGATTCAGCATCATTCTTGCGGTTTCGCTGAATCTGGTCGTCGGCTTCCTGGGAGAGCTGAGCCTGGGACACGCGGGATTTATGTGCGCCGGCGCGTACATCGGCTGCTTTGTGGCCAATCAGCTGCACAAAACCTCGCTCCCTCCGCTTGTGACTCTCATCGTTGCGATGGCGGTGGGCGGAATTGTCGCGGCTCTGTTCGGCTTTGTGGTCGGCCTTCCGGCCTTGCGCCTCAAGGGCGACTATCTGGCAATCGTGACGCTGGCGTTCGGAGAAATCGTGCGGAACATCTGCAAGAATCTGCCCTGGTTTGGAGGCGCTATGGGTCTGCCGACCGAACAGTATGGCACGCATCTGTTCATCGTGGCCTTTGCGGTCGTTCTCCTGATGCTGATTCTGACGCAGAATCTGATTCATTCCAAGCACGGCCGTGCGATTACGGCGATCCGGGACAATGAGATTGCGGCCCGGGCCATGGGCATCAACGTCGTTTTCTACAAGTTGTTCGTCTTTGTCTTTACCGCCTTTTTCGCCGGCGTGGCAGGCGTTATCTACGGGTATTATACGACTCCTGTCATCTACTCCTCCTTTACGTTCAACTACTCGATCGAGATTCTGGTCATGGTGGTCCTGGGCGGCATGGGCAACATCACGGGCTCCATCCTGTCTGCCTCCCTGATCACGGTGGTCAACTTCGTCCTGCAGAGCAATCTGTCAGGCGATCAGGCAGCCATTAAGTATTTGGTTTATGCCCTGATTCTGATGGTGACCATTCTGTTCAACAACGCGCCGGCCTTCCGTCCGATCAAGGAAAAGATCGGGCTGCAGGCAATTCTATCCAGGGTGCGGAAAAAATTCGGTCTTAAACATCCGTCCGAGAATCCGGAGGAGATTGTGGACGACAGCGCCAAGTGGCACCGCATCCCGACCAAAATCAAGATGGATTCCATCCTTTCGACCGACCTCAAACCGGCCGACGACGGAACGCTGGAACCGGATCCGAGACAGGAGGACAAACATGAGTAATCCTTTATTGCTTGAAACCCGGGATCTCGGAATCACCTTCGGCGGTCTGAAAGCCGTCCAGAATCTGAATCTGCAAATCAAACCGATGGAACTGTACGGTCTGATCGGGCCCAACGGGGCCGGGAAGACCACGGTCTTCAACATGCTGACCGGCGTATACAAGCCGACCTACGGTCATTTCTATCTGGACGGGGAAGACCTGACCGGTCAGTCGCAGCAGCAGACCTGCGCCCGCGGCATTGCCCGGACGTTCCAGAACATCCGGCTGTTCAACAACATGAGCGTGCTGCGCAACGTGATGGTGGGACTGCACCACGATCCCGCTTTCAAATGCAACCCGTTGGTGGCGATGTTCCGCCTGCCTGCCTATTACGTGCATGAAAACGCGATGGTGGACCGGGCCAGGGAATTGCTGGACATCTTCGGCCTGGACGGGGAGCGGAACAACCTGGCTTGCAACCTGCCCTACGGCAAACAGCGCAAGCTGGAAATCGCGCGGGCGCTGGCAACCAATCCCAAACTTCTGCTGCTGGACGAACCGGCTGCCGGCATGAACCCGCAGGAGACGGCTGAACTGATGGAGACCATCAAGTCGGTCCGGGATACATTCAAACTGACGATTCTTCTCATCGAACACGATATGAGCCTGGTCAACGGCATCTGCGAGCGGGTTACCGTCCTGAACTTCGGGACCGAACTGGCCCAGGGGCCGGTCGGGCAGGTGCTCCGGAATCCGGAAGTCATCCGGGCCTATCTGGGCACGGATTAAGGAGGCGCGTATGGCATTGCTGGAAGTACAGAATCTGGAAGTCAATTACGGCCTGATCAAAGCCATCAAGGGCATCTCGTTTGAGGTGAACCAGGGGGAGATTGTCTCCCTGATCGGCGCCAACGGGGCCGGAAAGACCACGACGCTCCACGCCATCAGCAACATTCTGCCCAAGAGTGGGGGCAAAGTGTTTTTCGACGGAGAGGACATCACCGACAAAAAAGCGCATGAACTGGTCTATATGGGCATCGCTCACGTGCCGGAAGGAAGAAGAATCTTTTCCGAACTGACCGTGTATGAGAACATCCAGCTCGGATTCTTCTCCCGCAAGGACAAGCGAGAATACGAGCAGTCATTGCAAATGGTATACGAGTATTTCCCGGTTCTCCAGGAAAGGCAGAATCAGATTGCGGGCACGCTTTCGGGCGGGGAACAGCAGATGCTGGCCATGAGCCGGGCACTGATGTCCAAGCCCAAACTGCTTCTTATGGACGAGCCCTCCATGGGCCTGTCCCCCCTTTACGTCAATACCATTTTCGAAATCGTGCAAAAGGTCAACCGGGAATCGGGTACGACCGTGCTGCTGGTGGAACAGAACGCAAAGAAAGCGCTTTCCATCTCCTCTCGCGCGTACGTGCTGGAAATCGGGAACATCTCGCTGACCGGAACCGGTTCCGAACTGTTGAACAACAAGAGCGTCATCGAGGCTTATCTCGGGGGCGAGTGATTTTTTTAAGGTGCGGCGGCATTTGTGTTTCGCCGCTCCTTTTTTTTTCGGCGCAGGAAAACTTGACACCCCAATCAGACAATGATATAATAAAAACAGACAGAATTAATGCAGTCCGGGTCGGACAAAAGGAGTTTATATGGCTTGCTTTACGGTAACGGTTGTAGAGGCAATTGCAACGACCATCGCAACCAAAGCGGTGGAAAAGAGAGAAAGAAAACTGCAGAAAAAGGAGAACGCGGAAACCGGCGCATCCGTTGGCATATCCGCGGAACATAAGATTCCGTTTTCCAGAAAGCTGAAATGGCTCAACCGGATGCTTTGGGGCGGAAGCGCTCTTCTGGCTTTTGAACACCTGTGGCATGGAGAAATCGTACCGTATTTCCCGTTCCTGACCGCGGCATCCAATCCCGAAGACGCGGCGGAGATGCTGCGTGAGATGGGAACCGTCGGCGTGTCGATGGCTCTTCTTGTTACGCTGGTCTGGCTGGGAATCGTCGGGGTGACGGCCCTGATGGAAAAGAAGGCTGCCAAGGAAGATAAAAGCGAGACGGAGGAGCCGGTTAAATGACTCTGCTCATAACGTTGTTCGCCGCGATTATCTCGACCGTCGTCTGGTATAAAAACGCGCCGAAGAGTGAGATGCAGACCGGCATTCTGTGCTGGATTTACTGGGGCGCGACCCTGATGTGGACGGTGGACGCCGTCTTTGAATACGCTGAGTTGGGCTCCGCGTTTTTCGAACCCGAACCCGCCGCGGTTCTCAACGATACGCTGCTCGGCCTGGCCGCGGTAGCGCTGGGCCTGCTCATCTGGCTGATCGTTTTGCTGATCCGGGACCCGAAGGGGAATCTGCGCGCGGCGCTGTTCAAGAAAAAGAAAGAATGAATGCAGGCAGAGCGGGGCTTTGTTCCCGCTCTGTTCCGTTGAGGAAGAAACAGAATTATGAAAACCGAAATGAAAACCATTCTCGAGGACGTGCGGGACGGACGGGTGTCGGTGGACGACGCGCTGCTGAAACTGAAAATGCAGCCGTTTGAGGATCTGGGCTTTGCCAAGGTGGACTTGCACCGCCCGGTCCGTCAGGGACAGCCGGAAGTCATCTACGGGGCAGGAAAGACGCCCGAGCAGATGGTGAAAATCCTTGAGACGATGATGCAAAAAGGGCAGGACCGCGTTCTCCTGACCCGCCTCGGAGAAGAGGCGGCCGAAAAGATCCGGGTCAAGGTCCCGCTGACCTATGACCCCGTCAGCCGCATCGGGTACACGGGAAATCTCCCGACGCCGGACGGCATCGGGAAAGTCGTCGTCGCGACAGGGGGGACCAGCGACATTCCGGTCGCCGAGGAAGCGGCTCTGACGGCTTCCTTTTTCGGGAACGAAACGGTCCGTCTGTATGACGTGGGCGTAGCCGGACTGCACCGGCTTCTGTCCCGGATGGATGTCATCATGGGGGCTTCGGTGATCATCGTCGTAGCCGGCATGGAAGGGGCTCTGGCCAGTGTGGTCGGAGGACTTGCGGACTGTCCGGTCATTGCCGTTCCCACTTCGGTGGGGTACGGGGCATCCTTCGGGGGACTCTCCGCGCTGCTTTCCATGCTCAACAGCTGTGCGTCGGGCGTGTCGGTGGTCAACATCGACAACGGATTCGGAGCCGGATATCTGGCCGGCATGATCAATCATATGGAGGCAAAGAAATGAAAGTGCTTTACCTGGACCTGGGGATGGGCGCCGCGGGCGATATGCTCGGAGCGGCTTTGTACGAACTCTTGCCGGACCCCGGAACTTTCCTCAAGAAACTGAACGGTCTGGGAATCCCACACACCGTCTTTGTCGCCGAGCCTTCGGTCAAGTGCGGCATCACCGGCACGCATTTCCGCGTTCTGGTGGACGGCGAAGAGGAGGGGGAGCACGTTCATGCGCACCAACATGACCATGAACATGAGCATAGTCATGACCACGAACATAGCCATGACCATGAACACGAACACGACCATGACCACGGACATCATCATGAACACTGGGGCATGGCGGAAATCGAGCATCTGGTCAGGGATCATCTGTCCCTGCCGGAGTCGGTCAGGGAACAGGTGCTCCGGGTGTATGGAAGCATCGCGCAGGCGGAAAGCCGGGTGCACGGCACACCGGTAAGTGAGATTCATTTCCATGAACTGGGCACGATGGACGCGCTGGCGGATATTTGCGCGGTATGCCTGCTGCTCGACGAACTGAAACCCGACCGCATCATCGCCTCTCCGGTTCACGTCGGATCGGGAACGGTCCGGTGCGCACACGGGATTATGCCGGTGCCCGCTCCCGCGACAGCCCTTCTGCTCGAAGGCATTCCGTCCTACAGCACCGATCTTCAGGGTGAACTCTGCACCCCGACCGGGGCTGCGCTTTTGCGCTGCTTTGTCGACGAATATGGCCCGATGCCCGTGATGCGGATGGAAAAAGTCGGGTACGGAATGGGACAGAAGGATTTCGAACGGGTGAACTGCGTGCGCGCCTGCCTGGGGCAGACCGCCGATGAGGCCGGAGAAAGCATTCTCGAACTTTCCTGCAATCTGGACGATATGACCGGGGAAGAACTCGGATACGCGCAGGAGCGGCTGTTCGCCCTGGGCGCCCGGGAAGTCTATACCGTTCCGGTTTACATGAAAAAGAACCGCCCGGGAATCAAACTGTGCGTATTGTGCGACGAGGACAAAAAGGAAAGCATCCTCAAAGGGCTGTTCCGCTTTACCACGACCATAGGCGTACGGGAATGCAGAATGGAGCGCCATGTGATGGCACGGACGGCCGAGTCGGTCCGCACGCCCCTTGGAACGGCCCGCTGCAAGGTGTGCCGCGGATACGGGGAAGAAAAGAAAAAATGGGAATACGAGGACTTGGCTGCACTGGCGACCGAGAACGACATGACGCTGGACCAGGTGCGGAAGTCCCTGGATTTAGGACAAGGAAAAAATGGATACAATACAGGAAAAGAAAAAGAAACTTGAGCAGATCCTGACGAAGATGGGACAGGTTGCGGTCGCTTTTTCGGCCGGAGTGGATTCCACTTTTCTTCTCCGGGTCGCGCACGATACCCTGGGGGACAACGCTCTGGCGGTCACGGCCGTAACCGGAGCTTTCCCGCAAAGGGAAAGGGAAGCAGCGCGGGCGTTTTGTCAAAAGGAAGGCATACGCCGGCTGGAAGTACCCCTGGACGTGTTTGAACTGGATGCGTTCCGGCTCAATCCTCCGGACCGCTGCTACTATTGTAAGCGGGCCATTTTCGGGCGGATGCTGGAGGCCGTAAAGGACACCGGTGACTTTTGTCTCGTCGAAGGCTCGAACGTGGACGACCTGAAGGATTACCGTCCGGGTATGAGGGCCATCGACGAGTTGGGAGTGCGCAGTCCGCTGCGCGAGGCAGGGCTTTTGAAATCCGAAATCCGGGAACTGTCCCATGCCCTGGGACTGCCGACCTGGGACAAACCGTCCTTTGCCTGCCTTGCGACAAGAATTCCGTCGGGCACCGACATTACCCCCGAACTCCTTTTGCGGGTGGAGAAGGCTGAGGAACTGCTCTCCGATCTCGGGTTTTCGCAATACCGGACCCGGGTCAACGGGCGCGAGGCTCGCCTGGAGTTGCGCCCGGATGAGTTTGAGCGGGTCATGCGCCCCGGAGTAAGGGAAAAGATTACACAGACCTTGCACGAACTCGGATTTGCCTTTGTTTCGCTCGACCTGGACGGGTACCGGACGGGCAGCCTGAACGTCGGGTCATCCGGCAAAAAGACGGATTCGTCAATTTAAATAAAAATGATAGCGCAAAATCAACAAATGTTACAATTACATTGCACTTTTGGTTGAAATGTGCTACAATGGAATCAGAATCGATGAAAGTGAGTTTTCTATGGTGGAGATCGGCATCGACCGGGTGAGGGAACCCGAGTACCATAATCTGTTGTCCCGCGGAAGATTGGGAGTGATTTCCGCCGCTTCAGGCGTATCCTCCTCCTATCGGTATTCCATCGATCTTTTGCATGAGCAGTTCAACGTGGGAGGCATTTTTGCCCCGGAGCACGGCTCGCGCGGAATGCTGGGCCCGGGGGAACTGGTCAACGGAGGGGAGGATCCTTTTACGCATCTTCCCGTATACAGTCTGTATCAGGAATCCTATTCGGACAAAAAGGAGAAGAAGCGCGTCTTCGTTCCGACGGACGAATCCCTGCGGGGCATTGACCGGATGGTTTTTGACATGCAGGACGTCGGATCCCGCTATTTCACCTATGCTTCCACTCTGTATTATGCGATGCAGGCCTGCGGGGAGAAGGGAATTCCCCTGACGGTCCTGGACCGGCCGAACCCGCTGGGCGGGGCGGTTGAAGGAAACTGTCTGGACCCGAAGTACCGGTCTTTCATCGGACTGACGAGCGTGCCGATCCGGCACGGGATGACCCTGGGCGAGCTGGCCCGGTTCTACAACGGAGAGTATCATCTGGGCTGCGACCTGAGCGTAATTCCGGTTAGGGGCTGGAAGAGGGAGATGTATTTTGACGAGACCGGACTGCCGTTCGTGCGGCCCAGTCCCAATCTTCCCACCTTCGAGTCGGTGCTGGTGTACAACGGAACCTGCCTCTTTGCGGGAACCAACGTCTCCGAAGGCCGGGGCACGACCTGTCCCTTTACCATCATCGGGGCGCCTTACATTAATCCGATCGAACTGGCCGACCGGCTCAACGCCGACCGGAGCATCGAAGGGGTGCGCTTCAGTCCGGCTTTCTTCATTCCTCTTTTCTCGGTATACAGGGATCAGAAGGCCTATGGGGTTCAGCTCCACGTGACCGACAAAAGGGCATTGCGCCCGGTTGCGCTCGGCGTGAAGATGATCGAGGCCATCCGGGAGCTTTATCCCGAAGAGTTCCGCTTTACGCCTCCTTCGGTGGAGGGAGCCCGCTGGCACGTGGACATCGCTTCGGGCAATACCGATTTGCGTCTGTCGGGACTGTCGTCGGACGAACTGATGGAAAAATGGAATGCCCAGGCGGAACGGTTCCGCTCGGACAACGAAAAATATCATCTTTACGAATGACAGCCGAATGGGGTTTGGCTTGACAGGCGGAAAGGATACGGCTATGGGTACGAAAACATCTTTCTTGAAGAATTTCACCTTGAAGCTGGAAAAGCTGACGCTGGTGCAATCGATTCGCACCGGCCTTGTCAGCATGATTCCGATCCTGATCATCGGCGCTTTGTCCCTGGTCTTCAAATCGTTCCCGATTGCCTGGTATCAGGAGCATCTGCCGGTTTTCCTGGACGGATTCTTCCTCAAATTGCTTGATGCGATTTACAACGCGACCTTCGGTCTTTTGTCGGTCTATATGACCTTCTTCATCAGCCGGGCCTTCATGAAGGTGACGGCCGAACCCGATATCGTCAACGGAGGCGCGATTGCCGCCTCGCTGGTTGCCTTTTTCATCCTGGCAGGAGCGTATCTGCCCGGTTTCGGATTGGATTCCACCGGTCCGAAGTCGATCTTTTTGGCCATTCTGACCGGCCTTCTGGCCTCAAGACTGTATCTGATTCTGTTCAAGTTCTTCCGCAGCAAGGAGCTGCGTCTGTTCTCCTCGGGGGCGGACAAGGAACTCAACCGGATGCTTTCCACCCTTCTGCCGATTGCCATCGTGGCGATTTCCTTCGCGCTGTTCAACACGCTGATCATTCAGCTGTTTAAGGTGGAATCCTTCCGCGAGCTGCTCGCGAAATTCTTCAGTCTGTTCTTCTCCTGGGAGGGACCGGAATTCCTCAAGGGACTGCTGTTCGTGTTCCTGTCTTCACTGCTTTGGTTCTTCGGCATACACGGGAGCGATACGCTCGAGGACGTCATGGAGCATACGTTTACGCCGGGCCTTGCGGAAAATATGGCGGCGGTGGAAGCCGGAGAGACTCCCACGGTGATTCTGACCAAAGGCTTTTTCGATTCCTTTGTCCTGATGGGCGGCTGCGGTGCGACCATCTGTCTGCTCATCGCCATCCTTCTGTTCTCGCGGAACCGGGCCAGAAGGGGTCTGGGATACGCCGCGGCGTTCCCGATGCTGTTCAACATCAACGAACTCATGGTCTTCGGTTTGCCGATCATTTACAATCCGATTATGCTGATCCCGTTTCTGGCGGTTCCGCTCGTCTTCTTCCTCGTTTCCTATTTTGCGGTGGCCGTGGGAATCGTTCCGGTCATCACTCATGCCGTGGAATGGACCACTCCGATTTTCTTCGGCGGCTATTACGCGACGGGCTCGGTGGCAGGCTTGCTTCTTCAGGCGTTTAACCTGGTCATCGGCGTTTTGATTTATTTCCCGTTTGTCCGCATCATGGACCGCCAGACCGAGGAAGCGTACAAGAACAACTTCAACGAGTTTGTGGCCTATTTCAAAGCCAACGAGTCGGATCTGCAGAAGGTCCGGATCTGCGAACTGGGCAACATTTACGGCGACTGCGCCAAGGACCTTTGCGCGGATCTGCGCCACGGACTGGAAAAGCAGATGCGCCTGGCCTATCAGCCGCAATACAACTATCAGGGCGAATGCGTGGGCGTTGAAGCCCTGATGCGCTGGGAGCATCCGCTCCATGGAATTCTGTATCCGCCGCTGGTTGTGAAACTGGCCGAGGAGACCGGACTTTTGGCCGAACTGGAGGAACTGGTGCTCAGGAAGGCACTGGAGGACAGGGAAGCGGTTTACCGCAAATTCGGGGAAAATATCAAACTTTCTGTCAATGTAACAGGGACCACGGTTTCGACCGAACGGTACATTCGGTATCTGAAAACCCTCAACGAGCAGGATCCCTTCAAAGGAAAGAACATCTGCATCGAGGTCACCGAGCAGGCGACGCTCACCTTTGACGACAACACCCGCAACGCCCTGCAGACCATGCACGAGATGGGACTCCTTCTGGCCATCGACGACTTCTCCATGGGACAGACGTCCATCCATTATTTGAAGGACAACATGTTCGATCTGATCAAGCTGGACGGTACTCTGGTCCAGGGACTGTTTTCCCACGCCAATACAAAGGAGATTGTGGGATCCATCGTCAAGTTGGCGCTCTCGCTCAACATGAATGTGGTGGCCGAATTCGTGGAGAAGGAAGAGGAAAAGGAAACCCTTCACGAACTCGGGTGCGATATCTATCAGGGATATCTGTATTCGCCGGCTGTTTTCCTGACGAAAAAGGATTGAGAAAAACAAAGAACCATACTTATGGGCTTGAAACGGCAGCGTCTTCGGATGGCTGCCGTTTCTTTTTCGCTACAGGGCACTTTTTTTCCATACCCCTTGACAAGGGAGAAACATGGGTATAAAATATACACGTTAGCGGTTGCTAACTACTGATCGGGGCTATGCCTCATTCTTTTTTGAAAGCGGGTTAGCAAAGACTAACCGAAAGGGCCTGCATGAAATATAAGATTGAAAAGAACAGCGTCCAGGAGACGCTGGTCATCCCGCTCTACGGGCGCAAACTGTGCACGGAACTGTTCCCGGATCTGTTCCGGGACGACAAGGCGGTGGAATTGATCGGGCGACTCGACTACGACTTTTCCGAGTTGGAAAAGAGGGCTTCCTCCAAGGCGTACCGCTTCGGGGCATTGGAAGTGGCCATGCGTCAGACCGACTTGTCGTGCGAGGTGAAGGATTATCTGAAAGACCACCCCACGGCTTCGGTTGTGAACCTGGGCTGCGGCCTTGATCAGACAGGGGAGAGCTGCGACAACGGAACCTGCCGCATCTTCAATCTGGATATGCCGGACGTCATAGCCGCAAGAAACGAATTGCTCCCGCCCGGGGAGAGGGTGTGCAATCTTGCCTGTGACCTGAACGATTTTTCCTGGATGGATGAGATTCTGTCCGGGAACGGCGCCGTCTTTTTTGCCGCCGGCGTGTTCTACTATTTCAAAACCGGGCAGGTCCGGGCGCTTTTTGCCCGGATGGAAGAGCGGTTCCCCGGCGGCAGGCTGTGCTTTGACGCCGCAGGAAAGAGCGCGGTGAAAATCATGCTCAGAACATGGGTCAGACAGGCCGGGGTGACGAGCATTCGGGACTATTTCAGCGTCCGGGACGCAAGGAAGGACCTTGAGGATTGGTTTTCCCACACCGCCGTATCCAGCCGGGGATATATGCTGGGATACAGGGACCTGAAGGACAGGTCCGTTCCGGGATTTTTCAGGCTGCTGTCCCGGATTGCGGACAACCGGATGCATATGCAGATTGTGAAACTCGAGTTTGGATCAAGGGAGGATACAGGGGATGAAACCGGATTATAAAAACTGGCTGCCGAAAGGAATGCTGTTTGCATTATATGCCGGGTTCTGCGTTTGCGCGTTTCTTTTGGGATTGTTTGCCGGCATCGGGGCGGGAACGGGAAAAGTCTGGGCGTACATTCTCTTCGGCGTGTTTGCGCTCGGCACACTCGTGCTGTGTTTTGTGAGTGTCCGGATGCATAGGCTCTACAGGGCTTTTTCGTATGACGGAAAGCGCAGACTGTCTGCCCGGATTGTGGAAGGCGTTGCGTCTTATATTACTTTGAAAGAGAAGGGCCTGTGCCTGGACGTCGGCTGCGGAAGCGGAGCGCTGGCGATTGCCGTCGCAAAGAAGAATCCGAAGGGAATGGTGGTCGGTATGGACCGATGGGGCAAGGAATATGCTTCGTATTCCAAGGAACTCTGCGAGCAGAACGCAAAGGCGGAAGGCGTAGCCAATGCTCGTTTCGAAAAAGGGGACGCCTGCGCGCTGCCGTATTCCGACGGCTCGTTTGACGCCGTGGTCAGCAATTACGTCTACCACAACATAATGGGAAAGGACCGTCAGGAACTGCTGATGGAAACGCTCAGGGTCCTGAAAAAAGGCGGCTCTTTCGCCATTCACGACCAGATGAATCCGGTCCGATACGGGGACATGAATGCCTTTGTGCAGAAACTGAAGACCATCGGGTACGAAAAGGTGGAACTGATCGATACAACGCCGCTGTTCTTCCAGGACGAAAAAGAGGCAAAGCGGTTGTTTCTGGACCATTCGTTCCTCCTGACCGGTATCAAATAACAAAGAAGCAGGCGACGGAGCGGCGGCCGTTTCCAAGCCGCAGGTCAGCCATGACGAACGAAAACATGGATAGAATGAATATAAAAAAATGACAAAATCTGATGGAGAAGAAGGCAGTTTGCATGTTTATTGAAATTGAAGGAATCAAAAAGGATTTCGGTTCCGGAGACAGTCTGACGCACGCACTGAGCGGAGTGTCCTTCAAAATGGAAAAAGGGGAAATGGTGGTTCTGCTCGGCCCGTCGGGAAGCGGCAAGTCCACGCTTCTGAACATCATCGGCGGCATTGAGGCGGCCGACGGGGGAAGCGTGACCATCGGCCGGGACCAGGTGCACGGGATGACCGAGAAGGAGCGGACGCTCTACCGCCGCAATCACCTGGGTTATGTATTCCAGTCCTACAACCTCATTCCCAACCTGACCGTTCGGGAAAACATAGAGACGGGCGCCTATTTGTCGAAATCTCCCCTGGACCTGGACGAACTGCTCGAGGTGCTGGGACTGACCCGGCACCAGACAAAAATTCCCTCGCAACTGTCCGGCGGACAGCAGCAGCGCACGTCCATCGGACGGGCCGTCATCAAAAATCCCGACCTGCTTCTGTGCGACGAACCCACGGGAGCGCTCGACAGCGAAACGTCCGGACAAATCCTTGAGCTGATCGAGAAGGTGAAGGAGAAATACGGGACATCGGTGATTATGGTGACGCACAACGAAATCATCGCGCAGATGGCAGACCGAATCATCCGCCTGAAGGACGGACGCATCCTGTCGGACGAAAAGAACGAAAACAAGAAGAAAGCGGGCGAGCTGGCGTTATGAAAAACCCGCTGTATAAACGTCTGGGGCGCGAACTGTGGCACGATCTGCCGCGGTACATTGTTATTTTTCTGTTTATGGCTTTGCCGATTGCCCTGTGCGCCGGCTATATGATCGGGAACGATTCGATGATTCGGACCTACAACGAAGCCATTGAAAAATACAATCTGGAAGACGGCCATTTTCAGACGCTGTTTTCCCTTGACGAGGAGGGAACCGAACAAATCGAAAAGGAAGAGAATCTGGACGTCTTTCCTCTTTTTTACAAGGAGGAGACGGGAAAAGACGGGCACACGGTCCGGGTGTACGACCTGTCGGACCGGGAAGAGATCAATCAGGTCTGCCTGCACAAGGGAGATCTGCCCGCCTCTTCGGATGAAATCGCGCTGGACCGGCTCTATTGCGAAAACAACGAAATTGAGGTCGGCGACTCATTCCGGGTGGGCAGCAGGACGCTTCGCGTGAGCGGAACCATTTCCGTTTTCGATTATTCCTGCCTGTTCAAACGCAACACCGATACGATGTTCAACGCCCAGTCCTTCACCGTCGCTCTTATGAGCAAGGAAGGGTATGCTGCCTTGAGTACCGAGAATGAGGTGTTCAATTATGCCTTCCGTTTTCCGGAGCGCCTGACAGAGGAAAAGGCACACGAGCGCAACCTGGAAATACGTAAGAATTTGTATGCGTCCCTGATTGCAAAAGGCAATATGCTCAGCGATTATCTGGCGGTGGAGGACAACCAGGCGGTTCAGTTCTCCATTATTGACATAGAGGGCGACCTGACCATGATGCTGATTTTCGGCATCCTGATTGTCGGCGGCCTGGCGTTTGTTTTCGCCCTGTCCATCAAGAGTCAGATTGAAAACGAAGCAGGGAGCATCGGCACTCTCAAGGCCCTGGGATACAAAAACGGGGAATTGCTTGCGCACTATCTGCTTCTGCCCACAGCCACCACGCTGCTGGCCGGAGTTGTGGGAAACATCCTGGCCTATACGGTGCTCAAGGAGTATCTGGTCGGTCTGTACTATCATTCCTATTCATTGCCTACCTATACCACTTTCTACAACGCCAAGGCTCTGATCTTTACGACCGTGATTCCTATTTTGCTGGTGCTTGGAATCAATCTCTTCATTCTTCTTCGCTCGCTCCGGATTCCCGCGCTCGAGTTCTTGCGCGGCAATCTGCGTGTGCGCCGGGGACGCAAAGTGAAAAAACTGGGGACGGGTATGCCCTTTATGACCCGGTTCCGTCTTCGCGTCATCGGGCAGAACAAGGGAACCTACGTCGCGCTGTTCTTCGGCACGTTCTTTGCCTGCGTGATCCTGATGTTCGGGCTGATGATGAGTCCGCTGCTTGAACGGTACAAGCAGCAGGTCACCGATTCCTTGCTGGCGCCGTATCAGACCGTTCTTAAGGCGGACGTGCCGGTGGAGGACAGGACGGCGGAAAAGGTGTACATGACCCAATTGCAATACGGCCTTGACGACATCATGGTGCTGGGCGTGGAAAAGACGGGTGCGGATTCCCGCTATTTCGGGAATCTGAAACTGTCGGACGGGAAAGTGACCGTCAACCGGCCTATAAAGGAAAAATACGGGCTGAAGGCAGGGGAAGCCTTTGAAATGAAGGAAAAATACGAGGGCGGCACCTACCGTTTCACCGTGTCCGACGTGTTTGTCAACGATGGGTCTTTGATGGTCTTTATGCCGCTCGATGATTTCAGGGAGACATTCGGCGAAGGCGAATATCTGCCGATGGTTTTTTCACAGCAGAAACTGTCGGTAGACGGAGCGCTGGTTTACAAAACCGTTACGTTGGCTGATCTGACTGCCGCCAGCGACCAGCTGACCAGTTCCATGGGGGATGTGTTCAGGCTGTTCACGCTCTTTTCGGTCATCCTGTTTGCGCTGCTGATTTATCTGCTGGCCAAGATTGTCATCGAGAGAAACGCCCGCCAGATTGCCATGATGAAAATCCTGGGTTACAAGGTCAGGGAAATCAACCGGGCCTACAACCTGCCGACCGGCATCATGGTTATGATTTCGCTTGGCATCAACACGGTCCTTTGCCGGTATTTGATCGAACTTTTGTGGAGGATCATCGTGCCGATGCGTATGAGGGGCTGGCTGGATTGCTATTTTGCCCCGTATCTGTTCCCGCTGATTGCCGCGCTGGGACTGCTCAGCTATCTTGCGGTATATGGAATCGAAAGCCGTAAAATCGCGAGAATTCCTCTGTCCCGCACCCTGAAAGAGGGATAGGAAAATCCGTTTTGAAGGATAAATTCTTTTTTGCCTGTCTTGTCAACCCTCCCTGTTTGTTGTATAATGGGGAGGAAGACAGACAGGGAAAACCCGCCGGGCTTTTTCCGACGGGTTTTACTTTTTGAAAGGGGAAGGAAAATGCCTTTCGATACCAAATTGTCCTTGAAGGCGGATCAATCCAAGTGGATTGTGCCGGCCTGTTTCTTTTATATGCAGGTGCTTCTCGTAGCCGGAATCACGCTTCTGATGGTCAGGGGATTTGATGCACTCACACCGATGAACGCGTTCAGCATCGGGGCGGATATCTTTTGCATGGCAGTGGCTGTCATGCTCAGCTTTTCGGTTGTGGCCGCAAGAAAAGAGGGCGGGGGATACATCCGTATTTTTACCACCTTGCTGACGCTGGCTACCCAGGCCATGTTCCTGGATGAATGCTGCTGGGTGGTGAACGGAATCGTCAAACTCAGCTCTTGGAATCTGGCCATCAACGTCTTTTATTTTGCAAACAGTGCAGTCTTGATTTTCTTCTTCTGGCGCTATATCACCATAGCGCTCAATCTTGAGTCGAATCTGATGCGGATCGTCAACAACATCCTGTCCGGGCTGATGCTTCCGAACCTTTTGGCCTGCTTTACGAACTTCTTCTATCCGCTCTATTTTTACATCGATGAAGCCGGATATTATCAGCGGACCGGCGGCACGTATATCATCTCCCAGGTTTATCTGGTCATAGTGCTCATTGCGTTCATCATGGCGCTTTTCTCTTCCCACGCGGACAGAAGAACCAAACTGGTCACGACCTCGTTCGTGACGGTGCCACTGGTCAATCTGGCTCTGACGCATTACGTATACGGCATCTCGACCCAGTATGCGGCCATGCTGATTGCCATCGTTCTGATTTATTGCGCTCTGTTCGCAGACCGAGAGAAACACCTGGCGAATACCGGGCGGGAACTGGCCCTGGCGACCCGGATTCAGGCGGATATGCTTCCCAATGTGTTCCCGCCGTTCCCGGACCGGAAGGATTTTGACATCTTTGCTTCCATGAAGCCCGCCAAAGAGGTCGGAGGAGATTTTTACGATTTCTTCCTTCTGGATGACGATCATCTGGGAATCGTGATGGCCGACGTATCGGGAAAAGGCGTTCCTGCCGCGCTGTTCATGATGGTATCCAAAATTCTGGTTCAGAACTATACGCTGATGAAGCGGGATCCGAAACTGGCCCTGGAAGAGACCAACAACCAGATCTGCTCGAACAACCGTGAGGAAATGTTCGTGACCGTATGGCTGGGCATCCTGAATCTGAAGACGGGTCTTCTGACTGCGGCCAACGCCGGGCATGAGTATCCGGTGATGAAAAAGCAGAAGAACGGAGACTTTGAACTGATCAAAGACAAGCACGGCTTTGTCGTCGGAGGCATGGCCGGAGCCCGGTACAAGTCGTACGAATTGCAGATGGAAAAGGGGTCCAAACTGTTCCTGTACACGGACGGTGTGGCCGAGGCGACCAACGCCAACAAGGAACTGTTCGGTACCGTGAGAATGCTTGACGCATTGCAAAGCGTCAAGGACGGAACGCCGCAGGAAGTGATTGCCGCCGTCGATAAGGCCATCACGCACTTCGTCGGAGAAGCGCCTCAGTTTGATGATATTACCATGCTTTGCCTGCATTTCAAGGGGCCGCAGGAAAACGAGACTCCGGCCGAACCGTCCGGAGAGTCAGAACCTTTGACAGGCCCGTCGGATACAGCCGGCTGAAATGGGCATGAGCAGAACAGGTCCGCCATGGCGTAGGCTGTGGCGGATTTTATTTTTTCTAACCAAAAAATTAAACAATAACATACACAAAAGGTTCTTTGCCCCGGGCAAAGCCGACCGGACTTGCGAAGGAAACTTTCCCATTTGCGGGACAGGCCGGATCGGATGCGCTGAAGGCCTCATGGGATGAATTGGCTGATTCAGGCCGAATGCAGGATCTGTCTCCGAAAGCGGCTGCCCGGCTGCAATCCGACTCTGATTTACAAAAAATTCACATTTGATAGGTTTTGGCGGGTGATACTTTTTGGTCATTTTTGTTATTTCTTGTCCTTTCCGTTCTGCCGTGCTTTTCTTTCATTTTATATGTATCGCATAATTTTATTGCACAATTATGTAAAATCTGATATATTAAAATATGATTTACGGAATAGGAGCCGGGGTTTTATTCGCGTTCTGCTTTGGCTGAACTCATTTTTTATTCAAAGTCTTGAATTTTAGCGGTTCCTGTGCTATAATAAGGGCACTTTATTTAAGGAAAGCAACACTTTCTGCGCTGCGATTTTCGTTGTCCGTTGTCCCGGCAGGACGGTCGGATTTCGGGAATCATTCCTTATTATTGATTGAATGACGATATAATTATTCCTCTCTAAGCGGTGGAAAATTTATAAATTTAAAAAGGGGTACTAACATGAAGAACCTGATTAGAGTGCTTTCTGTTATCCTGGCTCTCGTTATGGTAGTCGGCATTGTCGCTGCCTGCGGAAAAAAGGATAACGATAAGGAAAGCAAGAATGATGATTCCTCCAAGGTCGTTTATCAGGATATCGATGACGCTGATGTCGTTGAGCGCGATGATTTCACCTCGGTTTATGAGACAATCGGCGCCGGTATCACGATTGACGACGTGACCGAGAAGGACGATGGTACGGCAACCGTTACCGTGGATGGCGTCACCTATGAACTGGGTATGGACTTCCTGTCCATGGCCATGGTTTATAACACGTCCGTTCCGGAAGGAAGCAAGTACAAGACCGAAGAGGAAGTCTACAACCAGTGGTGGAAACTCTACATCCAGAGATGGAACCTTCTGGTTGCCGAAATTCCGCTTTACTCCAACGAGTATTACGATCTGTACAACGCAAAATTCCAGAATTTCGTAACCTCTCCTTACTGGGGTGCTGTTGATGCCATCATCAAGACCACTGTCAAGGAAGGCGCTGAGAATTCTGCTATTCTGGGTAGCTCCACAGACTTGAGCGGCATGTTCCGTAATGCAAGCTGGGGCAAATCCAGTCCTGCCGCTTCCGACAACGATGTCATGAGTCTGACCAGCGGCTATTCGACCGTCTATTCCGACATTACCGGTAACTATATCTGGAATATGCAGGCATTGGCTGAGGAGCCTACCTCCAAGATCAATGAAGACGGTACTCTGACCTACACGATCAAGATCCGCGACGATATGAAGTTCTCTGATAACTCCGCTATCGATGCCCGCAACTACATTGTCGCTATTCTTTCCAACAGCACTCCTGTCGCGGTTGAAGCAGGCGGTTCCGGTTCTTCCGGCCGTACGCTTGTCGGCTATGATGCCTTCAAGAAAGGCGATTCCAAGTATTTCAAGGGCGTTCAGCTGCTGGATGATTACACCTTTGCTGTAACCTTCACCTCTGACTATGCCGGATACTATTATGCCATGATCAATGCGGGCTTCAGCCCGGATCCGCTGCCTCTGTACCTCGGTACCAAGGGCGCGATTACCGTTGACCCCGAAACCAAGGCATGCGGCCTGAACGATGATTACTATGAAAAGAACTCCGACGGCAAGTATGTCGTTGCAGCCGAAATCGTTGCGAATATGAAGTGGGATTCCCCGCTGCCTTATTCCGGTCCTTACAAGGTGACCAACTACAACGATTCCGATAAGACCGCTACCCTGACCCTCAACCCCGTATATCCGGGTGATGATGCTCGCGGCAAGCCCTCCATCGAAACCATTCACTATGTCAAAGTTGTTTCCGAGACCCAGATGGATCAGTTCAAGAGCGGACAGGTTGACGTTATTGCCGGCATCACCGGCGGTAAAGACACCGAAGCAGCTCTGAAGATCGTGAAGGACAACCCTGAGAAGTACGCTGAAACTCACTATGACCGCGCAGGTTATGGTAAGATCGGTTTCCGCGCTGACTGGAGCCCTGTTCAGTTCAAGGAAGTCCGTCAGGCGATTATGTACACCATCAACCGTCCTGAATTCGCAGCTACCTTCACCGGCGGTTACGGTTCTGTGGTTCATGGCCCGTACTACACCGGATTCTCTGCTTACAAGGCAGTTGAAAACGACATCCAGCTCAACGCTTACACCTATTCTTCCGACAGCGCTATCCGCGTTCTGGAAGCAGGCGGCTGGATTTACAACAAGGAAGGCAAGACCTTCGTAAAGGGTACTGACGATGTCCGTTACAAGAAACTGAGCGGATATGAAAAGTCCAAGGAAAACCTCCACTTCAAGACAGTGGACGGCAAGTATGCCACCGTTAAGATCAACGGCGAGTATTATATGCCTCTCGCAATCACCTGGTACGGCACACAGCCGAACGAAGTGACCGACCTGCTGGTTACTGCATGGCAGAACAATCCGACAGCCACCACTGATATCGGTATGTATATCCAGTACATCTCGACCGAGTTTATCCCGGGCCTGTACGGCGAATACATGCGCAGTGAAGAGGATGGCTACGATGGAACCCCGAAGCTTTGCGCTATCAACTTCGCTACTTCCTTCAGCAGCGCTGCTTATGATTTCGCATTCAACTGGACCATCGATCCGGACTACTATGAGACTTATTCTGCATACTACATCATGGACGATGCAGATTTCTATGCTGATTATTCCAAATCCAAATAAGATTGGAATATGAGCGGATTCGCAAAAGCGGGTCCTGAGTCATAAGACTTGATGCAGGAACGGTGCCTTCGGGCATCGTTCCTGTATATGTGTATAATGAGATCACTAGGGCCGGAACAGCCCGAAGAAATGCCCGTTTGGAAACAGCGGGAAGCAGGACGATTGTCCTGCGGTTCCTACCTCCTGAGAAAGATTGGAGACCCTTTACATGGGAAAGTATATCGTTAAAAGATTTTTATATATCATTGTTGTCTTCTTTATTCTTTCTTTCATGCTTTTTATGATTTACAATATGCTTCCGATAGACAAAGCGGGACAGGTTGCCCGGGAGGAAGTGAAAGTAAATAAGAATATTGCGGATAAAGAAGCCTTTTATCGGGAACGCTATGAATTCTGGTCCAAAAGATTTGGAACAGATGGAAATAAATTGCAAAGATACGGCCGCTGGTTAGGCATCTATCCTTACAGCGACAAGACTGTCGGGTTCAACGGGATGCTTCAGGGCAATTTCGGAGACTCTTCGGAATACGGAAAACCGGTTGTGGAAGTCTTTGTCGAACCGATGAAGAATACCATTCTGATTAACATCTTTGCTACTTTTTTGGCTTTGGGAATCACTATCCCATTGGGTATTTTTTGTGCGGTGAAGCGGGGAAGCAAGAGGGATGTGGCCGTCCAGGTCGGGACCATCATCGGATACAGTCTTCCCACTTTCATCATTGCCATTGTCTTTATCTGGCTGTTTGCGGTGGTACTGAAGTGGTTCCCGGTATCCGGAACCAATACCGTCGGGTCGGAGACATGGCCTGCGGCAAAGCGGTTCTGGGATAAGATGTATCATCTGGCTCTGCCCCTGATTGTTATGACGTTCTGCTCACTGGGCGGCATGACGCGGTACGTCCGCGCCTCTATGATTGAAGCCCTTTCCATGGACTGCATCAAGACCGCACGGTCTAAAGGCTTAAGGGAAAAGATCGTCATCTATTCGCACGCCTGGAGGAACGCGTTGATTCCGATTGTCACGCTGGTCGTCGGCTGGTTCCTGGGGATTTTCGGCGGTTCTTTGATGATTGAGAATATTTTCGCCATCAACGGAATCGGGCGTGTTTATTATCATGCCCTTACGGTTTCGGACAACGAAGTCGTTCTGGCGTTGCAAATGTTCTATATTTTCATTTCGTTGGTCGGCAATTTGCTGATCGATATCATTTACGGTTTCGTGGATCCTCGTATCCGCGTGAACAAATAAGGAGGCTGAGACATGGAAGACGATAAGAAAAAGTCCTTTGGCTCAAAAGTCGCAGCCGCCTTTAAGACTCTGGGCCGCTGGTGTGCCCGGATGTTTATGGGTGCCAGCAAGACCATTTCCGAGGAAAACAGCAAGGATGCCATGGAAGTGGAAAAGCTGGAAAGCCCGGGAAGAATGGCTGTCAAGGTCTTCTTCCGCCGCAAACTGGCGGTTGGTGCCCTGGTGGTGCTGCTAGCGCTCTTTTTGCTGGTTTTCATCGGCCCTGCGATTTGGCCGATCGATCTGAACTATACGGACTCGGCTCAGGCAAACATAGGGCCGACCATGTCCATGCTCTCCGTCCCCAGCGGATTGAAGGGGCAGATTGAGTCCATTGACAGTTTCGGTTCCTTTACCGTTGGGGTCAGCAAGGATCATACCCTGTATTACTGGGGAAACAAGACCAACAATCTGCTTGGAATCAAGTACACCGATTTCCCGGATGAGATTCAGCCCGGAAAAGTCTACATGGCTGCCGCCGGCCGGGATCATCTGGTTGCGGTGGTGATGGATTCCGAAACCGAAGGACATCTTGTCTTCTGGGGAAACAGCAACCGCGGTCAGTTCGGAAAGAATCTGGGCAGCAATACGGATGACCCGATTCTGGAACTTCCCGATGAAATCCGGACAGGAAAGCTGGAACTTTCCAAAATATCGCAGCTCGAAGCAACCGAACAGGTTTCTGCCATTGTATACGACGGACGTGTTTATTTCTGGGGGAACACCAAATCCTGCCTGAACATGATTCGTACGCAGAATGCGGCAAATGCCATTACGGACAAAAACGCCGTCAAGGTTGCCCTGAGTAAATTCTATGCGGCTGTCCTGTATGACGACGGCACGTATCTCTCCTATGGAGAGGTTTCCAACAATTACTTCCGCGGAGAAACGGGCTATTCCTATCTGCAGGGGAAGGACGTGGACCTGGTTCCCGAACTTTCTTCTCACAAGATCGTGGATCTGGTTGCATCCAACAACAACTTTGCTTTCCTGCTTGACAATGGGGACATTCTCATTCAGGGCGCAGCCAGGGTGGAAAAGGACATTTCGCCCATTCCCACTGAGGAAAAGGTGATTTCACTTGCGGCCGGAACAAGTCATTTCGCCGCAGTAACCGACGCGGGGAAAGTCTATCTGTGGGGCACCTCCAACAATGGAGAGTGCAAGTTGAACGGTGAATCGGCCAGCCGGGTCTTTCTGGGTTCCTACCAGACCTATCTGGTGGATGAGAACGGTGCCTTAGTCAAGTCGTGCGGTCTGAAAGGATATCTGTTCGGAACGGACAGCATGGGCCGCGATACCGCGAAGAGAATCGTTCACGGCGGCAGAATGACCATGACCATCGGTGCAGTTGCCGTTATCATCTCGTCGGTGATTGCCATCATCGTGGGATGCGTCTCGGGCTACTTCGGCGGTTGGGTCGATATGCTCCTGATGCGTATAACCGAAATCTTTTCGGCGATTCCGTTCCTTCCGTTTGCCATGCTTTTGTCCTATGTCCTGACGACACGGCCGATTTCCGAGAATATGCGTATTTTCATCATCATGATGATTCTGGGTGTTCTTTCCTGGACGGGTCTTGCGCACATGATCCGCGGGCAGGTTCTGGCAGAGCGCGAAAAGGAATTCGTCCTGGCGGCCAAGGCAATGGGCGTCAAGGAACGTCATATCGCGTTCAAGCACATTCTTCCGAATGTCATCTCGGTGGTCCTGGTCAGCATGACCCTGGATTTCGCGGGATGCCTTCTGACCGAGTCCGGTTTGTCCTACCTGGGATTCGGCGTTCAGCAGCCTCGCCCGACGTGGGGCAACATGCTCAACGGCGCAAACAACTCGATTGTCATCCAGAATTTCTGGTGGCAGTGGGTGTTCCCGGCAATCTTCCTTGGAATCGCAACCATTTGCATCAACATCATCGGCGATACGCTCCGTGACGTTCTCGATCCCAAGAGTACGAGAGATAAATAAGGCGGAGGTACAGGAATATGGCATTACTTGAAGTGAAGAACCTCCATACGTATTTCCGCACCCGCAAGGGAACGGTGAAAGCGGTCAACGACGTATCTTACGAACTGGAAGAGGGAAAGACCATCGGCATTGTCGGTGAGTCCGGATCCGGCAAGAGCGTGTCGGCCATGAGCATTCTGCAGCTGCTGGACGGAAACGGCTATATAGCGGACGGACAGATTCTGTTTGAAGGAGTCGATCTGACCAAACTGTCCCAGACTGAAATGTACGACGTCCGCGGCAACAAGATTTCGGTCATTTTCCAGGAGCCGATGACCTCCCTGAACCCTGTGTTCACGGTAGGGAAGCAGCTCTCCGAGCCGTTCATCATTCACCAGAATATGAACCGGAAGCAGGCTTGGGAAAAGTCGATCGACATGCTCTATCAGGTACAGATCCCGAACCCGGAACAGGTCATCCGTCAATATCCGCATCAGCTGTCCGGCGGTATGCGTCAGCGCGTCATGATTGCGATGGCTCTGGCGTGCCGTCCGAAGATTCTGATTGCGGACGAGCCGACTACGGCACTGGACGTGACCATTCAGGCGCAGATTCTTCGTCTGATGAACGATTTGCAAAGAGAAAACGGAACGTCCATCATTTTCATTACGCATGATCTGGGCGTTATCAACGAAATGGCCGATGACGTAGTGGTTATGTATTGCGGCCAGGTGGTGGAGCAGGCTCCGGCCAGCCTCATTTTCACCAACTGCAAAAGCAGCCACCCGTATACCGAAGGCCTGATGTACAGCATTCCTCGTCTGGAAAACATTACGGAAAAACTTGAGCCGATTCCCGGCTCGGTTCCGCATCCGCTCGCATTGCCGAAAGGATGCAAATTTGCTCCGCGCTGCAAGTATGCAACGCAGAAATGCTTCGAAGAAGAACCGGAGCTGGTGGCTATTTCCGACCAGCAGAAAATCCGGTGCTTCTATCCTGAAAAGGAGGTGAGAAACAGTGCAGAACACAAACAAGCTCTTGTCGATCACGAATCTTAAGAAGTATTTCCCGATAGCGAAGTCCAGCATTTTCCAGAAGGAACAGATGTATGTCCGTGCCAATGAGGACATTTCCTTTGATATTTACAAAGGGGAGACTCTGGGTATCGTGGGCGAATCCGGATGCGGAAAGTCCACGCTGGGACGTGTTATTCTTCAATTGTACGATCAGACAGCCGGAACGACCATATACTATGGCCGTACCCGCGCCGAACTGGCACCCTCCTATGTCAGGAACACATTGAAGAATGTGCACAAGTTCATTGCAAAATACGAAAAGAAAAAGGACCATGCGGTAGACCTCAAAAAGCAGGTGAAGGCATTGGGTGAAGGTGCGACCTTTTATCAGATTCAGGAGATGAACCTGGCGATGTCCGAGGCCAAGACCGCCGAGCAGCATCTGGCTAAGATCCTGGGCGGATTTATGGTCAGGGCAACGGACGAAGGCGCAAAACTCCTTTTGAACGAAGCACTGCTCGAGGAAAAGCAGGCCAAATTCCAGCTGAAGCTGGATGATGTTTCCCTCAGACTTGAGTCTTCAGAAAAGCCGGTGAAAAACAGAGAGGCTTTGGAAGCCAAGAAAGAAAAATTGAAAACGCAGATTGGCGATTTGCAGGTGCAGATTGACGCTGTCACGGATGAGATTGCAAAACTCAAGAAATCGTTTTCGGACGATCCGGAATTTGCACGGTTTGAGGAAATGCTGGATGACGGAATCGATCTGGCCCGGTTGAAGTATTCCGAAATGCGTCTTTTGCGCAAGGATCTGCAAATCATTTTCCAGGATCCGTATTCATCCCTGAACCCCCGTATGACCATTGGTCAGATTATCGAGGAAGGCCTTGTCACGCATAAATTCTTCCGTCGCGGAGATCCGCAGATGAAGGATTATATTCTGGAAATCATGCGCAAGTGCGGCCTTCAGGATTACATGATGCATCGGTATCCCCACCAGTTCTCCGGCGGTCAGAGACAGAGAATCTCCATCGCGCGCGCATTGGCCGTTAAACCGAAATTCGTGGTTTGCGACGAATGCGTATCCGCTCTTGACGTTTCGATTCAGTCTCAGATTATCAACCTGCTGCAGGATCTGAAGGAAAAAGAAGGCCTGACCTATATGTTCATTTCCCATGACCTTTCGGTTGTCCGGTATATTTCGGACCGGATCTGCGTCATGTATCTGGGAAATGTGGTTGAGTTTGCGGATGCGGATACGATTTTCCGCGATCCCCGTCATCCTTATACGGTCGCGCTGCTTTCCTCCATCCCGACAACGGATCCGGAAAGCCTGAAGAAGGAGAGAATTCTTCTGGAAGGGAATATTCCTTCTCCGATTCGCCCGCCTGAAGGCTGCAAGTTCCATACGCGCTGCTATATGGCTTGCGATATCTGCAAACGGGTTCCGCCTCAACTGGAAGAGATTGAGCCGGGTCACTTCCTGGCTTGCCATTTCCCGAATCGTAAGATCGACGAGAATGGAAATTATCTCTTTGAACTGCCTAAGATGGAGCGTAAAAACCGCAGAGTGGAAGAACCCGTTCAGGTTCAGACACCGTTGCAGGATTAATTTGCACTTTTTCATAGAGTCGGGAGTTTCGGCTCCCGGCTCTTTTCAAAGGAGGCTGTATGAGATTGGGATTTACCAGAAGAGAAGTCAAACCTGTGACCGAAGAGCAGGAAAAAGATTTCCAAAAAAGGATGAAGGATAACAAGGTCGGCAAGAAAGATATGGCCGCCATGCTGATATCCGCCTTCATCTGGATCATCCTTCCGACCCTTTTGGTGCTGCTTCTCATCGGGGTGATTGCCTATGCGGCTTTCGGAGGGTTTTCCTCATAAAATACTGCACAAAAAAGTATAATTTCACTTATTTTTATCCATTAATATACTACCTCCGCATTTGTTGTTCAATCATTTTTCATAAATGTTTGTGAAAAAACACTTTACAAATATTTCTGCTTATGCTATAATGGTCAACAGTAAAGTAAGGAGGCTGCTTTGATGGAAGAAATTCTGGATCGCTATTTTTCTATGCCGCAGATTTGTCAATATCTTGGCGTTAACCGTTTAACTGTTCTTCGTTGGATCGAGACGAAAAATATGCCGGCTCATCGTGTGGGCCGCAATTGGAAGTTCAAGACCACGGAAGTTGACGAGTGGGTCAAGAGCGGAAAAGCTGCAGATATGGATTGATTTTCATTAAGGCTATGAAAAGAGGAGTGAATCGAGACACTCCTCTTTTTGTTCGGGAAAGGGAAACGGATGGCACTTGTATATCTTTCGCGGATTCCGGAATCGGTACACGTCCGCCCTCTTGGCTGCCCGGTACGGGATTCGTATCTGGAGGCCATTCCGAATCCCGCACGCAGGGCGGAGAGTTATCTCTCCTGGCTGCTGCTGATGTATGTCCTGGATACGGAATATGGGGTGGACCTGACGCATGCGGACGTGAGACGGACTCCGGAAGGCCGATGGTACGCAGCCGATGTCCCGTATTCCTTCTCCCTCTCCCATACCCGTGAGTTTGTCGCCTGCGCCGTATCGGAAGAACCGGTCGGTGTGGATATCGAGCGGGCGGACCGGATCGGACAAAGGGATGCCGACGCCTTTCTGGCACGTTTTTTTCACCCGGGAGAAAGGGAAAAACATCTTCACCCCGTTCTTGCCTGGAGTCTGAAGGAAAGCGTATTCAAAGCGGGGCAGGGGCGATACAGGAATCTGCTTGAGGCGGATGCGTCAATTTGTCCTTTCGCTCTTGCTTACAGGTGGCTTTCAGTCGGAGAACCGGATACGGTGCTCACGCTGGCAGGGGGTTCGCTTAAGGCGGAAACGGAATCGGTAAAGGCGGTCTGGGTTTCAGAAGGGGAACTGGAGCGGTTCCCGGATGACAGAATATAAAAGAAGAATCACGGAGGAGGATGGAATGGCCTATTGTGTGAATTGCGGATGCGAAATCAAAGAAAGCGATAAGTTTTGTCCCAACTGCGGAGCACCGGTGAACAAAAAAGAGCAGGGACAGTCTGTTTATGTCAGTGAAAACTGGCAGCAGGAAAACAATTCCATGTCGAAAAAACTGAATGGCCGCGGTACGGCGATTCTGGTTCTCGGCATCTTGAGTCTGGCTTTGAATTTTTTTGGGTCCATCCGGATTGCTTCCATTGTACTGGGCATTGTCGGCATTGCGCTGTATTCGGGTTACCGAAAGCAGGCGCAGGAAATACCCGGCTCGGTCAGGGCGGGTTTTATCATGTCCATCGTCGGAGTGTCTTTGTGCGCGGCTCTTATCGTGCTGAGCTTTTTTGGCCTCCTTGCATCCATTACGTTTTTCTCTTTGCTGGGCGAAGCAATGGCATCCTGAAGATAGGGTGCAGGCCTGTCGGTAAAAGTGGATCAGAACGAGGACGTGAACGTCACGCCGTCGAGTAACACGAGAGGGATCATACAGATGACCAAAAAACTGAAACTAAAAGAAAACGCAACTATATTCGGATTGATTTTTACCATCGCTGCAGCGGTATTCATCATAGCGCTCAGCATCCCGTTCTTCACGGAGGCGAGGCTGAAGGACAGCCTGTTCGACGCCGGTGTGGATTCGATTGGCGCGCTTTTCAGCGCGGCGCTGTTTTTCGGATGCATGAAGCAAAATGGAAACGGGATCGGCTATTTGAGAAGCCTGATCGTTCTTGTGAGCGTCTGCTTTGCGGTCAACGAAGCGATTCTTTTCACGGTGAAGATACCGGAACAGAGCACGGTCTGTTTCATCCTTTGCCTGATCAGCAAGCTGCTTGACCTTGCGATGATCTACTTATTCTACTCTTATGTAAAAGTCACGCTGGGCTTCAACGGGAAGATTGCAAGGCTGGCGGAAAAGATCATCCCCGTTTTGCTGGCGCTGGAAACGCTCGTCCTTTTATCCA
>JAFTBN010000031.1 GCA_017455185.1 Clostridia bacterium
GCGGTCTTTTACCGGGCGGGACGGTACGTCCGCCTGCGGGGCCGGGTGGAGGAAGTGGACGGGGTCTGCAAGTGCCTGGTCCTGACGGCGGCAGGCGGGGATTCCAGGCGGATTTTCTTCGACTCCCTGTACCGGATCCGGATCCCGGACTGACCCGGAAAGACCGAAGGTTCACGATTTGTTCACTTTTTGTTTGCAATAATTTTTCAACACGTTCGGATTTGGAGCTTTTTTGCGGTGGAAATTTTTCCGGAAATCGCATACAATAAAACCCTACCGATGCCCGGGCAGCGTCATGGTGCGTCTGCGCCGGCACGGAGAAGGGAACCCGTTTCCCTGCCGATCCGAGCCCCTTGCGGCGGGCCGGCATCCGGGTCAAACGCTGACAGAAAGAAGAAATGAGAATGAAAACCAATAAAAGAGCGATTTTGCTGATCTGCGCCCTGGCCATGGTCTTTTGCGCCACCTTCGCGGGCGTAACCTTTGCATGGCTCGCAGCCAACCGGCGCGTGGATTCGGACAACGTGGAAATGAAGGTGGAAGTATCCCCGAACCTGGTTATCTCGACCGTGGACAGCAATGCAACGACCAGCGCCATCCAAAATCCGGATATTCTGCAATCCGCAAGCCCGTTCCTGGTTCACCTTGAGGCCAACAGCAGCGGCACGCTGAAGCCCTGCACATACAAGGCGGGAACCGAGGTGGGGCTTGCCTATCTGGCCGACACTTCCGCCATTTTGCCCTCTTCCGGCCTGACGTCGAGCGGATTGCCGATTTCGGAGGGGTCTTTGGACCCGGTTCCGTCCTCTGGCGTAAATGAATATTACTATGAATATGTCGTTTACATTGCGTCCGCCGGAGCGGCTATGACAGAGACTGCGACGGGTATGGATCTTGTCGCGACGCTGACCGCTCCGGAAGTGGATTCCGCCGACGTGACCAAGGACACGTTCCAGGCCGCTTCGGTAGCGTTCTGGGTGAATGATAATCCAACCAGTGCGGGATATTTGAATTTTGCTGACAAAGGAACAAGTGGTGATCATGCATCGGTTACCCTGCTTTCCAATGGACAGATTCCGTTAAATACAGAGGGCAGAATCAAAGTGACCATGCGGTTCTATTTCGACGGCGCGCTGCAGAAGACCACGGGCTTGACGTACGTCCGCAGCGCACAGCTGAATACGACCCTGCTCAACGGCATCACCGTGACTTTCACGGCAACCCCAACATCACCGTGACCTTCACGGCAACCGAAAATCCCTAATGGACTGAAATCCAATGGATTCATAAAAAGCCTTCTGCCTTTTGCGCAGAGGGCTTTTTGCATCTCCGGGGTCGCGCATGCGCGTGTGGCGCTTTCGCGCGCCCGTCACATATTGTTCACAAGTCTGTGCTATATTGATAAATTGCTGAAATCTGCCCGTGCGCGGCGTAAGCGGCGTTATGAAAACGAGGAAAGGAATGCAGAGCATGATTAAAATAGAGCATCTGATCAAAAACTACGGGACCAATTGTGCCGTGGATGACATCAGTTTCGAAGTGGAAAGCGGCGAAATCGTCGGATTCCTGGGCCCGAACGGAGCCGGGAAGTCCACCACGATGAACGTCCTGACCGGGTATCTGTCCTCCACTTCGGGAAAGGTTTCCGTCGGGGGCATCGACATTCTGGAGGATCCCCTGGGAGCCAAGCGGAAAATCGGGTATCTGCCCGAGCAGCCGCCCCTGTATCTCGACATGACCGTGAAGGAATATCTCGAGTTCAACTACGAACTCAAGGGCTGCACGATGGACCGGGCCCGGCACCTTTCCGAAATCTGCGAAGTGGTGAAAATCCAGGACGTGTACAATCGTCTGATCCGCAACCTTTCCAAAGGGTACCGGCAGCGCGTGGGCATCGCGCAGGCGCTGGTGGGCAATCCGGACGTCATCATCTTCGACGAGCCGACCGTGGGTCTGGACCCCAAGCAGATCATCGAGATCCGCAACCTGATCCGGACGCTTGGAAAGAATCATACGGTGATTCTGTCCACGCACATCCTGCAGGAAGTGCAGGCGGTGTGCGACCGGATCATCATCATCAACAAAGGCAAGATTGTGGCCGACGAGAAGACCGAGAACATCTCCCGCATCGTGGAGAACAGCCGGCGCTTCCACGTCAAGGTCAGCGGCCCGCAGAAAGAGGTCCTGACGCTGTTGCGCGGCATGTCCGGCATCGCTTACGCCGACGTGCTGGCCGAGCGGGACGGGGACGCCTACACCTACCTGGTGGAGAGCGAGCAGGGCGTCGACGTGCGCAAGAAACTCTTCTTCGAGCTGGCCTCTCACGGCTGGCCGATGGTCGGGCTCGAACCCCAGGGCATGAATCTGGAGGACATCTTCATCACGGTGGTCGACCAGTCCAGCATGGGCACGGTCGAGCGGGAAAGGGAAAAGAGAGTGGTACGGCGCGGCGCGGGCCGCGGCCGGACGACGCTGGAGGCAAGCCTGGCCAACGAACTGGTGGACGAGGCGGCCGAAAAGCGGGCCAGCCAGTCCTCCATCGGATTCGGTTCGTCCGGGGAGGACGGAGGTCCTTCCGACGAGGACATCGGCCTGGTGCCCAAGGGACAGGGCAAAGAGAGCGGAAAGGAGGAAGACTGATCCATGTTTTCGATTTACAAAAAAGAGATGCGGTCGTATTTCATCAATCCGATCGGGTACGTCTATCTGGGCGTCTTCCTGGTCTTCTCGGCGCTGCTGTGCTGCTACACCACGGTGGTGGCGGCCTCCTACTCGACGACCTCCTATTTCCGGTATCTGATTTTCGCCTTCATCATTCTGATTCCGATTTTGACGATGCGGCTGTTCGCTGAGGAGCGCAAGCTGCGCACCGAGCAGCTTCTCCTGACCGCTCCGGTCACCCTGACGGGCATCGTCATGGGCAAGTTCCTTGCGGCCTTCACCCTGTATCTGGGTTCGGTGCTGCTTTCCTGCCTGAATTTCATTCCGCTGTACGTATTCGGCGCGGCCGAGCGGGCGGGCACGCAGTATTCCACGACGCAGATTGGCCCTGTGACCGGTCAGATCGTGGGATCGGTCTTCGCCGTCATTCTGCTCGGCGCGGCCTTCATCGCCATCGGGACGTTCATCTCGGCCCTGACCGAGAACCAGCTCTCGGCGGCGGTCATTACCATCGGAGTCATCGCGGCGATGGTGCTTCTGAATCTGCTCAACGGCCTGACCGACGCGGACGGCCAGCAGATCATTTCCTCCTACCCCATCCGGTTCGTCATCAACTGGGTGTCGGTGCTCTCGCGGTTCTCCAATTTCAGCTACGGCATCTTTGACTTCGGTGCGTTGCTGTACTATCTGTCCATCACGTTCGTGTTCCTGTTCCTGACCGTCCGCGTATACGACAAGCGGCGCTGGGGCTGATAAGGAGGAACGGTTGCATGGCAAGAAATTTCTACCGGAATCAAAAACTGCGCTTCGGTGGATTGTCTGTGGTCCTGACGGTGGCTCTCATCGCGCTGGTCATCCTGCTCAACGTGCTCTTCTCCTCGCTGGCGAACAAGTTCCGCTGGTACGTGGACATGACGCGGGGCGGGCTGTACAGCCTGTCCGAGAGCTGCGCGGAGCAGCTGGAACAGGTTCTTCCCCGGCTGGCCCCGAACGCCAAGGCGGACAAAGCGGTCCGGATCCTCTTTTTGGATACGCCCTCGAATCTGGAGGAAAACAGCACCCAGCGCTACGTGTACAGCACGGCGCAGGAACTGGCCAAACGTTTCCCGGATTACATCGAGGTCAGCTGGGTGGACATCTGGACCAATCCCTCCCAGGTGCAGAAATACAAGGAACAGCTCGGCCTGCTGCAGTCCACCATGGTGGTGCTCGACTGCGGGGAGAGCGGCTACCGGGTGCTGCGGCTGCGGGAGTTCTTCTCGTTCGCGGCGGCCGACTCGGAAAATCCTCTGGGATACAACGGGGATGAGAAATTCGCCACGGCGATGGTCTCTCTCCTTTCAAATGAAAATCGGAACGTCTACCTGACCACCAATCACGGGGAGACGTACTACGACACCCAGATTCTGTACAATCTGGTGGACGCGGGTTATTTCATCTCCTATCTCGACCTTTTGCGCGAGGACATTCCCGACGCGTGCGACTTGCTGATCCTGTACAACCCGACGGCCGATTTGACGGTGGCCGACGGCGTATCCGACCTGGACGAGCGGGTCAAGCTGGACGCCTTCTTCGCGCGGGGCGGGGATATGATGGTCTTTCTGTCGGATTCGACCCAGCAGCTGCCCAACCTGGACGCCTTCCTGGCGGACTGGGGCGTGCAGGTGCAGCGGCATACCAACAGCGAAGGGCAGACCTATTCGTACATGATCAAGGATCCTTCCGCCTCCCTGACCTCGGACGGTTCGACCATCGTCGGACAGTTCGGCACGGGGCCCCGTGCCTCATCCTGGTTCGAGGGCATGACCGGGCGGGCGTACACCCCGCAGGTCATCTTCAAGAACGCCACCTCCCTGTGCGATCCTTCGGGCTCGAGGGAGAACGTCTGGACGGCAAGAGGGGGTCAGGTGGAAGTCGAGGCGCTCTTTACGGCTTCGTCGGGTTCCGAGGCATGGTCCTCGGGCGCGATGGTGGACCGGAACGGGCCTTTCTGCCTGATGACGGTTTCGGAGGACCGGACGACGGGCTCGCACCTGGTGGTGCATACCTCGGCGGCCTCGGGTTCGGAAACCTATTTCATCTCGGCGACCTTCGGGAACGCGGAGATGATGCAGCGGCTGTACGCCGGGCTGGGCAAGCAGGACGTGCTGTTCGGCATTCCTTATAAGCCGTTTGCGGATACGACCATCCACAGCATTACGACGGCACAGATGGCGCGCTGGACCGTGGCCCTCTCGGTCATTCCGGGCGTGCTGGTGCTCGGAGCGGCCGTCTGGATCCTGGTAAGGAGGAAAAACGCATGAGCAAGTTCGGTCAAAAACTGAGCCGTGCCGGCCACGGACGTCTGTCCGTCCTGATTACCGCGGGCGTGATCCTTCTGGTGCTGCTCCTCAACATTCTCTTTTCGCTTGCCACCTCTTCGGGTCTGGCCTATCTGGACATGACCCGCGAGGTGTACCAGGAAAAATTCCCCGAACTCAAGGGGCTCTATTCGCTGACCGACGCCTGCCGGGACCTGCTTCAGTCCACCTACGACGGGCTGAAGGAATCCTCGGGCGGGCAGGAGGTCCCCCGGGTGCGCATCACCTTCTGCGACGACCCGGACGTGCTGCTCGGAAATACCACCCAGCGGTACGTGTACTATACGGCACTGGCCCTGCAGCACGCCTTCCCGAAGTGGATTGAGGTGGAATGCATTGACGTGTACAACAACGCCTCGGCCGTGCAGAAGTACAAGACCAATTCGGCCAGCAACATTTACGCGTCCCAGGTCATCGTGTCCAGCGGCACCGAATTCCGTGTGCTCGGACTGCGGGCCTTCTACGTCTTCTCGGACAACACGTCGTCCGCCCCCTGGGCGTACAACGGGGAGAAGTACCTGACCTCCTCGATCATCGCGGTGACCAAGGCGGAATCCCCGATTGCCTGCTTCACGAACAACCACGGCGAGAGCGCGGCGTCCGCCACGTTCTGGGCTTTGGTTGAGAACGCCGGATACCGGGTGCAGTACCTGGATCTGGAAAACGAGGAGATTCCCGAGGACTGCCGTCTTCTGATCTCCCTGGGGCCGACGAAGGATTACCGTTCCCGCTTTGACGGGGACGGGAGCCGGTCCGAAATCGAAAAGCTGGACAAGTTCCTGGATAAGACGTACGCCTTTGTGGTCTTCTTCAACTCCGAGACTCCGGTGCTGCGCAACCTCGAAGAGTATCTTTCCGAGTGGGGCATCGTGCTCGAGCGGAGCGAGACCGGATCGGGCGAGACGTACAACTACCTGATGCGGGATTCGGCGGGCGCGCTGTCCTCGGATCTGCGCACCATCCTCGGAACGTATACCGTGGAAGGAGGAGGTTCCTCCATCACGACTGACATGCGTTCGGGCGGCGTGCCGCGCAAGGTGGTCTTCCGCGACGCGACCTCCATCTCGTACGACAAGACCTACCAGACGCAATACATGACGCCCGAGGAAATGGAATCCCTGACCGAGACCTACGCCTACGCGAGCCGGTATTCCAACGGCGTGTCGCGCATCATCTCGGACGTGTTCATCGGCAGCGAAACGGCTACGGCCTGGCTGGACGACGGACGGGGAGAGGAGGCGGACGCCGGACTGAGCGAAGTCGACCTTTCCGACAGGACCACGCCGTTCCGGTTCATGACCCTGACCACCGAGGCGCATTCCGAACAGGAAACCAACTATACCAGCGTGAACCATACCGCCTACGTGCTGGCCTGCACGAGTACCGAATTCGTATCCGATACGCTGCTGCAGAGCGAAGTATACGGCAACACGGACGTCATGCTGGCCGCCCTGCGGTCCATGGGCAAGGAAATCGTGGCCGTGAATCTGTCCTGGAAGCCGTTCAACTCGGCGACCATCGGGGACGATTACCAGGATGCGGGCAAGGCCTGGGGATGGACCGTCGCGCTGATGGTCATTCCGGGCGTCATCTGCCTGGTTCTGGGCACGGTTGTGGTGATCAAACGGAGGTATCATTGAGATGGCAAAAGTGAATCTTATAAACATCCTCTTTGATGCCGGAAAGGGGCAGGTCGGGCAGTCCTCCAAGGAAGGAAAGTCGGGCGAGCCGTTCGGCGTTCTGCCCCGGGCTTTCCGGGAAGGATACATCTTCGAGGGCTGGTTCACCGGTCCCGAGTCCGACGCCGGGGCACGGAAGGTCACGGCGGACGACCCGGTTCAGTCCGAGGACGATCTGACCTTGTACGCCCATTTCCGCAAACAGGGACAGGAGAAGGAAAAGAAAAAGTCCCTGGTCCGGACGCAGCGCATTGCGCTGATTTCGATCATTGCGGCCATCCTGATCCTGGCGATTACGCTCCCGATTGTCACCTATTACGTCATCAACTCCACCACCTATGTGGAGGAGGGCCCGGACGGGGTGAAATACAAGTATTACATCCGCAAGGACAAGGGAAACTACGTCATGATGGACCAGGACCGAAAGGTTCTGTACGTCAACGAGGACGGTTATTATACGACCGCAATCGGGACACTGATGCAGGTGGACGCGGCGACCGGGGACTATTCGGTCTACGCAAAAGTGGACACCGAGGGAAGTGAAGTGGTGGGAGCCAACCAGAGAATCCTGATTTTCCCCCAGATGACCCAGGCGACTTCCTCGGGCAATGAGGACACCATCTGCGGCAAGATTGAGGTGCACAACTCCTACGGCTCCTTTACCGTATACAGGGACGCGACCCAGACCCGGTTCTCCATCCTGGGATTCGAGGACAATCTGGCCGGGATTGATCTGACCGCCATCGCGTATGTGGTCAGCGCGGCGGGCTATACGCTCTCCATGCAGAAACTCGACACGGCCAAAGTTCTCGAGAACGGATTCGGGGAATACGGGTTCGTCATGGGCACCAACACCAAGGGGGAGACCGAGGCGGTATCCTCGAACTGGTATACCATCACGTCCCGGAGCGGGCGCAAGTCCTATACGGTCTACGTGGGAGATCCGCTGGTTTCCGGCGGAGGCTGCTACGTCAAACTGGAGGGGCGCGACGCCGTGTACGTGATGAGCAACACCATCCAGACCTATCTTTTGGCGCCGCTGGAAGATCTGGTCAGCAAGATGCTGGTCTATCCGGCGTCGATGAACACCTTCTTCAACGTGCGCGATTTCTTCATGGCGGAAAACGTCTATACGCCCGATGAGGAGGGAAAGGACAAACTGGATCTCAAAATCAAGATTGCTTTCTCCTACGTGGATATGGCGGCCCGGACGATGACGATGAAGTCCTCGACTTCGTTTGAACTGTCGCCCACCTATCTGTCCGTCATGGAACCCCTGTTTGCCAGCCGTGGATATGAGATCAACAGCGACAACTGCTCCACGGTTCTGCAGAACATGTACTCCATGACCATCAAACGGTGCGTACAGTACGGCCTGGAGGACGTCACCGATGAAGAACTGGAAAGCTGGGGACTTGCCAAGCCGAAATATACGGTCCGCTATATCTATATGGTCGATACCAACGAGGACGGCGTCCCGGATCAGGACGTGGTCAATCTGGTCCAGATTTCCGAGGAAACACCCGACAAGACCTTTTTCGTCCTGTCCTACCTGACCCAGGAAGTCTGCGAGGTGGAAGAGAGTTATCTGGCTTTCCTGAATTGGGACAATCTGCAGTGGATCGATCAGTATTTCTTCAATATGAACCTGGCGTTCTGTCAGAAGATTGAGGTGGACAGTCCGAGCTACCGGGTGACTTTTACGACCGACAACAGCGCTTCGGATCAGTCGAAAAACATTTCTTCGGCGAACATCCGCGTCTTTGCGGACGGGGAGGAATTGACCTATGTGCTGGATTCCACCACGTCGACCGGGAAGTACAAAGCGCTTCCGGCTGTGGACAATTTCCGCAAGTTCTACCAGTCGCTTCTGTGGGCCTCGATCGAAGGGAGCGCGCAGGGAGACCTGAGCGAAGAGCAGATGCAGGCATTCCGCGACGCGGGGGACGAGGGCGCGCAGTTGGTTCTCCGGGTCCACGGAGAGGACAACGCGGCTGCAGCCAATCCGGATCATTACACCGAGAATAACGTCAGGGACCTGGTTCTGCGTTTCTATCAATACAGCGAGCGCCGTTCGTTCATGACCATAAACGGGGAAGGCGAGTTTTATGTGCTTTCTTCCTTTGTGGAGAAGATCATTTCGGATGCGCGGCGTGCCGTGGAAGGCGTGGAGATTGATTCAACCAGTAAGTATTGACGGATATTCGGAAACAATGTAGTGGAAAATGCATAAAAACGATAGACTGTAAGTAAGTCAATTTGATGACAAAAAGAAAATGTGACAGAATTGAAAATATTTGTTACACGTTTTGATTTTACCCTGAAAACTCTTGACTTTTTGGCTTTTTTGTTGTAAAATTGCGTGAGCTTGGGATAGGCCTGCGGGGTACTCCGTGGTCGCAACCGGAAGATTATCTTCCTGACTGGAAAGGAAGGAGACAAAGCCGTGACGGAAAAAGAAATGGTTCAGATGATTCTGGATGAAAATCTGGTTCCGCTGGAAATCTTCTACCAGGAAATGCGCGACGCGGGAGACAATCACCTGCTGTCCTACAGAGCCCGCACGTTTTTGCGTTCTCCCGAGTTGGGACTTCTGGGTCCCGAGGAATACGGCATTACGGCGGAGAGATCCATGCTGGCTGTCAGCGTATTTCTCTGGTCTTTGCGGCAGGTTTGCCGCGAAATCGGAAAGATGCAGCAAAACGGTATGGACGTGATGAGTTTCATCACGATTCCCGTGCCGATGAAGGCGATCGGAACGCTTGATTTCGCCGCGACACTGAAGACGGCATTTGAAAAGGAGAATTTCACCTTTTTCAACATGATTTGTCTGGAGCTGCCGGGGCAGGCGGTGTATGAGGAACTGGATGTGCTCCATACGCTGGTGACCGAACTCCGCGAAATGGGAGTGAAGGTCATGATCCGGAACGTAGGGGACGCCAATTATCCCGTAGCGCGCCTGGCTGGCCTGGGACTGGATTATGCCATCCTGGAGGACAAACTCGCGGCTGCATTTCTGGACGATGACGCCGACCGTATGGCGGTCATGGCCATGATTTCGTATCTGAAAGCGATAGAGACAAGAATCCTGATTCCGAACGTGGAACGGGGCGACGATCCGGTCAGATCCCGGATTGAACGCGCCGTCTGCGCCGGATATGTGATTACTTCGACGGACGGAATGTCTTTCTCGCAGCTTCTGGAGCAGAAATTGGCGGACGAGGCTTGACGACAGGCTCGCGTGATACAAAACGAGAGCGGAGGTGATGCGCAGTGGATGTGGCGGAAAATCGACATGGTATGTCTACCTTGCTGATCCGTACAGCCCGGGACGTAAAGCGATACCGGAACTGGAAACGGCTGCTGGGCATTATTGCCGGTGCGCTTGCCATTCTGGTGACGCTGATTTATATAGCGGCGGCTCTTTATACCGCGACGGGGAGTTTTACCGTCCGGGTCAACAAACTGGACGCGGCGAATTACAGCATGGTGATTTCGGACTCGAGAGACTTCACACAGGCCTCGACCCGTCTGGACGCCCGTGCGAACGAAGAAGTCGACAACGTGTGTTATACAGAGGTCATGAACGATTTGCGGGCCGAGGACGGTGCGCACAACGGCGAGAACTATCTGGCGACCACGTTCTATGTGCGGAATGACGGGAGATACATCCTGGATTACGGCTACGAGCTGTATGTATCCAATGTAACCCGGAATCTGGACAAAGCCATTCGCGTGATGGTCATCATCAATGACACAGATGTTAAGACGTATGCGCATTGGGATGATCCTACATCCGTTGAATATGTTTGCCCGTTTGATGAATCGTCCATGGAGGTTTTCGGGGTGACCGAGAATTTCTATTCGGACAACATCGTGATGCAGGGAAGAGCGGATCACCTGGCTCCTTATGCGACGTCCAATGATTATGTGAAGTTTGACATTATCATCTGGATTGAAGGGGACGACAAGGATTGCGTTGATGCTCTGCGCGGTGGGACCTTCAGAGTTGATATGACATTCTCGATCATCAATGCTTACGAAGAGGATTGATAATTGGGTTGCATATAAATATAAAAAAGAAAAATAAAAAGAAAATAAAAAAGGAGATTTTAACTATGAAAAAGTTAATTCCTGCAATCGTGTTGTTGCTCATCTCAGCAATGATCATGGCAACAGCTTCTTACGCATGGTTCTCAATGAACAACACAGTTACTGCTACTGGTATGCAAGTTAAAGCTACCGCAGAAGGTGGTATTGAAATTCAATACAACGTTAGTACAACTTCTGATGATGTAACTTATCTAAATGAAGCTACAGCGGGCATGACTTCCGCGACTGTGCTTCGTCCTACATCTACTGCTGCTACAGGCTCTGGCAGTGCTATTACTGCCAAATGGGTTCACGCTTCTGCATCAGTGTCTAATGATGAAGCGGCAAAAACTGGAACATACGTTGATTTGACAGCACAAGCTGGATGGTCCGATGGTGTTATCACAAACGAACCCACAACGGCCTATGATGGCAATTATTACTTGGTTAAACTATTCAACATCCGCTCAACAAGTGCTGATGCCCTTGCAAAAGATTTGAGAGTAAAAGCTGTTACAGTTACTGGTTCAACTGGCACACCAAATTTGGACAAAGCTCTTCGCGTTGCTGTTATCGCTGGTGATAAATCCGTGATTTATGCACCTCTTGGTGGAGATACAACAAATACAGTAGCTACTGCGATTTCTGCAGGCATTCCTAGCACCACTGCAACTGTAACCAATCTTGCTGCGGACAGTGTTGGAAATCTTTTTGCGACTGCAGGCACAACAATTCCTGCTAAAAATGGTTCAAAATGTGGTGGTATTGATGTGA